>NZ_JBFACE010000016.1:0-175520 GCF_040640655.1 Streptomyces sp. NPDC021749 | reverse complement strand
CGACGTGTGGCTGGTCGACTCCACCCCGGTCGGCTGCGGCTGCTCGCGGGAGACGACCAAGCGCTCGGACCTGGCAGGCTGGGCCCAGTACGGCTTTCATCCCGGACCGATCCGCGGGCGGCCCCCGCGGACGTAGGGTCGAAGGTGAACGGGATCCACGAATCGGGACCCACGAGTCGGGACGCACGAGTCGGGACGCACGAGTCGGGACCCACGAATCGGGACCCACGAATCGGGACCCACGAATCCGGACCCGCGAAGCGAGATGCACGAGCACGGTCCGGTAGGTCTGCCGGACGGTGCCTCCGTGCGCCTTCGCCAGGCGGGCGCTCGCGGCCGTCACCGAACGGGGCGACAGCGCCCGGTCCTTGAGGACGACGATGTACCGCCCGGGGAGGGTGTGGCCAGGGGTGCGGGCGCCGGTTGCGGGCCGGGGTTCCTGCGCCCGGGAGACCTGTCCGGCGAACAGGGGGAATGCCGTCGCGAGGGCGATGACCGCGGTGAACCTTCGTATGCCTGTGTGCACGGCTGCTCCTGAGGGGAGGGCGGCTGAGGGATGAGGCCGGTACCGGAGGCACCGAGTCCGGAAAGGCCGGTACCGGAAGGACTGAGTCCGGAAAGGTCGGTACCGGAAGACCGGACCCCATTGGTGTACCGACCGCCGGCCCTCCGCGGCGGCACAGCTTCGCCAGTGGCACAGATGCGCAAGTGGCACGGATGCGCAAGTGGCCGTGCTGTCGGGCGAGTCGGTGTGCGTGGCCGCGCACGACGAGGGCCCGCCACACGAGGTGGCGGGCCCGGTGAGGGGACGCTGCGGTCAGCTCAGCGCGCCGTCGTAGTCGGGGAGCTTGAACCCCTTTTCGTAGTGTCCGCCCTCGAAATCGGTGCTGCGGTTGCCCACGTTGGCGATGAGCGTGTACCCGGCCTCCTCGTACTTCTTGCGGCAGCCGAGCTTCACCGCGGCCTTGCCGGGGCTGTGGCCCTCCGGCTTGAGGCAGAGCCCGTCGACGGTGTACCCGGCCGAGGTGAGCTGCCTGGTCGTGGAGTTCTTCGAGCCGGCGCTGCGGTACGAGGCGAACAGCACGGCCGCGCCGTGCGCGTGCGCGTACTTCGTGGCGTCGAGGATCGCCTGGATGGGTTTTCCCTTGTCGTAGTGGGTGGCCAGGGAGGTGTTGTCGATGTCCAGGACGACCGCGGGCCGCTCGCCGCTGTGGACGTCGGCCAGTCGCTGCTCCAGGTGGCTACGGAGGTCGGCCGCTACGGGTGCGACGTCGGCGAGCCACTCGCTCTTGGACGGCAGCGAGTCCGCGCGGGTGGTGGCCTGCGTCGCCGTGGGGGCGGCCGATCCTGCCGTGGAGACGGCCTGCGCCGCCGCGGGGAGTGAGGCCAGGGCGCATATCGCCGCGCCGACGGTGAGAGCGATCTTCTTGCCGTGGTTCATGGTTCGCTGCTCCTTTGCACGATCGGGGTGCGGGGGCGCCCGGCTCCGGGGGGGGAGCCGGGCGGCCACCGGTGACCCGGTGGGGGGGCGGGGCACCGGTGAGAGGCCCCCGAAGTTGTTGCCTGCGGTGCATTGCCGGCGTCCTCTGCCGCCGTGGGGAGATTGGTATCCCAGTCGGCCGCCGGGTGGTGTCACAACTGCGCCAGTGGCGCTCTCGGGCACGCGTCACGAGTGGGGGCGCGGCGGTCGTCCACTGCTGCACGGCGGGGTCCGGAAGGGCTCAGATCCACTGTTTGCGGGCGGCGTGCAGGGCGAGTTGGAAGCGGTTGGCGGCGCCGGCGAGGAGGTAGAGGCGTTCCATGTGGCGGGAGAGGGTGCGGCGGCTGATGCCCAGCAACTGGGCGATGGTGTCGTCGGTGATCCCCGTCCCGAACAGCTCCAGGATGCGCCGCTGTACGGGGGCGAGCGCACGGGGCACCTGATCACTGAGGTGCATGGGGTAGCCGGCGCGCCATGAGGTCTCGAAGAGCCCGAGGAGCGCGGTCAGCAGACTCGACGGCCGTACGAGCAGCAGGCATTCGTTGGATTCCGCCTCGACGGACGACATCGACACGATCGCCACGCGCCGGTCGAAGACCGTGAGTTTGACCGGAACCGCCGTGAGGACCCGGGCCTTTTCGCCCGCGGCTATGCACGGCTGGATGTTCACCGCATAGTAGGCACTGTTCCGCACCGCCGAGTTCGAGTACACCACGCGATATTCAACGCCGCGCCGGAGATTGTGCACCTCGACGTCATTCGCGCCGCCGTCCGTGTGATAGGGCGGCGAATCGAAGCGGACGACTTCCGTCTCCACCGATTTTTCGAACTGCCAAATGCAGTCCACGATCTGCTGCGGCCCGGTCACCACTTCGACCAAATCGTCCATGGTCTGTGCGCCGGTGCAGCGCCGGTAGTCCCGGTAGGCGTGTAGCGCGGCCAGCCGGGCCCGCTGGACCTCGGCCGACCGGAGGTGGACCAGCCGGTCCAGGGCGAGGCTCGGCTCCGCGGGTGAGAGGGTGGCGTGATCGGGGCCACCGGCGACGACCAGCCCCAGCTCGATCAGGCGGTCGACGGACTCCGCGGCCCGTTCGGGATCCCATCCCAGCTCCGCCCCGAGCTGCCCGGCGCTGCGCCGCCCGGAGCGCAGCAGCGCCTGTAACGCCTCGGCCTCACGCGGCCCCACCCCGAGATCCCGGAGATATTCCGCCACGTTTCTGTCGTCCATATGCACTCCCCCAGCGACCGGTACTGATCCACCAGCGAGCGGCACAATGAAGCGGAGAATCCGAGACGAAGTAGACGGCACGTCATTACTGGCGATCAGGACGTCAATGGCGGACATCGTGCCATGGGGAGGGCGCCCGTCAAGTTGAATGCTCATAAATGAAGAGGAATCCGGGGAGGCATTCACTCAGATATGGACCAACCTGTGGCCGATATTTCCCCGAGCACCGCAAAAGGCGCTTGCGGGCGGTTCATCACCCGGCCGGAGCCGACCGCCCTCCCCGTCCCGGGTCACAAGTAACTGCCCGGTCACAAGTAACTGCTCAGTCACAAGTACTGCCCGGTCACAAGTACTGCCCGGTCACAGGTACTGCGCGAAGTCGTCCAGCGTTCGCAGGACCTCGCCCTCGTCTGCCGGGGGCAGTTGCAGCACCACCTCCTGGAGACCCAGGTCGCGGTAGTGGGCCAGCTTGCCCGGGGTCGGCCGGACCGCGTACGGCACCACCACGGGGTCGCCGGCGCGTCCCGCCTCCGACCAGGCCTGCCGCAGGACCGGCAGGGTCTCGGTCAGCCCGCGCCCGCCGATCGGCAGCCAGCCGTCCGCGTAGGCGGCGATCTCCGCGAAGAGCTTGGGGCCGGCCGCGCCGCCGAGGAGGGTGCGGGGGGCGCCGTGGGCCGGTTTGGGGTGGGCCAGGGAGGCCCGTACGGACCCGAACGGGCCGTCGTACGCGGTGGGTTCGTCGGCCCACAGGGCGCGCATCAGGGCCATCCGGTCGCGGGTCAGCGCGCGCCGGGTGGACCACGTGACCCCGTGGTCGGCGGCTTCCTCGACGTTCCAGCCGTAGCCGATGCCGAGGGTGAAGCGGCTGCCGGAGAGGAAGTCCAGGGTCGCGATCTGCTTGGCGAGGTCCACCGGGTCGTGCTGGGCGACGAGGGTGACGCCGGTGCCCAGGGCGAGCCGTTCGGTGACCGCGGCGGCCTGGGCGAGGGCGACGAACGGGTTCAGGGTGCGGCCGTATTCGCGGGGCAGCGGCTCGCCCATGGGGGCGGGGGTGTCACGGCTGGCCGGGATGTGGGTGTGTTCGGGGAGGTAGAGGCCGGCGAAGCCGCGCTGTTCCAGCTCGCGGGCCAGCCGGACCGGCCGGATCGTCTCGTCGGTCAGGAAGATCGTGGTCGCGATCCGCATGGTGGGGACCTCCGTCAGGCGGGTGGATGACGGCATGTTGCCGCACCGTCCGACGGTTATCCACAGGCCTTTCGCCGCGCGTCACGTCGGCGTACAACAGTTTTCACGGAACGCAACACGGCAGACGGAAGGGGGTGGAGCGGGATGGAACGACGCGACGTTCTGCGGATTTCGGCGCTCGCGGGCGCCACGGGAGCGCTCACGCTCGGCCGGGTGAGCTTCGCCGACGCGACACCGGCGGCCGGAGCACCGGGCGGCGGAGCGGGAAGCGGGAAGGAAGGCGGACCGGATGACGGGGCGGGCGGCGGGACGGGCGAGCAGACCCGCCGGGTGACGGGCCATCTGCCGCCCGGCACACCGGACTTCGTCTACCTCCCGGTCGAAGTACCGGGCGGCGTACGGGAGATCGCCGTCTCCTACCGCTATGACAAACCCACCGTCCCCGAAGGCACGGTCGGCAACGCCTGCGACATCGGCATCTTCGACGAACGGGGCACCGGCCTCGGCGGCGCGGGCTTCCGCGGCTGGTCCGGCGGGGCACGCTCGGAGTTCTTCCTCCGCGCCGACGACGCCACCCCCGGCTACCTCCCCGGGCCCGTCAACGAAGGCCTCTGGCACATCGCCCTCGGCCCGTACACCGTCGCACCGCAGGGGCTCTCCTACGACGTCACGATCACCCTGCGGTACGGCCCCCAGGGGCGGACGCCCCGGCCCGTCCACCCGCCGGAGCGCGCCCGGGGCCGCGGCCGCGCCTGGTACCGCGGCGACAACCATCTGCACTCGGTCCACTCCGACGGCAGGCGCACGCCCGCCGAGATCGCGGCGCTGGCCCGCGCCGCGGGGCTGGACTTCCTCACCACCACCGAGCACAACACCACCTCCGCGCACCGCGCCTGGGAGGGGCTGTGGGGGGACGACCTGCTGATCCTGACCGGCGAGGAGGTCACCACCCGCAACGGCCACGTGGTCGCGATGGGCACCGACCCCGGGGTCTTCATCGACTGGCGCTACCGCGCCCGGGACAACGCCTTCGGCAAGTACGCGCGGGCGATACGGCGGGCCGGCGGCCTGGTCATCCCGGCGCATCCGCACGCCACCTGCATCGGCTGCAACTGGAAGTTCGGGCTCAACGAAGCCGATGCGGTGGAGGTCTGGAACGGGCCGTACGGGCCCGATGACGAGGTCACCCTCGCCGAGTGGGACAACACCCTGGTCGCGCACATCCGCGGCCGCGGGGACTGGTTGCCGGCCGTCGGCCACAGCGACGCCCACCGCGACCCGGACGTCGTCGGCCTGCCGCAGACGGTGGTGCTCGCCGACGACCTCTCCCGTCGCGCCCTGCAGGACGGCATACGGGCGGGCCGGGTGTGGATCGCCGAGTCCTCGAAGATCGACCTGTCCTTCTCCGTCGCCGGTGAGCGCGGCGAACACGCCGGTATCGGCGGGCGGTTGGCGCTGTCCGGAGCGTCCAGGGTCACCGCGCGGCTGACGGTCTCCGGGGCCCCGGGCTGCACGGTCTCCTTCGTCACCGACCAGGGCCGCCTTCATACGGCCGCCCTACCGCCGTCCGGCGCGGACACCGTCACCTGGCAGACCACGCCCGATCATGCCGCCTACATACGCGCCGAGGTCCGGCACCCGACGACCACCCCCGGCCTCCCGGGCCCCATGGCGGCCCTGACCAACCCGGTGTTCCTGGACCGCCGGGGTTGAGGGACGGGGGGCGGAGGGACGGGCCGGAGGGTGAAGGGCGGAGGGACGGAGGGGCGGGTCGGAGGGGCGGAGGGGCTGGGCTGGGCTGGGCTGGGCTGGGCTGGGCTGGGCTGGGCTGGGGGAGGGTGGGCTGGGGGAGGGTGGGCTGGGGGAGGGTGGGGCGGGGGCCCCGGGGGAGGGGAACGAACGGCCGGCGCTACGGGCCCGCCCCACCCCACCCATGCCACCGCCCACCCTCACCCCTCACCCCTCACCCTCCCCCTCACCCCTCACCCTCCCCCTCACCCTCCCCCTCACCCCGCCCAAACGATCGCCTGCAGCTCGCTGTAGGCATGGAGGGCGTACGACCCGACGTCGCGGCCCACTCCGCTCCGTTTGAAGCCGCCGAACGGTGCCTCCATGTTGCGGCCGACGGTGTTCACCCCCACGCCCCCCGCGCGCAGCCGACGGGCCACGCGGAAGGCGCGGGCCGCATCGGCCGACCAGACGTAGTCGATCAGGCCGTAGTCACTGTCGTTGGCGAGCGCCACGGCCTCGTCGTCGTCGCCGTCGAACGGCACCACGGCGACCACCGGCCCGAAGATCTCCTCCCGGACCACGCGCATGTCCTTGGTGCAGTCGGCGAGCAGTGTGGGCGCGACGTAGAACCCCTTGTCGAGGTGTGCGGGCCGCTCCCCGCCCGCGACGACCGTGGCGCCCTCCTTGCGCCCCAGCTCCACGTAGGACTCGACACGGTCCCGGTGCGCGCCGGAGATGACGGGTCCGACGACGGTTCCCGGCGCCCGCGGATCACCGACCTTCAGGTAGCCCAGGTACGCGGTGAGCTTGTCGACGAACGCGTCGTACACGGAGCGGTGCACGATCGCCCGGGTCGGCGCCGTGCAGATCTGCCCGCTGTAGAAGGCGTACGTCGTCCCGATGCCGGCGACGGCGGAGTCCAGATCGGCGTCGTCGAGGACGATCGCCGCGCCCTTGCCGCCCAGCTCCATCAGCTGCCGCTTCATCCCGCGGCCGCACACCTCGGCGATGCGCTGCCCCACCGCCGTGGAGCCGGTGAAGCTGACCATGTCGACGTCGGGCGAGTCGACGGCGGCCTCACCGACGCCGACCGCGGTCCCGCTGACCACGTTCACGACACCGGGCGGCGCCCCCGCCTCCCTCAGCGCCTCGTCCAGCGCCTCCGCCATCCGGTACACCGACAGCGGATCCTGCGGGGCCGGCTTCACCAGGACGGTGTTGCCCATGGCGAGGGCCGGGGCGACCTTGCCGGCCGGGTTGGCCCACGGGTTGTTGTACGAGGTGATGCAGGTGACCACGCCGACCGGCTGCCGGACCGCGAGAGCGCCCAGTACGCCGCCTTGGCCCATCGGGCCCGCCTCGTTGATCTGCGGGGGCAGCGGCGTTTCGACCGGCTCCAGCGCCCCCTTGGCGTACCGCCGGAACCGGGCCACCGCCACCGCCAGCTGCATCCCGCGCGCGGTCGCGGTCGTTGCGCCGCTCTCCGCCTGGGCCAGTTCCGCGTACCGGCCCGCGTTGCGGTGGATGATGTCGGCGGCCTGGGAGAGGACGGCCGCGCGCTCCTCCGGACTGGTCCGGGACCATGGGGCGAAGGCCTCCCGGGCCGCCGCGGCCGCCGCGTGGACCTCGGCACGGCTCGCCTCGGGCGCAAGCCCCACGGTCTCCTCGGTCGCCGGGTCGATCACCTCGTAGTGACCGGCGTCGGGCGCGACCCACTCGCCGCCGATGAAGAGCCGCTGGTCGGCCGCGGTCACCGGGACCTCACCGATCGGCGGGCGCCCCGCTTCCCCGCCCCGACGCTCCCCCGCACCGCCCGCTTCCTCGCCCCCACGCTCCCCGGCACCACCCACTCCCCCGCCCCGACGATCCCCGGCACCACCCGGTCCCCCGCCCCGACGCTCCCCCGCACCGCCCGCTCCCCCGCCCCCACGGTCCCGCTCACCGCGTGCTCACCGTCCTGGTGTCCCGCCCCGAGCGCAGCACCGTGCCGGGCGTCGCACCCGTCACCCGGTCCGCGCGGATCGCCTCGACGCCGTTGACCCACACCGCCGTCACACCGATCGCCTTCGAGTCCAGCCGCGGACTGTCCCCCGGCAGGTCGTGGACCAGCGTGGCCTTCCCCGCGTCGATCCGCTCCGGGTCGAAGAGGACCAGGTCCGCGTGCCAGCCCTCCTGGATCTGGCCGCGCTCACGCAGTCCGAACAGCCGCGCCGGGTCGTCGGTCAGCATCTTCACCGCCTGTTCCAGCCCCACCAGCTTCCGGCCGCGCAGACAGTCGCCGAGGAACCGGGTGGTGTACGGCGCCCCGCACATCCGGTCCAGGTGTGCTCCGGCGTCCGAGCCGCCCAGCAGGACGTCCTCGTGCTGCCAGGTCTCGGCGCGCAGCGTCCAGGAGTCCGGGTCGTTGTCGGTGGGCATGGGCCACAGGACCGTCCGCAGCCGGTCGTTGGCGCAGATCTCGACGAGGCAGGCGAAGGGCTCCTGGCCGCGTTCGGCGGCGATGTCCCGTACGACCCGGCCGGTCAGGCCCTCGTTCGCGGCGGAGTAGGTGTCGCCGATGACGTACCGGCCGAAGTCGGTGAGGCGCCGGAAGACGCCGGCTTCCTCGCTGGCCGCGCGCCGCAGCATCTGCGCGCGGACCGCGGGGTCACGGAGCCGGGCGATCCGCTCGTCGACCGGCAGCCCGAGGATCTCGCCCCAGCCGGGGATCAGGTTCAGCGCGCAGAAGGTGCCCAGCGACATGTTCATGGGCGTGAGGATCGGCATGGTCAGCGCGACGATCCGGCCGCCCGCCTTGCGGGCCCGCTCGCTCGCGGTCAGCTGCCGGGGCACCCGGTCCGGTACGGCGGCGTCGATGGTCAGGACGTTCCAGTTCAGCGGGCGCCCGGCCGCCGCGCTCATCTCCACCAGCAGGTCGATCTCGGCATCGCTGAACCGGTCGAGGCAGCCGGCCACGATCGCCTCGATCTGGGTGCCCTCGTGCTCGGCGACCGCCCGTGAGAGGGCGAGCAGTTCGTCCGGCCCGGCGTGCCGGGAGGCGACCGGCCGGCCGTCACCGTCGGAGTGGGTGGAGGACTGGGTGGTGGAGAGTCCCCAGGCGCCCGCGTCCATGGCCTCGTGGAAGAGGGCGAGCATCTCGGCCAGCTGCCGGCCGGTGGGCTGCCCGCCCACCGCGTCCGGCCCCATCACATACCGGCGCAGCGCGCAATGTCCCACCATGAAGCCGGCGTTGACGGCGATCCGGCCCTCCAGGGCGTCCAGGTACTCCCCGAAGGAGTGCCAGGTCCACGGCGCGCCCTCCTCCAGTGCCACCAGGGACATGCCCTCCACTTTGGACATCATCCGCCGGGTGTAGTCGGCGTCCTCGGGGCGGGCGGGGTTCAGGGGCGCGAGCGTGAAACCGCAGTTGCCGCCCGCGACGGTCGTCACACCGTGGTTGAGCGAGGGCGTCGCGTACGGGTCCCAGAACAGCTGGGCGTCGTAGTGGGTGTGCGGATCGACGAAGCCGGGGGCGAGGACCAGCCCGGTCGCGTCCTCCGCCGAGCGCGAGTCCTCGCGCACCCCGCCCGGTCCGGTGACGACGGCGATCCGGCCGCCCCGGATGCCGACGTCGGCGCGGTACGCGGGCGCGCCCGTACCGTCGACGACGGTCGCGCCCTTGATCAGGTGGTCGAGCATGGCGGCAGTGCCTCCCCTCATTGCCGGCGCGCTGCCGGTCCCGTCAGTGGCCTGGCAGCGCGCCGGCGTCAGTTCCGGTTCGTGGCCGGCTCAGTTGCCGGCCGCCTGGCGGAATCGGGTCGTCCGGTGCACCGGGTCGGTGTCGATCTTCGGGATGACGTGCTCCCCGATCAGCTTGATCGTGTTCATGGTGTCCTCGTACGAAATGCCGATCGGCAGACCGAAGCTCAGCTGGTCGGCACCGGCCTGCTCCCAGCGCTTGCACTGCCGGAGCACCTCGTCGGGGTCGCCGCAGATCATCAGCTCCTCGGCGATCAGCAGCTCGATGATCTCGGCGGTGTAGTCCGGCAGCAGCTCGGGCCACTCCGGGATGCCGTCCGGCCGCGGGAAGGTGTCGTGGTAGCGGAACACCAGCGACTGCAGGTAGTTGAGCCCGCCGTGGACGGCGATCTGCACCGCCTTCTCGTGCGTCTCGGCGCAGATCGCGGTGGACGTCACCATCACGTTGTCGTTGACGAAGTCGCCCACCGGCTCGGCGTCCCGGATCGCGGTCTTGTACTGCTCCAGCACCCACTCCATGTCGGCGACCTTCTGGACGCTGAAGCCGAGCACGCCCAGCCCCTTCCGGGCCGCCATCGCGTACGAGGGCGGCGACCCGGCCGCGTACCACATCGCGGGGTGCGAGGCCCCGTACGGCTTGGGGAAGACCTTCCGTGGGGGCAGCTGCCAGTGCTTGCCCTGGAATCCGGGGTACTCCTCCTGGAGCCACATTTTGGGGAACTCGGCGATGGTCTCTTCCCAGATCTCCTTGGTGTGGTTCATGTCCGTGATCCCCGGCAGGAAGCCGAGGATCTCGTGCGAACCGGCGCCCCGCCCGCTGCCGAACTCGAAGCGCCCCTCGGAGAGGTGGTCAAGCATCGCGACCTTCTCGGCGACCTTCACGGGGTGGTTGACCTGCGCCAACGGGTTGAAGATCCCGGCCCCGAGGTGGATCCGCTCGGTCGCGTGGGCGAGGTATCCGAGGAAGACGTCGTTGGCGGAGAGGTGGGAGTACTCCTCCAGGAAGTGGTGCTCCGACGCCCAGGCGTACTTGAACCCGGAGGCGTCCGCCTGGATGACGTACTCGGTCTCCTCCATCAGCGCCTTGTGCTCCGCGAGCGGGTCGGTCCTGGCCCGCTTGCCCACGTATCCCTGTACGAAGAGGCCGAATTCCACAGTGGATCACCGTCCCTGTATCCGCCGCCCGGCGTGCCCCGACGCGCGTGCCCGGGCGCCCGCCCGACGACTATCTGACGAACCGTCAGCTCTCGATTGCGCCGACTGTTCCACCACCGCCCAGCACCGTCAAGAGCACCGGACGGCATTACCTGATGCTGCATCAGATGAGCTGCCTCAGAGGACGCTCACCCCGGCCAGCCAGCCCCCGTCCACCACGAACGGCTGGCCCGTGATGTACGCCGAGTCCTCCTCGGACGTCAGGAACAGCGCGAGCCGCGCGACCTCCTCCGGGCGCCCCACCCGCCCCAGCGGCACCAGCTTGCGGTACAGCTCGTCCAGCGCCGCCGCGGCCTCGTCAGCGTCGGCCGTGGGGTCGAGCTGGGCGGGGTTGCTCATGGCGGTGTCGATCGCGCCCGGGCAGACGGCGTTCACCCGGATCCCCTTCGGCGCGAGCTCCAGCGCCGCGACCCGGGTCAGCCCCACGATCGCGTGCTTGGTCGCGGTGTACGCCCCGACGTACGCCATCCCCGTCACGCCCGTGTACGACGCCGTGTTCACGATCGTGCCGCCGCCGGCCGCCGCTATCTCCGGCGCGGCCGTCTTGATCCCGAGGAACGCCCCGACCTGGTTGACCTGCACGATCTGCTGGAACTCGGCCAGCGGGGTGGCGGTCAGCTCGTTGAACCGCAGGATCCCGGCGTTGTTGACCAGCCCGTCGACCTTCCCGTACGCCTGCCGGGCGGCCGCCACCGCCGCCACCCACTGCTCCTCCTGGCTCACGTCCAGATGGACGTAGCGCGCGGCCTCGCCGATCTCCTTCGCGACGGCCTCGCCCTGCTCGTCGAGGACGTCGGCCAGCACGACCCGCGCCCCCTCCGCCGCGAACAGCCGCGCCTCCTGCTCACCCTGCCCACGCGCCGCCCCGGTGATGAGAACGACCCGCCCGTCGAGCTTGCCCATGCCGGTACTCCCTACTGGATGAAAGTGCGGAGCCATGTGTCACTGCCGAAGGTGCGGATGCCATGCCCTTGCCGAAGGTGCGGAGTCACGTCACTACCGAAGGTGCGGAGTCACGTCACTGCCGAAAGCGCGGAAGCCATGCCGCTGCCGAAGGCGCGGAGCCCTGTCCCTGCCGAAGGCGCCTGTCACACGCAGAGGTGCGGGGCGACCTCCGCCCCGAACGCCACCATCTGATCGACGAGTTCGGCCCGACTCCGACTGCGGAACCGCACCTGGAGCTGCCGCACGCCCATCTCCCCGTACGCCCGCAACGACTCGGCGACCGCCTCCGGCTTGCCCCGGACGGTGTGCCGCCCGACGTCCCAGCCCGGCTCCCCCACGTACACCGGCTCGGCGATCGCCCCGATCACCACCGGTTCGGTGACCCCCGCCGCCTCCCGCGCCGCCCGGAGCCGCGCGATCTGCCGGGGCAACCGCTCCCGCCGGTCCCCCTGTGGCAGCCAGCCGTCCCCGCGCTCCGCGGCCCGGCGTACGGCGGCGGGCGAGGAGCCGCCCACCCAGATCGGCGGCCGGGGCGTCTGTACGGGCCGCGGCGCCTGCCCCAGCCCCTCGAACGCGAACCGCTCGCCCGCGAACTCGGGGAACTCCTCCGGCCCGAGCGCCGCCTTCAGCGCATCGATCGTCTCGTCGAGCACCGCGCCCCGCCGCGCGAAGTCCACCCCCAGCGCTTGAAACTCCTCGGCCACATGCCCGGCGCCCACCCCGAGAATCAGCCGCCCGCCCGACAACCGGTCCAGCGTCGCGTACTGCTTCGCCGTGAGCAGCGGATGCCGGAAGGCGACCACCGCCACATGGCTCAGCAGCCGCACCCGCTCCGTCACCGCGGCCAGATGCGCGAGCGTGGCCACCGGGTCGTACCAGACGGTACCCATCGCCTCCGCCAGCCGCCGCGGAATCGCCAGATGCTCGCAACAGGCGACATACGCGAACCCGCACCGGTCCGCGACCCGCGCGATCTCCACCAGGTCCGCCGGCCCCGCCCCGGCCTCCCACTCCTCCGCAAACACCCTGCTCTGCGCCTGCACCGGCAACTGCATCCCATACGCCAGCCGCCCGCCATCCCCAGGCCGCCACACGCCGCCCTCACCCATCGCCGCCTCCGCCCGAATGTCTCCCATAGCTGACACTCCGTCAGTTCGGACTCGCGCGGACATCGTCGTGCCTGGCGCTTCATCAGGCAAGGGAGGGGGACAGTAGGCCGGCAGCCGCGCTCGCCCGGGCACGCAGAACGCGCCGAACGAGCGCGGCAGGACCCCGAAGGGGGTTGATCACTCGCCTACCGTCTCGTTGTCACCGGCCAACCGTTCTCCCCGGCTGACGGCGACACGGTGGACATCGACCAATGTGGCCCGCAACTGGCAGCACAGGAACCGCAGCTCCTTGTCCGTCGCCTCGCTGTCCGCGAGCAGGTCGGCGGCGTGCTCGATCAGCCCCCGTGCCATCTCCAGTTGCACGGCTTCAAAGCGGTCCACCAGGAACGAGAAGGCGCCCCGGGGTCCGCCGTCACTGACGAGAAGGCACGTCTTCCCCTCGGGTGTCGTATGGCAACAACTTTCGTCAGGTTGGCCATGCCCCGGGCCGCCCTGCATGCGGCCGCGGGGGTCCTCATCGGTCGTACGAGGAACGACCGTAGGACCCCGAAGGAGGGTGAAGGGGCACAGTTTGCACCCCTCTGTTCACGCGGCCAATACCCCCGTCTTCACGGCCAGTTCGCTGGCACGACGTCGCTGCGCCGGGCTCTTCGACTCCGTCTCTTCCAGCACGATGCGTCGCGCGTAGCCGTTGTAGCGGACGGTCTCCGGTGCCGCCTCGTGCGCATTGCCGAGAGCGGCGAGGGCGGCCCCCCGCTGGCCGTCGAGCTGATTGCCGCGGGCTTCCTCGATGCGGTGCCGCGCCCGGCGCGGCCGGGACGGAATCGTCGTCGCGTCCGCCGCAGATGCCTGACGTACGCTCTCCGCTCCCGCATGCAGCTCGACCGCGACCGTGACCGCGTGGGCTCCTATGACGGCTCGGGAGAACGAGGTCATGGGGTGGTAGTAGTCGGCGGGGAGCCGCTCCGCCACAGCGCGGGCCGTGTCCCAGTACCGCCAGGCGGTTCCGGTTTCGCCCCGGCGCGCCGCGGTGTACCCCGCTTCGAACTGCAGCGCTCCGGCGATGGCGAGAACGTCGTCGCTCGCCTCGGGCAGGAAGCGTTCGAGATGGCGGAGGGCTTCCAGATTCACTGCATCCGCGGCCTCGAAATGCGCATGCCCGCTGTCGCGGTGCGCCTGTGTCGCCAGCCAGGCGGCCATCCCGATGACGTGCGGGTCCTCCGATTCCTGGGCTGCGATCATTCCGCGCTCCACCACTCTGTGCAGCCGTCCGCCCTCGACCTGCTTGACCCAACTCGGCTACTTCCCCAGCAGGCCGGCCAGGACAGTGCGGCTCATCCCCCTCCGGGTCCGCAGGATCTGCATACGCTGCCCGAAGACCAGCGGCTCGGCGTACGGGTCCGGAGTGGCATCTGACGTCACGGCCTTGCCCCTCTCTGTCCATCTCGTGACTCTCAGAGTACGGGCGGGTCGCCGTGCGTGGTGATCCCTGTGGAAAAACCTGCCGCGCTGCCCGAACCGCTCACCGGCCCGGCCCTCAGCGCGACGGTCTGCGGGGGTGGGTGGCGGGGGTGGACCCCTCCGGTAAGGTCGCTCTCTTCGCCCGGTGGGAGCCGGTGTGCGGAGTCATGAAAGCCGGTTGACGGTGTTCATCAACGGAACCGATTCCTGCCCGCCCCTCCGGCTGGAGGTCGCGCTGGAGCGCCTGACCGGCGCCTTTCGTGGGATGACGGCCCACCCCGACGAGAGCAACTGTGAGTGCCACTGGGGCAGCGCGGAGGAGCTGGCGCAGCTGAAGGTGGCGGATGTGGTGCTGGAGCCGGATCTGCTGCGGCGTACCTGGAAGGCGGTCGACTGGGCGTTTCCCGGGGAGGTGCTGCGGCGGATCCTGCCGCAGTTCGCCGCGGAGATCGTCGCCGGGCGGGCCGAGCCGCTCTTCGGCATGGAAGAGGTCGGCAAGGCGTTCGCCCGCGGCCGGTGGCAGGCGTGGCCGGACGGGCAGGCCGCGGCGGTACGGGAGTTCCTGCGCGCCTGGTGGGCACACACGCTGACCGACCCCCGCGCCGCCGTACCCGCGCACGAGGTCCTCGCCTGCTGTGCCGAGGCGTCCGGCACGCTCACCCCGTGGCTCGCGGCATGGGCGGCGCAGAGTGGCCCGGTGGCCGACCGGCGGCTGGCCGAGGCGGTGGAGGAGTGGGAGTACGACCTGCTCAGGGACGAGCTGCCCTGGCACGCCTGGGAGGGCGAGGACGAGCTGTGCGCCGAACTCGCCGGCTGGCTGGTCCGGCACGCACCGGCCCGGCTGCGGTCGCAGGGCGCTCCCGAGGAGCTGTTGCAGCACGTGCGGCTGCTCGGCCTCACCGGCGAGGACCGCTGGGACGATCCGCACTGGCCTTGGCAGACGTACTGATCCCGGGCCGGTGCCTGGTGTCGTACCGCGGGTCGCGCGAGCAAGCTCAAGCGGCCCCAGGTGCCCGCGCGAGCAAGCCCCAGCGGGCCCAGGTGCCCGAACCCACGGAGTCCGCGCCCCGGCTCAGCCCACCCCACGGCGCCCCGCCCCCGCTCAGCCCACCCCTCGGCTCAGCCCGCCCAGAGGCCCTCCGCCGTGAGGCCCAGCAGGTCGATCGCGTTGCCGCGGACGATGCGTTCCACCACGTCCGGCGGCAGGTGGCCCATCTGGGTCTCGCCGACCTCCCTGGACTTGGGCCAGGTGGAGTCGGAGTGCGGGTAGTCCGTCTCGTACAGGACGTTGCCGACGCCGATCGCGTCCAGGTTGCGCAGGCCGAAGGCGTCGTCGAAGAAGCAGCCGTGGACGTGCTCGGCGAAGAGTTCGGAGGGCGGGCGGAGGACCTTGTCGGCGACGCCGCCCCAGGCGCGGTTCTCCTCCCAGACGACGTCGGCGCGCTCCAGGATGTACGGGATCCAGCCGATCTGCCCCTCGGCGTACATGATCTTCAGTCGGGGGAAGCGGTCGAACTTGCCGCTCATCAGCCAGTCGGTCATGGAGAAGCAGCAGTTGGCGAAGGTGATCGTCGAGCCGACGGCGGGCGGCGCGTCGGCCGAGGTGGACGGCATCTTCGACGACGAGCCGATGTGCATGGCGATGACGGTGCCGGTCTCGTCGCAGGCCCGCAGGAACGGGTCCCAGTAGTCGGTGTGGATGCTGGGCAGCCCCAGGTGGGGCGGGATCTCGCTGAAGCAGACCGCGCGTACGCCGCGGGCCGCGTTGCGCCGTACTTCCGCGGCGGCCAGTTCCGCGTCCCAGAGGGGGACGAGGGTGAGCGGGATCAGCCGGCCCTGCGCCTGCGGGCCGCACCATTCCTCCACCATCCAGTCGTTGTACGCGCGCACCCCCAGCAGCCCGAGCTCGCGGTCCTTGGCCTCGGTGAAGGTCTGGCCACAGAAGCGGGGGAAGGTGGGGAAACACAGGGCGGACTGCACGTGGTTGACGTCCATGTCTGCGAGCCGCTCGGGGACGCTGTAGGAGCCGGGGCGCATCTGCTCGTACGTGATGCCTTCGAGCTTGATGTCGTCGCGGGCGTACCCGACGGCGGTGTCGAGGCGGGTCAGCGGCCGGTGCAGGTCCTCGTAGACCCACCAGTCGGCTATCGGCCCGTCATCGCCCGGGGCGCCCATCCTCGGGGCGAACTTGCCGCCCACGAAGGTCATTTCCGCGAGCGGTGCCCGGACGATGCGGGGGCCGGTGTCCTGGTATTTCGACGGGAGCCGGTCCCGCCAGACGTGAGGGGGCTCCACCGTGTGGTCGTCCACCGAGATGATCCTGGGGAAGGTCTCCATGCGGTCACGGTAGCGTGGAACTGACGACCCGTCAGCTACCCGAAGAGGGCCCGCCTCCCACCAGGGGCGCACGGAAGGCCGCACTCCGCGCCCTCACCGTGCGCCCCCGGCGCCCCCGGCCCCGTCAGCCGGGGAGGCTTTGTGCACGGTCCGGACCCCTACTGACGTAAGGGGCCGCGACAAGGCAGACTGGCCGTTGCGCACAGCGAGAAGGTGCATACAGCGAGATGGCGCATACAGCGCGGACGGATGCCACAGGGCAGGGGGACACCATGGACGACGGTCCGGGGCGGGAGCGGCTCCGCTTCACCGTGCTCGGTCCCGTACGGGCCTGGCGCGGCGCAACGCCGCTGGCGGCGGGCTCCCCGCAGCAGCGAGCGCTGCTGGCCGCACTACTGCTGCGCGGCGGACGGACCGCCACCGCGCCCGAGCTGGTCGACGCCCTGTGGGGCGACGAACCACCGCACGCCGCGCTCGCCGCGCTGCGGACGTACGCGTCCCGGCTCCGCAAGGCCCTGGGCGACGACGCCGAGGCCCTGGTCAGCGAGTCGGGCGGCTATGCGCTGCGGCCGGTGGACGGCCTCCCGCTGGATCTCGACCACGACCACGCGGAGCAGTACGCCTCCGAGGCGGAGAAGGCCAGGGCGGCCGGCGACCGGGCCCGGGCCCGGGAACTCCTCGACAAGGCCCTGACGTTGTGGGACGGCGAGCCGCTGGCCGGCCTGGCCGGCCCGTACGCCGAGACCCAGCGCACCCGCCTCCACGAGTGGCGGCTGTCCCTCAACGAGGCCCGCCTCGAACTGGACCTGGAACTCGGCCACCACGCCGACGCGGTCTCCGAACTCACCGCCCTGACCGCCGCCCACCCGCTGCGCGAGCGCCTGCGCGAACTGCTGATGCTGGCCCTGTACCGCAGCGGCCGCCAGGCGGAGGCACTCGCGGTCTACACCGACACCCGCCAGCTCCTCGACCGCGAACTGGGCGTGGACCCGTGCGCCTCGCTGGCGGAGCTGCAGCAGCGGATTCTGCGGGCCGATCCGGAGCTGGACCTTCCCGTCGTGGTCCAGGACGGCGCCGACCCGGCGGAGCCGGTCTTCGTCCGTCCGCATCAGCTTCCGGCCACGGTGTCGGACTTCACCGGCCGGGCCTCGTTCGTCGCCGAGCTCAGCGACCAACTCGCCACCGCCGAGGGCCGCGTGATGGCGGTGTCCGCCCTCACCGGCATCGGCGGCGTCGGCAAGACGACGCTGGCCGTCCACGTCGCGCACGCCGCGCACCGCCACTTCCCCGACGGACAGCTGTACGTCGACCTCCAGGGAGCCGGGCACGCACCGTCCGACCCCGAGGCGGTCCTCGGCGCCTTCCTCCGCGCCCTGGGGACACCCGACGCCTCCATCCCGAACGGTGTCGAGGAACGCGCCGCCCTGTACCGCTCGTCCCTCGCCGGACGCCGGGTGCTCGCCCTCCTCGACAACGCCCGGGACGCGGCCCAGGTACGTCCCCTGCTGCCCGGCACGGAGGGCTGCGCCGCGCTGATCACCAGCCGTACCCGCATGATCGACCTCGCCGGTGCCCATCTCGTCGACCTCGATGTGATGAGTCCGGAGGAAGCGCTGACGCTCTTCACGCTCATCGTCGGCGAGGAGCGGGTGAACGCCGAACGCGAGGCGTCGATGGACGTCGTCGGTGCCTGCGGCTTCCTCCCGCTCGCCATCCGCATCGCCGCCTCCCGGCTGGCGGCCCGCCGCACCTGGACGGTCTCCGTCCTCGCCCGCAAGCTCGCCGACGAACGCCGCCGGCTGGACGAACTGCGGGCCGGCGACCTCGCCGTCAAGGCCACGTTCGAGCTGGGCTACGGGCAGTTGGAGCCCGAGCAGGCCCGGGCGTTCCGGCTCCTGGGCCTCGCCGACGGACCGGACATCTCGCTGGCCGCGGCCGCCGCGCTGCTCGACATGGACACCGACTCGACGGAGCTGCTGCTGGAGTCCCTCGTGGACACCTCCCTGCTGGAGTCGGCGGCTCCCGGCCGGTACCGCTTCCACGACCTCGTACGCCTCTACGCCCGTTCCTGCGCGGAGCGCGACGAGCAGCCCCCGGAGGAGCGCGACGCGGCGCTCTCCCGGCTGCTGGACTTCTACCTGGCCACGGCGGCCCACATGTACGAGCTGGAGCGGCCCGGCGACCGTCTCGTCGACCAGATGGAGACGCCGCACTACCCGGGGCTGTCCTTCACGGACCGTGCGGAGGCGCTGGGCTGGCTGTTCAGCGAGACCCGGTGCCTGATCGCCTGCGCCTTGCAGAACACCGGCCCGGACACCCTGCGGCGGGCCGTGGACCTGCTGCTGCTCACCCGCGACATGGCCGAGTCCGGTGCCAACAACCGCCAGTACGAACAGGCCAGTCTCGCCCTGCTCGACGCCGCCCTGAAGGCGGACGACAAGCACGCCGCCGGGCGGGCCCACTGGTCGCTGTCGCCGTTCTACACCCAGTCGGGCATGCTCACCGAGGCGGACGAGCACGCCAAGCTCGCCACCCTGCTCGGGCTCGCTTCAGGCGATTCGTTCTCCGCCTCCCAAGGGCCCAACGACCGGGGCATCATCGCCAGCATCCGGCACCAGCACGAGGAGGCGGAGGGCTACCTCAACCAGGCGCTGGTGGCCTTCCGGGAGAACGGGAACAAGCAGTCCGAGGCGAGCGCGCTGTGCAACCTCTCCCGGGTGCACCTCGACACCGGCCGGATCGACAGCGCGATCCAGCTCGCCGAACAGGGCACCGCCTGCTACCGCGAAGCCGGCGCCTCCCGCCGGCTGGGCAACGGCATGTACGCGCTGGGCATGGCGCTCACGCTCGCCAACCGGCTGGACGAGGCGACCGAGCAACTGACCCATGCGCTCACCATCTTCCGGGACAGCCGGCAGCGGTTCTGGGAAGGCATGACCTATCTGCGGCTGGCCGAGGTCGACCTCGCAGCACACCGCCCGGCCAACGCCGCCAACTACGCGGAGCAGGCCCTGACCGCTCTCCGGGGAATCGGCGGCGGCCGCTGGCGGGCGAGCGCGCTGACGACTCTCGGGCACGCGCTGCACCAGATCGGGCACTCCGGGCGCGCGAAGGTGTGCTGGCAGGAGGTCCTCTCCATCCACGAGCAGCTGGGCCTGCCCGTGAACGACGAGCTGCAGCGCCTCCTCTCCCTGGCGGCCATCGCATAACGCCTGGTCAGAGCCCGCAGCGTCGGCGTTTATCGATCGTTCATCGTCGCGGGCCACTCTCTTACGTACCGATCCGCCGCCTCGGGGGGCAAGCGGCTCGGTGACCAGGCCCCACCGTAAGGTGATCGGCCCCGGTCCATCCGTCCGGCGACCCACGGGGGAGTTGCCGGCCGGATGGGCCTTCAGCGCCTAGCCACCAGGAGTTGCCACCGTGAGCACCGAGAACCAGACACGGGTGAGCGATGACAAGGACATCGTCAAGCCGCTCGACAGCAACCGCCCCATCCTTCCCATGGACAGCAACCGTCCCATCATCCCGATGGACAGCAACCGTCCCATCCAGCCGACGGACACCCGCCCGGCCACTCAGCCGGGGCACGACGGCCGTCCGGTTCAGCCGATGGACAGCAACCGCCCGATCGTCGACGGCGCACTGACGCCGAACGACAGCACCCGCCCGGTACAGGGCTCGGGCACGGTGACGGCGAAGGACAGCAACCGCCCGATCACCGACCCGAAGTAAGACGATCTCCGGCCTCACAGCCGGAGGTTACGGGGGTACGGGGGACAACGGGGGAACAGAAAACGGGGGAGCAGGAAACGGGGGAACAGAAAACCGGGGGAACCAGGGGGAATCACAGGGGAACGTCGGGACCGGCTTCGATGACATTCCAAGGGGGGAGTCATCGACGCCGGCCCCTTCGGCCTTTTGCAGCGGAAGTCGTTCCGGGCAACGCCAATTCCCCTCATGCAGCAACCATTTCCGGACACTTGCTCGAACATGCACCCCATGGCGGGCAAGCTTCTCTCGTCACCAGACACCCTCTCAAGGAGTTCGCATGACCCGACGCACCCGTGCGCTCGTCACGGTCGCCCTCGCCGCCGCCGTTGCCGGTATCGCCGCCGCCCCGGCCATGGCGGACAACCACATCCCGACGGCCCCCGGCTTCACCGCCCAGGACAGCCACACCCCGATAACCGGCGCCTTCACGACCGACGACAGCCACATACCGATCGCGCCCGCGGGCGCCACGCAGCACTAAAACCTGCCGACAGGCGAGGCGCGGGACCGAACTCCCGCCCCTCGCCTGTCTGTTGTCTGCTGTCCGCGGCCTGCTGCCCGCAACCCCGCCTCCGTCACACATCTGACGTTCCGTCAGTTCCGCTGCTACAGTGCGCCCCACCCGTCCCCGGTGGTCAGGAGGCGCGTCGTGTTCGAGGTCGGTCGTGTGCGGTCGCTCTGGGAGCTGGTGGAGTATCGGGCGGAGGCGTCACGGGGGGCGCCGATGTTCTTCGACGCGGAGGGGCGGAGCCTCAGCTTCGACGGGGTGCGGGACGAGGCATTGCGGGTGGCCGCCGGATTGCGGCGGCTGGGGATCGGGGCCGGGACGCGGGTGGCGTGGCAGTTGCCGACGCGGATCCGGACGGTGGTCGTCTCGCTGGCACTGGCCCGGCTGGGAGCCGTGCAGGCGCCGGTCATCCCGCTGCACCGGGAACGCGAGGTCGGCTTCATCCTGGCGGAGTCGGCGGCGGAGTACGTGCTCGTACCGGGCGAGTGGCGCGGGTTCGACTACGCGGCGATGGCCCGGAAGGCGGCCGGGGACGGTGTGCGGGTGGTGTCGGTGGAGGGCGGGTTGCCCGTAGGGGATCCGTCCGGGTTGCCGGCCGGGACACCCGATCGCGACGGGACGCGGTGGATCTACTACACCTCCGGTACGACCTCGTCGCCCAAGGGCGTGGAGCACACCGACGCGAGCCTGATCGCCGGCGGGGTCGGGCTGGCGACCGCGCTCGGGATGTCGGCTCAGGACATCGGTTCGATCGCCTTCCCCTACGCGCACATCGCCGGGCCGGACTACGTCATCGCCATGCTGGTCAGCGGATTCCCCGCAGTCGTGCTGGACACCTTCGCACCGGATCGGGCGGCCGCGGTCTACCGGCGGTACGGGGTGACCATGGCCGGCGGCAGCACCGCGTTCTACCAGGCGTTCCTGGACGAGTCACGCCGCTGCCGACGGGCCCGCCCGGACGCCGGGCGGCTGATCCCTTCCCTGCGGCTGCTGTCGGGCGGCGGCGCCCCGATGCCGCCGGAACTGTACGCCGCGGCCGGGCGGGAGCTGGGGTGTGCGGTGGTGCACGGGTACGGGATGACCGAGTGCCCGATGATCGCGATGGGCACGCCGTACGACAGCGACGACCAGCTGGCGCGGACGGTGGGCCGGCCGGTGACGGGCGCCCGGATACGCATCGTCCGGACGGACGGGAGCGAGGCGGCACCCGGGGAGACCGGCGAGGTGACCGTGAAGGGGCCGATGCTCTTCCGGCGGTACACCGACCCGGCACTGACCGCGGAGGCGTTCGACGCCGACGGGTACTTCCGCACCGGCGACCTGGGCCGGCTGCGCCCGGACGGGCACCTCGTGCTCACCGGGCGGCTCAAGGACATCATCATCCGCAAGGGCGAGAACATCTCGGCCCAGGAGGTCGAGGAGCTGGTGCGGACCCATCCGGCGGTCGCCGAGGCGGCCGTCATCGGACTCCCGGACCGGGCACGCGGCGAGCGGGTCTGCGCGGTGATCACGCCCGCCGACCCGGCCGCTCCACCGCTCACCCTCGACGCGCTCACCGCGCATCTGCGGGCGGCCGGGGTGATGGCCCAGAAGCTGCCGGAGCAACTGGAGACCACCGCGGAGCTGCCGCGCGGCGGCCCGCTGAACAAGGTGCTGAAGGCGGCGCTGCGGGAGCGGTACGGGCGGGAGTGAGCCGCTCGACCCGCCGCCGCCCGTACCGCGTGCGGGTCGCCCCGCGTTCGTCCTCGTCGGACGTCCGGTGTGGCGAGGGTCCTTACGGGCGCGGAGTCTGCACTGTGGAGGGGCCGGCGGCACGACGGATACGGCAGCCGGCCGGCAGACGGACGACAAGGGCTCCGCAGGACGGAAGGAACCGCACGATGACCGAGATGATCGACTTCGCGGCGCAGGCCCGGGAGGTGTCGCGGCTGGCCTCGGGGACGGCCGAGCAGCAGCTCGACGCGCCCACGCCGTGCGAGAAGTACGCGGTGCGCCATCTGCTGGGCCATCTCGTCGGTCTGGCCGCCGCCTTCCAGGACGTGGCACGCAAGGACCTCGGACCGGCGACCCGGCTGTCCCCCGACGCGATGCGGCCCGACGTGGACCCCGGCTGGCGTGCGGAGCTGGACCGGAACCTGGCGGGGATGGCGGCGGCCTGGCGGGCCCCGGAGGCGTGGCAGGGCGAGACGCAGGCGGGCGGCTTCACGCTCCCGGGCGCCGTCGCGGGCCGGGTCGCGCTGAACGAGCTGGTACTGCACGGCTGGGACCTGGCCCGCGCCACCGGCCAGGAGTACGTGCCCGACCCGGAGGCCCTCCAGGTGTCGTACGAGCTGCTGTCCTCCTGGGCCGAGGACAGCGCGAACGGCCCGTTGTTCGGCGCGATCGTCCCCGTACCGGACGACGCCCCCCTCCTCGACAAGGTAGTGGGCCTCGCGGGCCGCCGCCCATCCTGGCAGCGGCCCGTTCGTTAGCTCCCCACGTAGTTGGCCGTCCCGCCGCGTACCTGCGGGGGCGCCGCACAGCGCAACGGCGCGCGACAACCGCGGCGGGCCGGCCGGGTACGTGGGAAGCCAGCCTCACCGCAGGTTCCGCTTGCACAGCTTGCCGCTGGCGTTGCGTGGCAGCTCGCTGACGAAGACGACCTCGCGCGGCACCTTGTAATTGGCCATTTCGCGGCGGGACCAGGCGATCAGGTCGTCCGCGGTGAGGGCCGCTCCGGGGCGGCGGACCGCGTACGCCTTGGCGACCTCGCCGAGGCGTGGGTCGGGGATGCCGATGACGGCGACGTCGGTGATGTCCGGGTGGCGGCCGAGGAGTTGCTCTATCTCGGCCGGGTAGGCGTTGAAGCCGCCGACGATGAACATGTCCTTGATGCGGTCGGTGATCCGGAGGTTGCCCGCCGGGTCGAGGACGCCGACGTCGCCGGTGTGCAGCCAGCCGTCCGCGTCCACGGCCTTCGCGGTCTCCTCCGGGTCCTCGAAGTAGCCGCGCATGACGTGGTGGCCGCGCACCAGCACCTCGCCGGGCCGGCCCGGTTCGGCGAAGACCGGCGCCTCGCCGGGCCGGCCCGGCTCCGCGAGGACCCGCACCTCCGTGTCCGGGATCGCGCGGCCCGACGTCGCGGCGATGACCGCCGGGTCGTCGCCGCGCCGGCACATGGTGACGAGGCCGCTCGCCTCGGAGAGGCCGTACGCGGTCAGCACGGTCCGGATGCCCAGTTCGCCGCGCAGCCGCTCGACGAGTTCGAGCGGTACGACGGCCGCGCCGGTCACCACCAGGCGCAGTGCGCTCAGGTCGTGCGCGCCGCGGGCCGGGTGGTCGAGGAGGGACTGGTGCAGGGTGGGCGGGCCGGGCAGCACCGAGATCCGTTCGGCGGCGAGGTTGGCCAGCGTGGTCTCCACGCTGGACACCGGTTGCGGCACCATCACCGCGCCGCGCAGCAGGCAGGCGAGGATGCCCGCCTTGTAGCCGAAGGTGTGGAAGAACGGGTTGACGATCAGGTAGCGGTCGTCCGTGCACAGGCCCGCCAGCTCGCTCCAGACGCCGTAGCAGCGCAGGGATTGCTCGTGGGTGATGACGGCGCCCTTGGGGCGGCCGGTGGTGCCGGAGGTGAAGATGATGTCGGAGGGGGCGTCCGGCCGGATCGTGTCGGCGCGGCGCCGGACTTCCTCGGTCGTGATCCGGTCGCCGTCGGCGAGGAATTGCTTCCAGGTCCGGTACCCCTCGGGGGCGCTGTCCGAGAGCACCACCACCTGGTCCAGGTGCGGGAGTCCGCCCGTGGTCTCCGCGGTCGCGCGGCGCAGGGCGGCCACGTAGGACGTGCCGAGGAAGGTGCCGGTGACGAAGAGCAGCCGGGCGCGGGTGCGGTGCAGGAGGTGGGCGGCCTCGGTGCCCTTGAAGCGGGTGTTGACGGGGACCAGGACCGCGCCGGCGGTGACCGCGCCGAGGGCCGAGACGATCCAGTCGAGGGTGTTGGGTGCCCAGACGGCGACCCGGTCGCCGGGTGCGATCCCGGAGGCGAGGCAGGCGGCGGCCGCCCGCTCGACCCGTTCGCCGAGTTCCGCGTAGGTGACCCGGGTGCGGCCCTCGACCACCGCCTCGCGGGGGCCGTACCGCCGGGCGGCGGCGCGCACCAGGCGGGGCAGGGTGCCGTGCTCCAGGTCCGCCCGCACCGCCGCGTCGTCGCCCATCGTCCTGCCTCCTGCGGAAGAAGATCCGGCCGCCCCAGTAGCTGACTACCCGTCAGATTAGCGGTAGCCTCCTCGGCTGTCAGTACGGACGACGGACTTCGGAGGTGGCCATGGGGGCGACCCTCAAGGACGCGACGGCGATAGCCGGCATCGGACAGACCCCGTTCGCCAAACGTCTCCCGGACTCCGAGAAGACGCTGGCCTGCCGGGCGATCGTCGCCGCACTGGACGACGCCGGGATCGCCCCCTCGGAGGTGGACGCCTTCGCCTCGTACACCATGGAGGAGACCGACGAGGTCGAGACAGCCAAGGCGATCGGCGCCGGGGACGTCACGTTCTTCTCCAAGGTCGGCTACGGCGGCGGCGGTTCCTGTGCGACGGTGGCCCATCTGGCCGCCGCCATCGCCACCGGCCAGGCACACGTCGGCGTCGCCTGGCGCTCCCGCAAGCGCGGCTCGGGACCGCGGCCCTGGAAGAACACCCAGGTGCAGCTGCCGACCCCGGGGCAGTGGACCCGGCCCTTCGGGCTGCTGCGCCCGGCCGACGAGATCGGCATGCTGGCCCGCCGCTACATGCACGAGTACGGCGCCACCCGCGACCACCTCTTCAACGTCGCGCTCGCCTGCCGCAACCGGGCCAACCAGAACCCCGCCGCGATGATGTACGAGCGCCCGCTGACCCGCGACATGTACATGACCTCGCGCTGGATCAGCGAACCGCTCTGCCTCTTCGACAACTGCCTGGAGACCGACGGGGCGTTGGCCCTGGTCCTCGTCTCCGCCGAGCGGGCCCGCGACTGCCGCCACCGGCCCGTGTACGTCCACTCCGTCGCCCAGGGCCTGCCCGCCCAGCACCACGGCATGGTCAACTACTGGAACGACGACCCGCTGACCGGCCCGGCCTGGACCGCCGCCCGGCAACTGTGGAAGCAGGCCGACTTCGGGCCGCAGGACGTGCACGTCGCGCAGATCTACGACGCCTTCACCCCGCTCATCCCGCTCTCCCTGGAGGGCTACGGCTTCTGCGGGCGCGGCGAGGGCGCGGCCTTCACGGAAGGGGGCGCCCTGGAGATCGGCGGACGGCTGCCGCTCAACACCGGCGGCGGCGGCCTCTCCGAGGCGTATGTGCACGGATTCAACCTGATCAACGAGGGCGTCAAGCAGCTGCGCGGCACCAGCACCGCGCAGGTGCCGGACGCCGCGACCTGCCTGGTCACCGCGGGCGAGGGCGTGCCCACCTCCGCCCTTCTGCTGAGGAGTTGAGATGCTGCTGACACCTGTCGTCGACGACGACGGCGCACCCTTCTGGGAGTACGCCGCGCGGGGCGAACTCCGCGTCCAGTGCTGTACCGACTGCGACCAGCTCCGCTTCCCGCCCCGGCCGTGCTGCCCGCACTGCCAGTCCTTCGGCAGCCACTGGCGGAAGATGAGCGGCCGCGGCCGCATCTGGTCGTACGTCGTACCGCACCCGCCGCTGCTGCCCGCGTACGCGGACCTGCCCGGCTACAACGCGGTCGTCGTGGAACTGGCCGAGGCCCCCCGCATCCGCCTCGTCGGCAACCTCGTCACCGCCGCGGACGCCCCGCTCAACTCCGTCGCACCGGAACGGCTGCGGATCGGCGCCCCCGTGAAGGCCGTCTTCCACACCCCGCCCGAGGGCATGACCGTGCCGCGCTGGGTCCTGGAGCGGCCATGACCCTGCGCACCGAGATCAAGGACGGCGTCGCCCTGGTCACCCTGGACCGGCCGGAGCGGCACAACGCGATCGACCTGGCCACCGCGCGTGAACTGGCGTCCGTGTGGCGGGAGTTCCGGTTCGACGACACCGTACGGGCCGCGGTCGTCACCGGCGCCGGCGGCCGCGCCTTCTGCACCGGCATCGACCGCGGTGCCGACGTTCCCCAGCCGCCCTCGCCCTACTCCCTCGACGACCCCCTGCTCACCGTCGGCCCGAAGGCCAACGACCTGTGGAAGCCGGTCATCGCCGCGGTCGACGGCATGGCCTGCGGCGGCGCCTTCTACCTCCTGGGCGAGGCCGAGTTCATCGTCGCTTCCGAGAACTCCACCTTCTTCGACCCGCACACCACCTACGGGATGGTCAGCGCCTACGAGTCGCTCACCATGGCGTCGCGGATGCCCTACGGGGAGGCCGCGCGGCTGGCCCTGATGGGCACCGCCGAACGGCTGGGCGCCCCGCGCGCGTACGCGATCGGCCTGGTCTCCGAGCTGACCGCGCCCGGCGCCGCCGCCGAGGTCGCGCTGCGTCGCGCCGCCGTCCTCGCCGCCCAGCCGACCGAGGCGGTCCAGGGCACCGTACGGGCGCTGTGGGCGGCCCACGAGGCGGGCGGCCGGGCGCAGGCGTGGGCGCACGCGCCGGCGCTGATCGCGCTGGGCAATCTCCCGCCGGACCGCCAGGCGGAACTGTTCGCCGCCCGGAAGGAGCGGGCGCCCGGGAGCGGGCGGAGCAGCGGTCCGGGCGGCGGCCCCGCAGGGGCGGACCCCTGCCCGCTCGTCCGATGACCGTGCGCACGAGGGGTGTGCGTCCGGGCCCGCGTCCCGGCCGGGCCCACCTCTCGGCCCCGGCCTACATCTTGGTCTTGTGCGCCCGGGTGATCTGGCAGGTGAACCAGAACTGCCCGATGGAGGACTGGTTGACCGTGTACTTGGCGGTGTAGGTCTCGGTGGCGCCGGGACCCACGACGATGGACCGCTCGTGCAGCCCGTACGCCTTGCCGTCGGCCGGCTTGGCCTTCATCCAGTTCACGGCCATGTCGTAGGAGTACGAGGAGGTCGTCGACGGGTTGGTGATGGACACCGTGTAGGTGAACTGGCGCAGCGAGCTGGAGAAGTCGCAGTTGCTGCCGGTGGCGTCGGCCCGCCCGTCCGGGTCGTAGGTCTCCTCGGTCGGCGAGGGCGAGTACGACGGCGAGTAGCTGTCCGTCGGGTAGCCCGTGGGGGACGAGCCGTACCCGGTGGGGCTCGCGAAGGACGTCGGCATCGCGACCCGCGGGCGGCTGAAGGCACACCCTCCGACCGTGGCGACCGTGGCCAGTGCCAGCGCGCTCGCCACCGCCACCCTCGTCGCCCTGCGGGCACCGTCGCCGGCCGTGCCCGTACGCATGCGCTGCTTCATGATCGCCGATCCCCCGTGGAAACTTCCTGGCCCGCCGGACTGCGGGTTGACGCGTGCACGGCACCCTAGCAAGAGGCCCGGACACCCCGTAGGGGCCCCGCCCCGCGTCCGGCCCAACCTGTCTAGCGGGTGCCGACGGGCAGGCGTAGCGTCGGTCGCGGAGGATGACCGAACGACCCGAAGCGAGGCGACGCCCGTGGTGCGCAACGTTCTCGGGTCGCTGATCGCCCTCATCGGAGCGACGGCCGCCGTCTGGAGCCCCTTCCGTCCCTGGTACGACGGCCGTCACGGCAGCGACATCCGGATCGAGGACCTCTTCAACGGCATCACACCCAACAGCGCCGCGCTCTTCGGCTCCGTCCTGCTGCCCATGGGCTTCGCGGCGCTGCTGGCGCTGATCGGCGTGGCGCTGCGCTCCCGGGCGCTGGTCGCGGTCGCCGGGGTGGTGGTGCTGGGCTTCACGATCCTGTGGATGGTCCGCCAGGGCCAGGCCGCGAGCGAACTCACCGCCGGCGCCCGCGGGCTGGGCGTGGGCGTGGCCAACGCGCTCGGCGGCGGCGCGCTGCTGCTGCTCGGCGCGCTCGTCATGCGGGGCCGCGACCGGCGGGTCTACGAGCGCGGCTACGACGACCGCCGCTACGACGACCGCCGTTACGACGACGGCTACGGCCCCTACCCGCCCGACGACCGCTACGACGCGCCCTCCGGCTACCCTCCGGGCGCCCGTCCGCCTGCCGCCTACCCGCCCGCGGCCTATCCGCCCGGCCCGCCCGAGCCGTGGGACGCCGGCCGCCCCGGCGCCGAGGAGTGGGACCCCGAGCCGTACACCGGCGGACCGGCGGGCACCGGGGCGCCGCCCCCGCCCCCGGGCCGCTCCGGCGTTCCGTACCCCGCCGAGGACGACACCCCCACCACACCGCTGCCGCCGGTCGCCCCGGCTCCCCCCTCCCGGCAGCAGCCGCCGGCACCCCAGCAGCCCCGTACGCCGCAGCAGGATCCGTACGGGCACGAGCCGCCGCCACCGACCATGCCGTCCCGCCGGCCGCCGCCCACCCCGCCCGTGGAGTGGGGCAGGGAGCAGCGGCAGCCCCGCCCTCCGGAGGACGAGGAGTAGGACGAGCGGCCGGGGCGGGGACCGGGCCTACGAGGACGAGCGGCCCGGGCGGGGACCGGGCCTACGGGGGCCGGACCGGTGGTCAGGACCGCCGGGCCTGGCCCGTTCCCTTCGCCGCGTCCAGCGCGTACACACAGCGGTCCTTGCTGCACGCGTAGACCACGCCGCCGACCGCCACCGGGGAGCCGGTGATCTCCCCGCCGGTCGCCAGTTTCCAGCGCAGCTGGCCGCCCATCGCGTCGAGCGTGTACAGGCAGTGGTCGGCCGATCCGAAGTGCACCCGGCCCTCCGCGACGACCGGGGAGCCGACGACCTCGGCGCCCGCCTGGAACCGCCAGCGCGGGGTGCCGGTCACCGCGTCCAGGGTGTAGAGCGCCTTGCCGCTGCCCAGGTGGACCGCGCCGTGCGCGACCAGGACCGGTTCGGTGGACTGCCGGGCCTCGGTGGCGATCCGCCAGCGGTCGCGGCCGTCCGCCGGGTCCAGCGCGTAGACCGTGCCGAGGTAGTCCGCCAGATAGACCCCGCCGCCGGTGACCGCCGGCCCGGAGGCGAAGGCGGGCGGGCTGAGGAACACCGCGGGCGCCTCGAAGTGCCAGCGGAGGTCGCCGCGCGCGATGTCGAGCGCCAGCACGCGGGTGCCGGCCACGACGTAGACCGCCCCGTCCGGCGCCGGCAGCAGCCGCACCGGCACCCCGCCGCAGGCCGCCGCGTCACCGACCGGGTACGACCAGCGCTCCGCGCCGGTACGGGCCTCCAGTGCCTTCAGCCGGGCGTCGGCCCAGACGAACACCGTGCCCTCGTGGATCACCGGCCCGGCCTCGGCGGTCTCGAAGTCGGTCTGGACGCCGGTGGTCTCCCACAGCAGTTCGCCGGTGGCGGCCTCCCAGGCCTGGACGCCGCCGCCGCGGGTGCTGGTGACGACGGTCCCGCGGTCGACCTTGAGGGCGTAGACCCAGCCGTCGGTGTTCAGCCGCCAGCGGTCGGTGCCGTCGGCGGCGTCCAGCGCGTACAGGCTCGGGCCGTCCGAGGCGTGGATCCGGCCGTCCGCGACCGCCATCGCCCAGGCGACGTCCCGGGTCTTGAACCTGCGCCGCCCGCTGGCCACGTCGAGCGCATGCACCTCGAAGGAGGTGACGTAGAGCAGTTCGCCGTCCACGGCCGGGGTGCCCCAGACGTCGTTGGACATCCGGAACCGCCAGGGGCGCCAGCGGCCCGCGTCGGCGGGCGGTGCCTCGGCCGGAGCCGCGGCGCCCTCGGGCGACGGCGCACCGCCGGGCTGGCCCTGCTGCGGCACTCCGGTGACCGGCCCGCCACCGGGCGGCCGGACCCAGTTGGTCGCGGCGCCGGCCTGCCCGCGGGGCTGCGGTTCCCGGGTGTCGGCGCGCGGACCCGGCCCTATCGGGGCGGACGAGCCAGCGAGGTGGACGGGACCGGCGGCACCCTCCGCGGGCGCCGCGGAGAGCGCGGCGGCCGGGGACGGCGCGGCGGCGGGCGGTGCCGCGGAGACCGGGGTCACCCGGGCCGTGGAGACGTCCGGGCCGGCCGCCGGCGGCATCGGGCCGGGGTGCGCACCGCGCGGATCGCTGCCGCGGTGGGCGCCGGGGCCGGCACCGATCCGGCCGGGCCAGCCGGCGTCCGCGGCGCCGCCCGCGGGCGCGCTCTCCGGCAGCGGCGGGGCCTGGGAGGGCTGCGGCGGGGCCGCCACGGGCGCCCGGGGCGGGGCCGGCGGGGCGGCGGGCGCCGGGCGGGCGGAGCCGCGTCCGGGGGCGGCCTGCCGGCTCTCCTGCGGTACGGCGGTGCGGCCGCCGCGCCGGCTCTCGATGAGCGCCACCGCGCCGGGCGGCAGCCAGGCCGACGCGGTACCGCTGTCGTCGCTGCCGGAGCCGAAGAGGTGCGGGGCGAGCTGGGACTGCAGGTCGGCGGGGGACGGCCGGTGGGCCGCCTCCATCTGCATGCAGGACTCCATGAGCGGACGCAGTTCGTCCGGCAGCCCGGTCAGATCGGGGCCCTCGCGCAGCAGCATGAAGACCGTCTCGACCGGGTTGGCGCCGTGGAAGGGCGCGTGTCCGGTGGCGGCGAAGACCAGCGTCGAGCCGAGGGAGAAGACGTCGCTGGCGCCCGTGACGCTGCGCGAGTCCCGGGCCTGCTCGGGCGACATGTAGGCGGGGGTGCCCACCGCCACGTTGGTCATGGTCAGCCGGGTGTTGGACACCCCGGAGGCGATACCGAAGTCGATCACCCGCGGGCCGTCCTCGACGACCAGCACATTGGACGGCTTCAGGTCGCGGTGGACCAGTCCGGCGCCGTGGATGGACTGCAGCGCCTCGGCGATCCCGGCGGCCAGCCAGCGCACCGCCTGGGCCGGCAGCGGTCCGCACTCATTGACTATTTCCTCCAGGGAGGGCGCGGGGACGTAGGCCGTCGCCAGCCACGGCACCGCCGCGCGCGGATCGGCGTCCACCACCGCCGCGGTGTAGAAGCCGCTGACCGCGCGGGCCGCCTCGACCTCGCGTGTGAAGCGGACCCGGAACAGCTGGTCCTCGGCGAGCTCGGTACGTACCGTCTTGATCGCCACGCGCCGGCCGGACGCCGAACGGGCCAGATAGACCAGTCCCATGCCACCGGCCCCGAGTCGGCCGAGCACTTCGAACGGCCCGATCCGCCGGGGATCGTGCTGCGTCAGCTGCTTCAGCTGCTCCACCACTTGTCTGCCACCTCCCCGTGGGGCGTAAAAAAGAGACTCTCAAAAGCCACGGGCCGCCGAGAGCCACTGCCCCGTGCAGCGTCTCCCCGCCTGCGGCGAGGAGTATCGAAACGGCCGTACGCGTGCTGATTCTTCCTGGCCGCGCCGATGGTTGCGAACCCGGGGCCCGTCCGTCGTGTCACGGCATGCCCCCCGCGTCCCGCCCCGGGCCCGTTACCCGGCGTCACCCCACCCGGCCTGACGTGCGCCGATGCGGCCGCCGGTGCCTGACCGGTCCGCGGGTTACCGACGGGTTGGCCACTCGCTTCGCGGGCGTTCCGGCGACCGGCCAATTCTGCGCCGGCACAGGTCACTTCGGGGCCACACCTCTTCCCGACGGCGATCAACGGTCCGGAAGGAAGTCGTCCGTGCATTCTTCGCACGGCTTTCTCCCCCGGCCGTCGTTGCGGTCCACCGCAGCAGCTATATGTCCACGCTAGTACCGGTTCGTACGTGTGCGGCGAAGGGAATTCAAAATTCCGGTCGACACCCGGCATTTTCTGCACGGAGCGTGACCGCTTATCCACCGAAGTTGTCCACAGGCTGTTGATAAGAGCATTCACCGGTTCGGACCAAGCCGCGTCCCGCACATCTCGACCACGAGCGGGTTCCCCACCGGTGCGGCAACAGGGGCCGCGGAGGCCGAACTCCCGCATCCCCATTTGCAGGCAGCCAAATCGCGCTCCGATCACCCCTCGGTAAGCTGACGGCATGACAGGACAAGTACGAACCGTCGACGGCAGAGTGGCCGGCCGCCGCGGACAGGCGACGCGGCAAAAGCTTCTCGACTGCCTCAGTGAAATGCTCAGTTCGTCCCCCTACCGGGACGTCAAGGTCATCGATGTGGCCCGAAAAGCGGGGACTTCGCCCGCTACGTTCTATCAGTACTTCCCGGACGTCGAAGGTGCCGTCCTTGAAATCGCCGAGGAGATGGCCAAAGAAGGCGCCACTCTGACCGATCTTGTCGCCGAACGCTCCTGGGTGGGCAAGTCCGGCTGGCAGGCGGCGGAGGAGCTGGTCGACGGCTTCCTCTCCTTCTGGCGCAAGAACGATGCGATTCTGCGCGTCGTCGACCTGGGTGCCGCCGAGGGCGACAAGCGGTTTTACAAGATCCGCATGAAGATCCTCAATGCCGTCACCAACTCGCTCACCGACTCCATCCAGGAGCTCCAGAGCAAGAACAAGGTCGACAAGGACGTCAGCCCGGCAGCCATGGCCGGCTCGATCGTCGCGATGCTCGCGGCGGTCGCCAGTCACCAGAAGGGCTTCCAGAGCTGGGGCGTGAAGCAGGCCGAGCTCAAGCCCAACCTGGCACTGCTGGTGCACTTCGGCGTCACCGGCAAGAAGCCGACCAAGTAGACGGAGCACGCCGTCCGAACCATGAGCCGAACCACCGAGCCGAGCGAGCAAGAGCCGAACGAGTAGGCCACCTGAGCCATCCGACCGGGCACCCGGCAACCGGCACCACGTCGAGGAAGCGGCCCGAGAAGCGCCGCGCCTCCAAGCCCCGTTGCACTCCGGCCCGTTCCGCCGTCGGTCCGTTATCCGTCCTGCCATAGCTGTACTGCACACACAGCGGGTGCCGGCCGTCCCCTCCCAGGGGCGCCGAGGCACCCGCTGTGTGCATGCGGGCACGGAACGCGCACACCACGGCCGGGCGCGCGATCCGTCGGTCCCTCAGCGCCGCTCCAGCCGGAACAGCCGGATCTCCCGCTCCACCCGCGCCTGATAGGCGGCGTACGGCGGCCAGAAGTCCAGCGCCGCCCGCCAGGCCCGCGCCCGCTCCGCACCACTCAGCAGCCGGGCCCGTACGGCGATCTCCTCACCACGCCAACTCACCGTCGCCTCCGGGCACTTGAGGAGGTTCCCGGTCCAGGCGGGGTGGCCCGGCCGTCCGAAGTTACTACCGATCAGCAGCCAGCCACCGCCCTCCTCCGGCATGCAGGCCAGTGGCGTCCGCCGCGGCCGTCCGCTCCGGGCGCCGGTCGCCGTCAGGACCAGACCGGGCAGCATCCGGGTGCTGAGCAGCGCCTTGCCCCCGGTCAGCCGGTGCACCGCACGGTCCAGGGCCGGGACGACGTGCGGCGCGATCCGGGCGAACGTCCGGGTCGCGGAGGCCTTCTGCACCAGGCGGCGCATCAGCCGCCCGCCCCCCGCCGTCGCCGGTTCGGCGCTTCTCCCCCGCATCAGGCGTCGACCGCCGTCGGCAGGCCCGTCGCACGGCACACGGCGCGCCCCGCGCCCGCGCACAGTCCCGCTTCCTCGGCGGCCCGGGCCCGCAGCCGGTGCGCCGGGCCCAGCAGCAGTTCGTCACCGGCCGCACGCTGGAAGTACACCTGCGCCGCGCGCTCCCAGGGGAAGCCGATGCCGCCGGACGACTGCACCGCCTCGGCCGCCACCGCGCGCAGCGCCTCCTGCGCCTGCGCAAGCGCCAGCGCCGCCACCCCGGGCCCACCGGCCCCGTTGCCGAGCCGGGCGTCACCGTCCCCGTCCGTACCGGAGGACCCGTCCGCCCCGGAAGGCCCGCGGCCCGCCCTCCAGGCCGCGTAGTACGCCGCCGAGCGGGCCGCCTGGAGGGTCGCGTAGAGGTCGGCGAGCCGGTGCCGCACCGGCTGGAAGGACCCGGCGGACCGGCCGCACCGTTCGCGCTCCCTGACGTGGGCGACGGTACGGGCCAGCGCCGCACCGGCCGCCCCGACCGCCTCGGCGGCCAGCACGGTGGCCGCCACCACACCGGCCGCGGCCAGCGCCGCGCCGACCGCACGCGCCTGCTCCCCCTCCTCCTCACCCAGCAACTCGGCCGGTACGTCGCGCAGTTCGAGCCGGGCCCGCGGCCGGGTCTCGTCCACCACGGCCTGCCGCATCCGCCGCAGCCCGGCCGCACCGGCCGCCCGGACCAGGAAGAGCCGGGTGCTGCTGCGCGCGAACCCGCCGGTGTGCGCGGCCACCACCAGCACCTCGGCGGTGTGCCCGTTCAGCACCTGCCCGGCCTCCCCGTACAGCCGCCAGCCCGCCCCGTCCGCCTCCTGGTGCGCCTGGATGCCGCCGGCCCGGCCGCCGCCCGCCCAGTCGCCGTCGTTCGGCCCGGTCAGGGCCAGCGCGGTGGCGAGCCGGCCGTCCGCTACGGCCAGCGTGCCGGTCAGCTCGCCGGAGGCGAGGGACGGCAGCAGCCCGGTGCGCTGCCGCTCGCTGCCCAGCGCGAGGATCAGCGGGGCGGCCAGCGCGGCGGTGGCGAACAGCGGCGAGGGCAGCACGGTGCGGCCGGTCTCCTCACAGGCCAGGGCGAGTGCGGTGGGTCCGCGGCCGGCCCCGCCGTACGCGGTGGGCAGGGCCAGCCCGGGCAGTCCGAGGCCGGCGAGCTGCCGCCACAGCTCCTCGTCGTAGCCGGGTGGGGTCCGCACCGCCGCCTCGGCCTCGTCCGGGCCGCAGCGTTTCTCCAGCAGGGCGCGCAGTGTGCGGCGGATCGTGTGCTGCTCCTCGGTGAACGCGGCATCCATCGGCGGGCTCCTCCCGGCCGTACGACCCCGCCCGCCGGGGTCCGGCGGGGGGGGCGCCAACGCGATCTGACGGCCCGTCATGGTAGGGAGGGCCGCCGCAGTTTCCCAGAGCCGGGCGAGGCGATTCCCGTGGCGGGCGAGCGGGTTGGGCGAGCGTCGGGCCACGGCCCCGGCCGGACGACCCCTGTGGGCGAGCCGCGGGCCACGGCCCCGGCGCCGGACGACCCCTGCCGCGCGCCCAGATATCTGATGTACCGTCAGATTCATGTCCTCACCAGCTTCCGGCCCCCGCCCTCCCGGGAACCGCAAGGTCGCCGTCGCCGGGGTCGCCCTGTCCGACTGCGGCCGGGTGGACGAGGCCACCCCGTACGCGCTGCACGCCCAGGCCGCCCGCCGGGCGCTCGCCGACAGCGGCCTGGACCGGTCGGTGATCGACGGCTTCGCCTCGGCCGGCCTCGGCACCCTCGCGCCCGTCGAGGTCGCCGAGTACCTGGGACTGCGCCCCACCTGGGTGGACTCGACGTCGGTGGGCGGCGCCACCTGGGAGGTGATGGCCGCGCATGCCGCCGACGCGATCGCCGCGGGCCACGCCGAGGCCGTGCTCCTCGTCTACGGCTCCACCGCCCGCGCCGACATCAAGGCCCGGCGCCGCACCGCCAACCTCTCGTTCGGCGCCCGCGGCCCGCTCCAGTTCGAGGTCCCCTACGGGCACACCCTGATCGCCAAGTACGCCATGGCAGCGCGCCGCCATATGCACCAGTACGGCACGACGGCGGAACAACTGGCCCAGATAGCGGTGCAGGCGCGGGCCAACGCGGCGGCCAACCCGGACGCGCTGTACCGCGACCCGATCACCGTCGACGACGTCCTGGCCGGCCCGATGATCGCCGACCCGTTCACCAAACTGCACTGCTGCATCCGCTCCGACGGCGGCTGCGCGGTCCTGCTGGTCGCCGACGACCACGTCCCCGACCTGGCCAAACCCCCGGTGTGGGTGCTCGGTTCCGGCACCGCGGTCTCGCACACCACCATGTCCGACTGGGACGACTTCACGGTCTCGCCGGCGGCGGTCTCGGGACGGCTGGCCTTCGAGCGGGCGGGCGTCCGGCCGTCCGAGATCGATCTCGCCCAGATCTATGACGCCTTCACGTACATGACCCTGGTGACACTGGAGGACCTGGGCTTCTGCGCCAAGGGGGAGGGCGGCGCGTTCGTCGAGAAGGGCCGGCTGCTGCGGGACGGCGCGCTGCCGGTGAACACCGACGGCGGCGGCCTGGCCGCCTGCCACCCCGGAATGCGCGGACTGTTCCTGCTGGTCGAGGCGGTACGCCAGCTCCGTGGCGAGGCCGGCCCGGACTCCCAGGTCCACCGCCCCGACGGCACCCTCCCGCAGCTCGCGGTTGCCTCCGGCACCGGCGGCTGGTTCTGCTCGTCGGGGACGGTGGTACTGGGGCGGGCATAGCGGCAGCGGGACCGGCCCGGGGGCCCGGCGGCGGTGGGGCGGGGGTGGCCGCCGGGGCCGTCCCCCGCCCCACCGCGTGGCACCCCACGCGGTGGCGCCCCGCCGCGTCAGCCGGCCAGCCGCTCCTCGATCAGGTCGGCGGCCCGGCGGGCGCCGCCCTCCGCGCGGGCCTCGGCCCGTAGCGCGGCCGAGCGGGCCGCCACCCGCGGATCGGCGGTCAGCTCCCGCAGGGCCGTACGCAACGCCTCCGGGGTGGCGTCCGCGGTGTCGATCCGGCGGGCAACACCCAGCTCGACCAGCCGGTCGGCGTTGAGGGGCTGTTCGGCGCCCTGCGGCACCGCGATCATCGGCACACCGGTGTACAGCCCCTCGCTGCTGCCGCCCATCCCGGCGTGCGTCACGAACGCGTCCGCCTGCTCCAGGATCGCCAACTGCGGTACCCACGACCGCACTTCGATGTTCTCCGGCAGGTCCGGGCCCAGCTCCGCCGGATCGACGTACGCGCCGATCTGCAGCACCACGTGCCACCCCGGCAGGTCCCCGAAGGCCGCCACGCAGCGCCGGTAGAACTCGGGCTGCCGGGTGTACGCCGAACCCAGCGACACCAGCAGCACCTTCTCCGCGCCGGCCGGCCGGGCCCAGCCGCCCTGCTCCGCGCGGGAGCCGAGGCACGGACCGACGAAGGTCACCGCGGTGTCGTCCACCAGGTCCGCGTGCGGCTGCATCGCCCGCGGGATCGTCGCCAGCGCCCGGCGCGGGCGGCCGGAGAACTCCGCGACGTCCGTGGTCACCGCCCCGCACCGCGCCAGCCAGGCGGCGAACCGGGCCTGGTACGCCTCGGCCCCCGGCAGCCCGGCGAACGCCGCCCCGCTCTCCTCCTGAGCGCCCTCCCAGGCCACGAAGGTCGGTGACAGCTGGACGACATCGCGGCCCTGCGCCTCGGCCAGCGCACGGGCGGCGTACGCCCCGACGTCGTAGAGGTAGAGGTCGGCGGGGTCGTCCTCGTAGACGGCGCGCAGCTGCGGCAGCACGGCGATCGCGTCGTCGAGGAAGAGCGAGGCCGCGGCGACCGGATCCTGCGGCCAGGCGTTGTCGGCGACCGGCAGGCCGGAGGTGTAGCGGACGAGCGTGGCGCCCGTGGGGGCGATCAGCGCGGCGGCGTGGTCGGTGTTGGCGTACGTGACGCGATGGCCGCGGGAGACCAGCTCCCGGATGATCTCCAGGCTGGGCAGCACATGACTGACCATGGGCGTGCCGACCATGGCGATATGGGCAGAGCGCGACATACCGATACTTCCTTCTTCGCAGAACTACGGCGACAGGGCCGCAAAAGGACAGGGAGAGACCGCGGGACGGGAGACCGTCCGACGTCGCGTCAGCCGTAGATCTGAAGGAAGTGCATGCGAGGAGCGTAATGCGGCCGGCGTCGGGCGGTCGAAGGGTTTTCCCGGGCCGGGGGCCGGACCGCACCCGATCTATACATCCGTCATAGACAAGCGTTTAAGACGCTCGTATAGTCGCGGTGTCGGGTCCTCACCGCCCCGCCCACGCACCGCCAACGCACCGTTCCTGTAGGGGGATCCGCCATGACCAAGACCGTCCTGATCTCCGGCGCGAGCATCGCCGGCCCGGCGCTCGCTTACTGGCTGCACCGCCACGGCTTCGCCGTGACCGTCGTCGAGCGCGCGCCCGCGCTGCGGACCGGCGGCTACAAGGTCGACATCCGCGGCGCGGCGGTCGAGGTCGCCGACCGGATGGGGATCCTGGAGGACATCCAGCGCGCCAGTACGGACATGCAGAACGGCGCCTACGTGAAGGACGACGGCACCCGCATCGCCACTCTGCCCGCCGCGATCTTCGGCGCCCGCACCGGCCGGGACGACGAGATCATGCGCGGCGACCTGGCGCGCATCCTGTACGAACGCACCCGCCCGGACGTCGAGTACGTCTTCGGCGACTCGATCACCTCCCTGACCCCGATCGACTCGACCACCTCGATCAACTCGACCACCCCGACCGACCCGACCACCCCGATCGGCTCGACCACCCCGGCCGCCGACGGTGGCGGGGTCGAGGTGACCTTCGAGCGGGGCGCGCCCCGCCGCTTCGACCTCGTCGTCGGCGCCGACGGACTGCACTCGAACGTCCGACGGCTGGTCTTCGGCCCCGAGGAGCAGTTCCTGCGCCACCTCGGCGCCTACCTCTCGGCGTTCTCCATGCCGAACGAAATCGGTCTGGACCGCGAGGAGTTGTACTACGCGGAGCCCGGCCGGCTGGTCTGTGCGTACAGCTCGGCCGGAGACCCGGCGGCCAAGGGCCTGCTCACCTTCCGCTCGCCCCGGCTCAGCTACGACCACCGGGACCGGGCCCAGCAACTGGCCCTGCTGGAAACCGCCTTCGCCGGCACCGGCTGGCGGACCCCGCGGATGCTGGAAGCGGCCCGCTCGGCGCCGGACCTCTACTTCGACGGGCTCCACCTGATCGAGATGGACCGCTGGTCCCGCGGGCGGGTGGTGCTGCTCGGCGACGCCGCACACTGCGCCTCACCGGCGTCGGGGCAGGGCACGGGGATGGCGCTGGTCGGTGCGTACGTCCTGGCCGGCGAGCTCGCGGCGGCGGGCGGCGCGCCGGAGGTGGCGTTCGCCCGTTACGAGGAGGAGATGCGCGGCTATGTCGCGGTCAACCATGAGCTGGCGCGCAAGTTCGCGCGGGAGATGACCGTGGGCAGCCGGTGGGGCATCCGGCTCCGGCATCTGATGCTGCGGATGCTGCCGCACATGCCGTGGAAGGACGCCGTCGCGAAGAAGATCGCCGAGGACGTCCAGCGGGGCGCGCGGGCGATCACGCTCAAGGACTATGACGCTCCGGCGGCGGAGTCGGCCGGGTCGGTGGCGGCGGCGGTGGCGGAGGAGTCGGCCGGGGCGGCGGCCGGGTCCGCAGCGGCAGCGGCCGGGTCCGCAGCGGCAGCGGCTGGATCGGTCGGCTCGGCGGTGCGCGGATCGGGCGCCGGGGCCCCGTACGCCGCTGCTTGAGTACGCCGTCGCCTGAGTACGCTGCCCGGCATGAGCGAGCACCCGGCCGGTTCCCCGCACGATGACACCTCCAGCGGCGCCGCGGCGTCCGGCGCCGCCGACGGCGCGGACGCAGCCAATGCCGCGGACGCCGCGGGCCGCGCGTTCCGGCAGCTGCTGCGCGGACTGCGGGTCTGGGATGTCGAGCTGCCGTCGTTCGATCCGGACGCGGCGCCGGCCGAACCGCTGCCGCTGTTCCGGCAGTGGCTGCGGGAGGCCGCCGAGGCCGGCCAGCCGGAGCCGCACACCATGGCACTGGCCACGGCGGACGCCACCGGCAATCCCTCCGTACGGACCGTGATGCTGCACGACGCCGATGAGCGGGGCTGGCACTTCGGCTCGCACCGCGGCAGCCGCAAGGGCCGCGAACTGGCCGCGCGGCCCCGGGCGGCACTCGATTTCTACTGGCCTGCGGTGGGCCGCCAGGTACGGGTCGGCGGAGCGGTCACCGAGGCGGGCCCGGAGGAGAGCGCGGCCGACCTGCACCGCCGTTCGACGGGGGCGCTGGCCGCGGCGCTGGTCGGCCGGCAGAGCGAGGTGCTGGGTTCGGTCGAGGAACTGGCGCGCGCCTCCGAGGCCGCATGGGAGCGCGCCCGGCGCGAGCCGACGGCTCCGGTGCCCAGCTGGACGCTGTACGTACTGGAACCCGACGAGGTCGAGTTCTTCCAGGGAGACGCCCGGCGCCGCCACGTACGCCTCAATTACCGGCGAGGCGAAGGCCACGGGGGAAGCGGAGGCCGTGGAGGAAGCGGGGGCCGGGGAACCGGGGGTTGGGAGCGGGAGTTGCTCTGGCCGTAGCCGTATGCCGCGCCACCGCGCGGCGTCCGCCGGCTGGAACTGCTCTGGTATCGGCCTGTTGGAACTGCTGGTACGGCCGGCTAGAACTGCTGGTACATGATGTGCAGCCCCACGTACCCCTTGGTGGGGTGGAGGAAGCCCTCCGGCAGCGTCGTCATGATCTTGAAGCCCAGGGACTGCCAGAGGGCGACGGCCCGGGTGTTGGTCTCCACCACGGCGTTGAACTGCATGGCGCGGTAGCCCTCGGCGCGGGCCCAGGCCAGGACGTGTTCGCCCAGGGCCCGCCCGACACCTCGGCCGGCGTACTGCGGGTCGACCATGAAGCTGGCACTGGCGATGTGCGAGGCGCCGCCCATGTGGTTGGGGTTCATCTTCGCGGTGCCGAGCACCGTCCCGGCGTCGTCCACGGCGACGACCGTGCGGCCGGGCGGCGCCGGCAGCCACATCTCGCGCCCGGTCACCTCGTCGAGGTCGCGCGGATAGCTGTACGTGTCGCCGGCGGCGACGATGGTGTGGAAGAACGGCCAGATGGCGGGCCAGTCGGCCGCGTTCGCCTCACGGATCAGCACCACCCCAGCATGGCGAACGACCGTCTCACCCCGCCACCGAATTTCCAGCAGGCCGGAACACGGGAACGGCGAACCCGGCACGGCCCGCCCCTGCACCACCCGAGGGATCGTCGCCCGGCCTGGCACCACCCGAGGGGCCATCGCCCGGCCCTGCGCCGCCCGGCCCGGAAGGGCCCAGGCCGTCATCGCCCGACCCGGCATCGCCCGGCCTGGCATCGCCCGGCCTGGCATCGCCCGACCCGCCGTCGGCCGGCCCGGCGTCGCCCTCCCGGCGGAAGTCCACGACCAGCGGCATTCCGATCCGCAGGTCTCCCTCCGGGCAGCCGACGATCTCGGTCATCATCCGGGGCCCCTCGACGAGGTCGACCACCGCCGCGACGTACGGGACCCGGCCCCCGAACGGCGGGAGGTCGTTGCGGTGCACGACGGACCAGGTGTAGAGCGTGCCGCGGCCGGCGGCCTGTTCCCAGCCCACGTCCTCGCTCCAGCAGTACGGGCAGAACTCGCGCGGGTAGTGGTGCGCCCGCCCGCACCCCTCGGCCCGGCAACGGCGCAGCAGCAACCGCCCCTCGGCCGCCGCGTCCCAGTACGGCCGCGTAAAGGCATCCACCTCCGGCAGATCCGACCGTGCGACACTCCTCGCCGCACCCCGCACCGTCCCCTCGGTCACCGGACCACCCCCACCAGCTCCGCCCGGCGGGCCTTCTCCCGACCCGCTCATCGCTTACTCGGCCTGCTTACTGACGGTACGTCAGTTCAGCTCAGCACGACAGCCGCAGCCGGCACAAGGGGGCCCGGCACCAGTCCTCGGCGGCCACCCACCCGCCCACTTCTCACAGTCGCCCCATTCCTGACAAGGCGTCAGTTCAGTAATCTGACTATGCGTCAGCTGACTGCCGCCAGGCACCCGACGCTGGTGCAGCAGCCAATGAGAGCCGTCACACAGGAGCGGGCGACTGCGATGCTTGGATCGACTCACGGCACCCTCACCACTCACTCCCGGCCGGCCCGCGTCGTGGCCTGTGGGGAGCAACCACCACACACCGTCCACGGTATGACCGACGCGCACCGCGACAGCGGCGGACCGAGCGGCCAAGGCGGCCAGGGCGGCCAGGGCGGCCGGAACGACCAGGGCGGCCGGGAACCCGGCGGGGCGGTCGCCCGGGACGTCAGCGGCCGCCCGCTGTACGCCCCGGTGCCCGACCTCGACCGGTTCTTCCGGCCCGAGTCGGTGGCGGTGATCGGCGCCTCGGACAGCGAGGGCCGCCCCAACACCGGCATCACCCGCCAGCTGATCGCCTGGGCCGAGCGGGTCGGCGCCCGGCTGCACCCCGTGAACCCCGGACGCACCCGGGTCTTCGGGCTGCCCTGCCACGCCACCGTCGCCGATCTCCCCGAGACCGTCGACCTCGCCGTACTGCTCGTCAGCGACCCCCTTCCGGTCATCGAACAACTTGCCGCTGCCAAGGTGAAGTTCGCGGTGGCGTTCGCCTCCGGCTTCGCCGAGACCGGGGAGGAGGGCGCGGCCGCCCAGGCGCGGCTGGCCGAGGCCGTGGCACGCTCCGGGCTCCGGCTGCTCGGTCCCAACACCAATCTCAACGCCTTCGAGAAGTTCCGTGACGATCTCGACGGCCCGGCCATCGCCCTGATCACACAGTCAGGCCACCAGGGCCGGCCCGTCTTCACCCTCCAGGAACTGGGCATCCGCCTTTCCCACTGGGCCCCCACCGGCAACGAGGCCGATCTGGAAACCGCCGACTTCCTCTCCTACTTCGCCACCCGCCCCGAGGTCGGGGCCATCGCGGCGTATGTGGAAGGGCTCAAGGACGGCCGCAGCTTTCTGCTGGCGGCCGACCGCGCGGCCCGTCACCGGGTGCCCGTCGTCGCCGTCAAGGTCGGCCGCACCGAGACCGGCGCCCGGACGGCCGCCTCGCACACCGGCAAGCTCACCGGCGCGGACGAGGTCGTGGACGCCGCGATGCGCCAGTTCGGGGTGATCCGGGTGGACGGGCTCGACGAGCTGCAGGACACCGCGGCGCTGCTGGCCCGCGCCAGGAAGCCCACCGCCGAGGGCATCGCGGTCTATTCGATCTCGGGCGGCACCGGCGCCCACTTCGCCGACCTGGCGAGCGCCGCCGGCCTGCGGCTGCCCACCCTGGATGCCGCCAAGCAGGCCGAACTGCACCAATGGATACCGGACTACCTCTCCGTCGCCAACCCGATCGACAACGGCGGGCACCCCGTCGGCGACTGGCGCGGCCGCAAGATCATCGACGCGATCCTCGCCGACCCGGCCGTCGGCGTGCTGATCTGCCCGATCACCGGCCCCTTCCCGCCGATGAGCGACAAGCTCGCCCAGGACCTGGTGGACGCGGCGGAGCAGACCGACAAGCTGGTGTGCGTGGTGTGGGGCTCGCCGGTCGGCACGGAGGACGCGTACCGCCGCACGCTGCTCGGCTCCTCGCGCGTGGCGACCTTCCGGACCTTCGGCAACTGCATCACCGCCGTACGCGCCTATCTCGACCACCACCGCTTCACGGCCGACTACCGCTCGCCCTTCGACGACGCCCCGCGCGTACCGTCCCCCTCCGCGCGCAAGGCGCAGGCCCTGCTCCGCCCGGGCCAGCAGCTCAGCGAGCACGCGGCGAAGCAACTGCTGCGCGCCTACGGCATCCGCGTACCCCGCGAACAGCTGGTGACCAGCGCGGCGGCGGCCGTGCGGGCGGCGAGCCTGGTCGGCTATCCCGTGGTCATGAAGGCCTCCGGAGCCCAACTGGCGCACAAGACGGAGCTCGGGCTGGTCAAGGTCGGGCTGACCTCGGCCAGCCAGGTCAGGGACGCCTACCGCGAACTCACCGACATCGCCCGCTACGAGGACGTCCCGCTGGACGGCGTGCTCGTCTGCCAGATGATCGAGCGGGGCGTCGAGATGGTCGTCGGGGTCACCCCCGACCGTCTCTTCGGGCCGACCGTGACCGTGGGGCTGGGCGGGGTGCTCGTCGAGGTGCTGCGGGACGTCGCGGTGGGCGTGCCGCCCTTCGGGGAGGACCAGGCGCGCGCGATGCTCGCCGAACTCCGCGGCCGCGCCCTCCTGGACGGTGTGCGCGGGGGTCCGCCCGCGGACGTCGATGCGCTGGTCGAGGTCGTCCTCCGGGTCCAGCGGATGGCCCTGGAACTGGACGGCGCCCTCGCCGAGCTGGACATCAATCCGCTGGTGGTCCTGGAGCGCGGGCAGGGCGCGGTGGCCCTCGACGCGCTCGCCGTCTGCCACTGACCCCGACCGCACCCCCGGCAGCCGGCCCCACGCCCGCAACCACCGCCGTAATCCGCGCCGCGCACCGCGCCGTAGTCCCCGCCACAGCCACAGCCACAGCCACAGCCCCGACCGCACCCTCTGGAGCCGTTCCCCCATGACAACCTCCGAGCCTTCCCCGTTCCCCCCGCCGTCCTCGTCCGACCGTTCCGCCGATCCCGCCGTTTCCGCCGATCCCGCCGATCCCGCCGATCCGGCCGCCTCCGCAGAACCCGTCGTCGACGCGCTTGATTCATTGGTACTGCACGCCACTGACAACGGCGTCTCGTGGATCACCCTCAACCGCCCCGACGCGCTGAACGCCGTCACCTGGGACCAGCGCGAACGCATCATCGGGCTGCTCGCGGACGCGTCGGCCGACCCGGACGTACGGGCCGTGGTCATCACCGCGACCGGCAAGGGCTTCTGCGCCGGCGCCGACCTGCGCGGCGGCACGGGCTCCGGCGAACGGGCCGGTGGTGAACGGGTCGCCGGTGTACGAGCCGGTGGTGAACGAGCGGCCGGTGAACGAGCCGGGTCCGAACGGACTTCAGGCGACGTGGCGCGGATGATCCGGCGCGGTGCCCAGCGGTTCATCGCCGCGGTGCTGGACTGCGAGAAGCCGGTCATCGCCGCGGTCAACGGCACCGCGGCCGGGCTCGGCGCCCATCTCGCGTTCGCCTGCGATCTCATACTGGCCGCCGAATCGGCCCGTTTCATCGAGGTGTTCGCCCGCCGCGGCCTCGTACCGGACGGTGGCGGCGCCTACCTCCTGCCCCGGCTGATCGGCCCACAGCGGGCGAAGGAGCTGATGTTCTTCGGCGACGCGGTGCCGGCCGCGGAGGCCGAGCGGCTGGGGCTGGTCAACCGGGTCGTCCCCGACGGTGAATTGGCGAAGACCGCCCGGGAGTGGGCGGAGCGGCTGGCGGCCGGCCCGACCCGCGCACTGGCACTGACCAAGCAGCTGGTCAACGCGTCGTTCGAGACCGACCGGGCCGCGGCCTTCGCCGCCGAGGCCACCGCCCAGGAGCTCACCATGTCGACGGCGGACGCCCAGGAAGGGGTCGCTGCCTTCGTAGAGCGCCGCAGCCCGACGTACCGGGGTCGCTGACGCCCCCGGCCCGCCGACCGGCCCCGCCGACCGGCACCGCCGACCGGCCCCCGAACCCTCGCCCCTCTCCGTTACTCCATTACTCCATTACTCCATTACTCCGTCACTCCGTCACTTCACGTCATCGGGGCACACCGGCACCTCATGGGTGTTCCGCGTCCGCACCCCCGGGAGCCATCCGCGCGTCCCCTGCGCGTTCGTCACCAGGTACCAGCGGGTGGAGGTGATGCCCGCCTCGTCACGGACCATCCGTCCGTCGGTCACGACGCAGCGCGCGGCCAGCGCGTCGCCGTGCCAGACCCGGCCCGCGGAGTTGTCGCGCGCGGCGTACGCGGCGTACGGGTCCTTGGCGAGCCGCAGCGCGCACTCCAGGGAGCGGCCCGTACGGCAGGCGCGTTCGCTGTTGTAGACCGTGATCTTCACCGTCGGGGGCGGCCCCGCGGGTTGCAGCGTGACGGGGCCGGGCCGCACCAGCCACCACACCCCCAGCGCCACCGCGGCCACCGCCGCCGCCACCGCGCAGACGATCGCGTACGGCCGCCTCCGGGGCGGCGCGGAGAAATGCGGCCACCTACGAGGCGAACGGGCCTCGGGCGCCTGCTCGTTGTCCGTCTGCCGGATGCGTTCCCACAGGCCGGGTGGTGTCTCGATCTGCTCGTCGGCAAGCCGCAGCCGGGCGCGCAGCAGGGCCTCGGCGTCGTCGCCGGATTGATCGCCCCGGCCCCCGCCGCCGAACGGCCGGCCGCCGCCCGCACCACCGGTACCGCCCGCACCACCGGTACCGCCGGTACCGCCGACATCGCCGACATCGCCGACATCGCCGTCGTAGCGTGGCCCCACGCCCACCGTGCCGCTCACCTCCCGGCCTGCCCGTGCTCCGATTCAACGAGGTACGCGCGCAGCCTGTCCAGGGCGCGGGCCCGATGGCGGGCGGCCGTACCCCGATGCACCTTCATGATCTTGGCGGCCTGGTCGAGGGTGTAGCCGTCGAGGTCGACGAGGATGACGATGCCGGCCTGCCGGTGCGAGAGCCTCCCCAGCAGGCGGACCGCCTCGATCTCGGCCTGCCGCCGTTCCACCCCGCCGTCCCAGCCCCCTGGTTCGGCACCGGGCCCGGCTCCCGCGCCCCGGCCCGCACCGGCCTCCTCGACGCCCTCCATGCCGTCCACGAGGACCTGACGGCGGTCCCTGCGGTAGGCGTCGCGTGCGACGTTGAGCACGGCGGTGAAGGCGTAGGCGTACGGCTCAGGATGGGCGAGGAAGCGCTGCGGACGGGCGGCGAGCTTGAGGTATGCCTCGTGCACCACATCCTCCGCGGACTGTCTCGAACCGGCCAGCATCACCGCCCTGCGGTAGAGGCGGGGCAGCAGGCCGCAGAAAACCTCGTCGAAGGTGGGCGACGCGGCGGACGACGTTGATGACGGTGGCGACGGTGGTGACGGTGTTGCATCGGCCATGTACCGGAACTCTCCCCCGTGCTCGGCTACGGACGCGGCCGACGTGGACGCTACCCGCGCGGGCGGCACACAATCAGGAACCCCTCCGCCAATCTCCTCCCAATCCGCCGCCAATCCGCCGAAGATCATCGTGTACGCCACGAAACCACACGTGCGGGTGGTCGCCGGCCCACACGTCTTCCTATCTGACGGGGCATCAGATTCAATGATGGGGGGCGAAGCCGGGACGCACGCCCACTGAGGAGGCCGAAGCGATGATGGGGCACGCAGGGATGGCAGCCACGGCCGTGCGGTACCTCCGCTCGGTCGGCGCACCGACCACGGCCGCCGCACCCGCCACTCCTGCCGCACCACTCCCGCGGCCTGCCCTGCGCGCCGTACGCGAGGGCGAGCGCGCCCCGCTCGATCCGGCCGCCTTCCGTTCCGTCCTGGGCCACTTCGCCAGCGGCGTCACCGTCATCACGGCACCCGGCGGGTCAGGCCCGGCCGGCTTCGCCTGCCAGTCCTTCGCGTCCCTCTCCCTCGACCCGCCGCTGGTGACGTTCATGGTGGCGCGTACGTCGACGACCTGGCCGCGCATCGCGCGTGCCGGGGTGTTCTGCGTCAACGTCCTTGGCGCGGAACAGGGCGAGCTGTGCCGGGGGTTCGCGGTCAGTGGTGGCGACAAGTTCGCCGGTGTCTCCTACAGGCCCGCGCCGGTGACCGGCTCACCGCGGCTGGCCGATGTCCCCGCCTGGATCGACTGCACGATCCAGGCCGTGCACACCGGAGGCGACCACCTCATCGTCGTCGGCCGCGTCGAGGCCCTGGGCACGGATCCGGCGGCCGCCGAAGCCGGCCCCCTCCTGTTCCACCGGGGCTCCTTCGGCCACTTCACCCCCTGAGCCCGGCCGGGGCAGCAGCCCCGACCGGAGCGGTCAGTCCGGTCGGAGCGGTCGGAGCGGTCGGAGCGGTCCGTACGGTCCGAGCGGTCCGTACGGTCCGAGCGGTCGGTCCGGTCGGTCCGATCGATGCGGCATGCCACTGGACCGCACCGCCGCTCAGGGACCGACCGCAGCCCAGAGACCGACCGCAGCCCAGCGACCACACCGCAGCCCAGGAACCGCACCGCCGCTCACTGTCCGCCTCCCCGCCGGGTCAGTACATGCCGGTGCCAGTCGTCCGGGTCGCCCAGGAAGGAGTAGAGGGTGGGGTGCTTCTCGGTACCGCCCACATACCACTCCTCGCCGCAGCCGCCGGTCACCTCGACCCGCGACTCCCCGTCCGACACGAAGCGGTCCAGCTCCCATCTGCCGACGCCGCTGCAGCTGTCGTCCTCGTCCTTCAGACCGCGCACCGACGCCGTGCCGTCGGCGTGCAGCTCCAGAGTGCCGCCGCTGTCGTCCCGCCAGACCCCGACGAGCCCGGCCAGGTCCGGCTTCGGCGGCTCGTACGCCGGCAACACCCCGGTGGCGAAGGCGCTCACCCCGAGGACGCCCACCGCGAGGGCGAGCAGGAAGCCGCCGCCCGCGACCGTGACGGTCAGCCGCACGGTGCGCCGCTTCCCCGTGCCGCGGGCGGCGACCGCGGCCGACAGGGCGGCCGGTACGGCGGCCGCCGTGAGCGCCGGCCAGCACATCAGGTAGGCCAGGGGCGGCCCCACGGAGCCGGTGAGGAGCGCACCGCAAGCCCCGTAGGCGAGCGTTGCAGCGGCTGCCGAAAAGGGAGCGGCAGCCGCTATGCACCACCACGTCATCCCTCCCCGCCACCCACGACGCCGACCGTCGCGCACATCGCCTCGGCCAGCAGCGCCGCCATCGACACCAGAACGGCCCGCCCGCTCCAGACGTCGCGGAGCCGCCCGGCGGCCGCCCTGCCCCCGGATTCCGCTGTCATCCCCGTCTCCCCGTTGCTCGTATCACGGGGATCATGCACCGTACGGCGGTACGCCCCGCCACCGGGGGCAGCTCACGCGGCGGCCGGCTGTCCCTGGGCCGCCCCGTCCGGCGCTCCCGGATGACCAGGGCCATCAGGGCCGCCAGTGCGCACAGCGCGCCCGAGGTGTACCAGACCGGGTTGTACGTGCCGAAGACGTCGCGGGCCAGGCCGCCCAGGAAGGCGATCAGGGCGGCGCCCACCTGGTGGGCGGCCAGGACCCAGCCGAAGACGATCGCGCCGTCCTCGCCGTAGTGCTCACGGCACAGCGCGATGGTCGGCGGGACCGTGGCCACCCAGTCCAGGCCGTAGAAGACGATGAAGAAGACCATCGGCGGGTGGACGGTGTCGGCGAGCAGCAGCGGCAGGAACATCAGGGACAGACCGCGCAGACCGTAGTAGACGGCCAGCAGCCGGCGGGTGTCGAACCGGTCGGTGAACCAGCCGGAGGCGATCGTTCCGGCGATGTCGAAGACGCCGATCACCGCGAGCAGTGAGGCGGCCGCCGTCATCGGCATGCCGTGGTCGTGCGCCGCGGGCACGAAGTGCGTCTTGACCAGGCCGTTGGTCGTGGCCCCGCAGATCGCGAAGGTGCCGGCCAGCAGCCAGAACGGCCCCGTGCGCGCCGCCGAGAGCAGCGCCCGCAGCGCGCGCCGGGCAGCGCCCCGCTGCGGCGGCGGTTTCGGTACGAACGCGTCCGCCCCGTAGGGCGCCAGGCCCACGTCCGCCGGGTGGTCGCGCAACAGCAGCCAGACCAGCGGGACCACGGCGAGCGCGGCCAGGGCGACGGTCACCGCGGCCGGCCGCCAGTCGTGCCGGTCGACGATCCAGGACAGCACGGGCAGGAAGACCAGCTGGCCGGAGGCGCCGGCCGCGGTGAGGATGCCGGTGACCAGCCCGCGCCGGGCGGTGAACCAGCGGCCGGTGACCGTGGCCGCGAAGGCCAGCGCCATCGACCCGCTGCCCAGCCCCACCAGCACGCCCCAGAGGAGCACCAGTTGCCAGGCGGCCGTCATGAAGACGGTCAGTCCGGCGCCGACCGCGATGACCGTCAGGGCGACCGCGACCACTCGCCGGATCCCGAACCGGTCCATCAGGGCGGCGGCGAACGGCGCGGTCAGCCCGTACAGCCCGAGGTTGACCGACACCGCGAAACCGATGGTGCCGCGCGACCAGTGGAATTCGGCGTGCAGCGGATCGATGAGCAGGCCGGGGAGGGACGCGAAGCCGGCCGCGCCGATGATCGTGAGGAAGGTGACGGCGGCCACCGACCAGGCGCGGTGCGGGCGCCGCCTCGGCCGGGCCTCGGCGGCGACAGGTGCGGGCATGCGGTCGTCCGCCGCGGGCGGGCGGAGTTCGGGGGTCTGTGGCGTCTGGGGCACCCCAGCAGCTTCGTCCCCGCCCCTGTACGGAACGAGTGGCCGGAGGGCCAGGGTTCATCAGGATCGGGCCACGCGGGGCCACCACCCCGGCGAACCCGGCGACTTCGACTACCCGAACGTCAGCACCGCCCGCGCCACCCGCCCGTGATGCGCGTCGTCCGCCGCCTCCGCGAAGTCCTCCACCGGGTACGTCCGGGTCACCAACTCGTCCAGCAGCAGCCGCCCTTCGCGGTACAGCCGGGCGTACAGCGCGATGTCCCGCTGCGGTCGGGACGACCCGTAGCGGCAGCCGAGGATCGACTTGTCCAGGTACATCGCCGACACCGGGAACGACGCCTCCGCGCCGGCCGGCGGAACCCCCAGCAGGACCGCCTGGCCGTGCCGGTCCAGGAGGTCGATCGCCTGCCGGATCAGCCGCGTACTTCCCACGCACTCGAAGGCGTGGTCGGCGCCGGCCGGCAGGACCTCCTTCACCGCCTTGCCGGCGTCCGCCACCGCGGACGCGTCGACGAAGTGCGTGGCCCCGAACTGCCGCGCCACGGCCTCCTTCGCCGGATTGGCGTCCACCGCGACGATCACCGACGCGCCCGCGAGCCGCGCCCCCTGGAGCACGTTGAGCCCGATCCCGCCCGCCCCGATCACCACGACCGAGTCCCCGCGGTCGACCTTCGCGCGGTTGAGCACCGCGCCGACCCCGGTCAGCACCCCGCATCCGATCAGCGCGGCCGACGGCAGCGGAATGTCCCGGTCGACCTTCACCGCCTGCACCGCCTTGACGACCGTACGCTCCGCGAACGACGAGTTCGACGCGAACTGGAACAGCTCCGCTTCACCCCGCCGGAACGGCCTGCCGGGCATCCCGATCGCCTTGCGGCACATCGTCGGCCGCCCCCGGTCGCACTCCGCGCACACCCCGCAGTTGGCCAGCGTCGACAGCGCCACGTGGTCGCCGGGCGCCACATGGCCGACGCCCGCGCCCACCGCCTCCACCACGCCCGCGCCCTCGTGCCCCAGCACCACCGGCACCGGAAACGGAATCGTGCCGTCGATCACGGACAGATCGCTGTGGCACAGCCCCGCCGCCCGGATCCCGACCAGCACCTCACCCGGCCCCGGATCCCGCACGACCAGATCGTCCACGACCCGGGCCTGCTCCCCGTCGAATATGACCCCACGCATCACTTCTCCCTCCCACCCGTCCGCTGCGCTGTGCGGTGCCCCCACGTACGTGGCTTTTCCGCCGCGGGTGTTGCTCGCCGTCGCGCGCTTCGCGGCGCCGCGTACGTACCTGGCCGACCCGTCGCGGGGCTCTCGCCGTTGCGCGCTTCGCGGCGCCGCAGCCGGCTACGCGGGAAGCCACCGGAAATCAACGCTTCGCGCGCCGCGCCGCCGCCGCCATCGCGGAGACCTGCGCCAGCATCGGCATCGGGTCGACGCCCACCGCGCTCGGCACACGTTCCGCCACCCGTTCCGGCGTCCAGCCGCCCTCATCCGCATGTACGGAGCGCAGCTCCGCCGGTTGGGCCCAGACGGCGATCTTGGGGCCGGCCACCGTGTAGACCTGGCCGGTCACCTCGCGGGCGTGCTCGCTCAGGAGGTAGACGACGAAGGCCGCCACGTCCTCCGGTTCGCCGATCTCCGTCAGTTCCATGGGGACGTTCGCCGACATCCGGGTACGGGCCACGGGGGCGACCGCGTTGGCCGTCACGCCGTATTTGTGCAGGCCCAGGGCCGCGCTCCGGACGAGCGAGATGACGCCGCCCTTCGCGGCGGAGTAGTTGGCCTGGGAGACCGAGCCCTGGTGGTTGCCGCTGGTGAAGCCCACCAGCGTGCCGGAGCCCTGGCGGCGCATCACCGCGGCCGCGGCGCGGAAGACCGTGAAGGTGCCCTTGAGGTGGGTGGCGACCACCGGGTCCCACTCCTCCTCGGACATGTTGAAGAGCATCCGTTCCCGCAGGATGCCGGCCACGCAGACGACGCCGTCGATCCGGCCGTACTGCGCCAGGGCGGTGTCGACGATCCGCTGGCCGCCCGCCATCGTGGACACGTCGTCGGCGACCGCGGTCGCGGTGCCGCCGGCCGCCTCGATCTCCTTCACCACCGCCTCGGCGATCTCGCTGCTCGGTCCGTCGCCGTCGATGGCGACCCCGTAGTCGTTGACCACCACTCTGGCGCCCTCTTGTGCGCAGGCCAGTGCCACCGCCCGCCCGATGCCGCGCCCGGCCCCGGTGACGGCGACCACCTTGCCGGCCAAGAAGTTCCCCATGCCGCGCCCCTTCCCGCAGTTTCTGACGGACCGTTAGATTTTTGGGCAGGCGCGAGCCGAACACAAGACCCCGGAGGCCCCATGCCGCTGCCGCAGGAGTTCCACGAGATCGCCCGACGCGTCAACAACTGGGGGCGCTGGGGCGCGGACGACGAGATCGGCACGCTCAACCTGATCACCGAGCAGGTGGTACGGGAGGCCGCCGGCTGCATCCGCAGCGGACGCCGCGTCCCGCTCGCGCTGCCGCTGCGGCAGGACGGGGTGCAGACCGGGATGATCCCGGGCCGGGTCAATCCGCTGCACACCATGACCGCCGTCAATCAGGAGATCTTCGGGCCGGGTACGGTCGCCACCTCCGACGACGCGGTCACCATGGGCCTCCAGGCCGCCACCCACTGGGACGGCCTCACCCACGTCTCGCACTCGGGGCGGCTCTACAACGACCGCCCCGCCGCTTCCGTCACCGCCCACGACGGCGCCGCCGTCCTCGGCATCGAGAAGGCCACCCCGATCACTTCCCGGGGTGTGCTGCTGGACGTGGCCCGGGCGCACGGCACCGAGCGACTACCCGGTGGGCACGCGGTCACCCCGGAGGACCTGGACGCCGCCGAGGAGCTGGCCGGGACGAGGGTCCGGGCCGGGGACGTCGTCCTCGTACGGACCGGGCAGCTGCAGCACTATCTCGCCGGCGACCGGCAGGGCTACGCCTTCCCGTCACCGGGCCTGTCGGTGCGCACCCCGGAGTGGTTCCGGGCCCGCGACGTCGCGGCGGTCGCCAACGACACCCTGACGTTCGAGATCTTCCCGCCGGAGATCGAGGGCCTGTGGATGCCGGTGCATGCGCTCCACCTCGTGGAGATGGGCATGCTGCAGGGGCAGAACTGGAACCTGGAGGAGTTGTCGGCGGCCTGCGCGGAGGCGGGCCGCTACGCCTTCTTCCTGTCCGCGATGGCCGAACCGTTCGTCGGCGGCGCGGGCGCCCCCGTCGCGCCGGTGGCGATCCTCTGACCGCTCCGGCGCCACCGCGACGGGCCGGCCGGGTGGCGGTACGCGCATGCGCGCCCCGAGCACGGCACCGCGGACCGCCACCCCCGGCCCCCACCGGGCCGCGATCCGCACTCGTCGAGGCCGGAACCGGGTGCGCAGACCCGGCCGCGTGCCGCCCTCGGCGTCCCCTCACGGCGCATCGCTCGTCCCAGCGTGATCAATCGGGCACGTTACGTCAACACCGCGCCCCGGCTTGGTGGTGCACTGCGCACCGCACGGTTCATCCCCGGCGCGGTACGGCGCACTGGGCTTCGTAGGCCCCCAGATCGGACCCGGCCGCCATCAGCAGCGGCCGGCTGCGGTCCACCTCGCACCAGATCCGCTTGCCGGCGCCTTCCGGCTGCCAGCCCCAGCGGTCGGCGAGGCCGTCGACCAGTTCCAGGCCGCGCCCGTTGGTGTCGTCCCCGTCGGCGTGCCGCTGGCGCGGCGGACGGGCGCTGGTGTCCGTCACCTCCACCCGGACGGTTCCCACCACGGCGCCGGACCCGGAGAAGCACATCCGCAGCGAGGCCGCGGCGCCGGTGTGAACCACGGCGTTGGTGACGAGTTCGGAGATCAGCAGGATCAGTGTCTCCGCAAGCGGTTCGTCCGCCCCTATACCGGAACCCAGGAGCCGCGACCGGGCCCACCGCCGGGCCCGCCCCACCTCCGCAGGGTCGGGCCGTACGTCCAACTGCACCTGAAGCACCTGCACCGCTCACACCATCCGAACCGGCGGAAACATCGCCTCGCGCCTCCATGGAGTCACAGTGCGTGACCCCAGCGACGCACAGCATGGTTGACGTTCAGTCACCCCAACAAGCGCTTCGGGCATATTCCAGCGCAAGGGAGTATGCGTCCTGCATACTGTGCGACGCACTTTGCGGGGAGTCGAACAAGGGGGGTTGGCCGGCGCTCGGCCAAGGCGGGCGGCGCGCAGTCCGTACGCCGGCACCGTCAGTCCGACGGCACCGGGTTCGTTGCGCCACAGAACCACTCGCACCCAACGGAGCGTACCCGAGCAGGCCGCCGACTCCCGCCTGTGACGAGTCACACCTAGGACACAACCCGATATCGACCCTCCGTGACCGCTTCTGTGTGGTGAGTCCGACGTTTCGCACACGGGTTGCCAGAGTCTGACATCGGCCCTCATCCCTCGTTCCCCCGCCTTCCGGGCCCGCCGGCCGTCAGCCGACCAGGTCCGCCGCCAGCAGTTCTTCCGCCTCGGCCGCGGCACCCCAGGACGCGGCCCGCAACCAGGCCCGCTTGAGGTGCAGATGGACGTCGGCTTCCCAGGTGAAGCCGGTACCGCCGTGAATCTGCAGGCAGTCGCGGGCGTTGCGCACCGCGGCCTCGTCGGCGAGCAGTTTGGCGCCCGCCACATCGAGGGCGCGATCCGTTACTGATGCGGCATATACGGCACTTCTGGCGATTTCTGCCCGTACGAGCATCTGTGCGCACAGATGCTTGACCGCCTGGAAGGAGCCGATGGGCGCGCCGAACTGGGTGCGGGCGCGGGCATGACCGACCGCCATCTCGACGGTACGGAGCGCACTGCCCAGTTGCTGGGCGGCGGTCAGCAGGGCGGCCTCGCGGCGCAGCCGGGTCACGTCCGTGCCGTTGAGCGGAGTCGTCCGGGGGTGGCCGGTGACGCGGGCGAGCGGGGTGAGGGGGTCGACGGAGGCGAAGGGGGCGCGGGAGATCTTTCCGGCAACGCTCCGGTACGCGCCGGCCGCGCGCCCTTGTGCGCCCCCGGCTCCCTTCGCACTGCCCGGGACACCACCTTCCAGCAAGATCAACTCGTCGCAGGCGCCAGGGTGTTCCCACAGCACCGGCGCACCGTCCCCGTCGCACAGCCCGACGATCTTCTCGCCGTCCGCCACGCCGTCCACCGCCCCGGCGAGCAGCTGGCAGGCCACCAGCGGCCCCGGCAGCAGCACCCGCCCGGCCTCCTCGAAGACCAGGACCGCCGCCGGCAGCCCCAGCCCCACGCCGCCGGACTCCTCCGGCAGCCGCAGCGCGAAGAACCCGGCCGCACCCAGCTCCCGCCACAGCGCCCGGTCCGGGGCCGGGTCGCGCGTCGCCGCCCGCAGCCGGTCCCGGTCGAACCGGGCCGCCAGCAGCTCCCGCGTCGCCCTCTGCAACGCCTTCTGGTCATCGGTGAGTTGGAAGCGCACCGGGCCGGTCACCGCCCCTTCGGCAGGCCGAGGATCCGCTCGGCGATGATGTTCTGCTGCACCTGCGACGTACCGGCCGCGATGGTGTACGAGAGGGACGACAGGCGGTCCGCGGTCCACTCCTCGTCCGCGTCCAGCGCACCGGCCCCCAGCACCTCGGCCGCCGCGTCGTACAGCTCCTGACGGGCGTGCGAGTAGCGGAGCTTGAAGACCGAGCCGCCGGCCCCGGGCACGCTGCCCCGTAGTTGCGCCTCACTGACGTTCCACTGGATCAGCCGCCACAGCGCGGCGAACTCCGCGCTCAGCCGGCCCAGTCTGCGGCGCAGCACGGCGTCGTCCCAGCGGCCGTTCGCCCGGGCCCGGCGGGCCACCTCCGTCAGCACCCGCCGGCAGGCCACCACCTCGCCGACGAAGGCGGTGCCGCGCTCGAACGAGAGCGTCACCATCGTCACCCGCCAGCCGTCGTTCTCCGCGCCGACCCGGCAGTCCACCGGCACCCGCACCTCGTCGAGGAACATCTCGGCGAACTCCGCGGATCCGGCGAGGGTGCGCAGCGGCCGGACGGTGATGCCGGGCGCGTCCATGGGCATCGCGAGCCAGGTGATGCCCCGGTGGCGGGGGGCGGCGGGGTCGGTGCGGACGAGCAGTTCGCACCAGTCGGCGACCTCGGCGTGCGAGGTCCAGATCTTGCTGCCGGTCACCACGTACGCGTCCCCGTCGCGCACCGCGCGGGTCCGCAGCGACGCCAGGTCCGAGCCCGCCTCCGGTTCGCTGAAGCCCTGGCACCAGATCTCCTCGCCGCGCAGCACCGGGGGGAGCCAGCGCCGCTTCTGCGCTTCGGTGCCCTCGGCCGCGATGGTCGGCCCGGCGTGCAGCAGCCCGACGAAGTTCGCGCCCACGTAGGGCGCCCCGGCGCGTTCGGTCTCCTCCAGGAAGATCAGCCGCAGGGTGGGGGCGGCCTCCCAGTGCACGTTGGCGTATCCGGCGTCGTGGAGCATCCGCTGCCAGGCGGTGTCGTAGGCGCGGCGCCCCGGCCAGTCGAGCGGGTCGGGGCGCGGGGGCAGGGTGGGGAGGACGCCCGCGAGCCAGCGGCGCAGTCCGGCGCGGAAGGCCTCTTCCTCCTCGGTGTACGCGAGGTCCATCGTGTCCCCTCACCTCGTGCCGCCGGATTCCTGATGGCCCGTCAGATACAGCAGTCAGGCTAGACCCCGCCCCCTGGACCGACAAGGTGTCCGCCCCTAACCTCGGTCCATGGACTGACGATCCGTCAGATGGTGTACGCGGGAGGGGACATGGCCGGTGGCACCCTCTGGGACCTGGTGGTCCGGCGGGCCGCCCGTAGTCCGGACGCCACCGCTCTCGTCCAGGGGGCGGAGTCGGCCCGGCGCGAGCGGCGGATCAGCTTCGGGGGGCTGCGGCGGCGGGCCGAACGGGTCGCCGCGGGACTGTACGCGCGCGGCGTACGGCCCGGCTGCACGGTCGTCTGGCAGCTGCCGACCCGCATCGAAACGGTCCTGGTCAGCCTGGCGCTGGCCCGGCTCGGCGCGGTGCAGAGCCCGGTCGTCCCGGGCTACGGCGCCCACGAGGTGGGGCAGGTGCTGCACCGCACCGGCGCCGCCTTCTTCCTCGTGCCCGGGCCGGCCGGGAACGACCGCGCGGACTGCCCGGCCACCGTCATCGAGGCGTACGACCAGGCCAGCGGCGGCCTGCCGGACGGCGACCCGGCGCTCCTGCCACCGCCGCCCACCGACGCCCACGAGGTCCGCTGGATCTACTGGACGTCCGGCACCACCGCCGGACCCAAGGGCGTCCGGCACACCGACCACTCCCTGCGCACGGCCGGCCGCTGCCTGGCCGAGGCGCTGCGGCCGGCCCCGTCCGACATCGGCTCGATGGCCTTCCCGTACGCCCATGTCGCGGGCCCCGACTACACCGTCATGCTCCTGCAGTGCGGCATCCCGGCGCTCCTGCTGGAGCGCTTCGCGCTGCCCGCCTCCCTCGCCGCCTACCGCCGGCACGGCGTCACCCTCGCCGGCGGCTCCACCGCCTTCTACACCCTCTTCCTCGCCGAACAGCGCCGACTGCCGCCGGGCCGCAGGCTGCTGCCGGCGCTGCGGCTGCTGGCCGGCGGCGGCGCACCCAAACCGCCCGCGCTGTACCACGAGGTCGTCGCCGAACTGGGCTGTCAGCTCACCCACGGCTACGCGCTGACCGAGGCCCCGATGGTCACCATGGGCGACCCGTACGACAGCCCGGAGCACCTCGCGACCACCGACGGCCGGCCGCCCGCCGGGATGGAGATCCGGATCACGCCCGGCAGCGGGGAGATCAGGCTGCGCGGCCCGGCGGTGTGCCGGGGCTATCTCGGCGAACCCGATCCGTTCGACGCGGACGGGTTTCTGCCCACCGGTGACCTCGGCCGCCTCACGCCCACCGGGCACCTCGTCGTCACCGGCCGCCTCAAGGACATCATCATCCGCAAGGGCGAGAACGTCTCCGCCCAGGAGATCGAGGAGCTGCTCTACCGGCACCCGGACGTGGCGGACGCCGCCGTCATCGGGCTGCCGGACGACCGGCGCGGTGAACGGGTCTGCGCGGTCGTCGAACAGCCGCCGGGTGCACGGCGGTTGACGCTCGATGCGGTCTGCGCGCACCTCCTCGTCCAGGGGCTGGCCCGGTACAAGCTTCCCGAGCAGCTGGAGGTGGTGGCCGCGCTGCCGCGCGGGGCGACGCTGCGCAAGGTGCGCAAGCAGGAGCTGCGGGAGCGGTTCGGGGGCCCGGCGGCGGCCCGCCCGGGCCCGTGAGGGTTCGTGAGGTTTCGTGAGGTCGTGAGGTGCGTAAGGGAGAACGCCAAGGAGGACACCAAGGAGGACACCCGCTGTCCTCGGTCTCCCGTACGGTCGCCCCATGAGCCACTCCCGCCCCCGTATCGACACCGCCGGTCGCCGGGCCCGCCTCGGACGGCGGCATCTGCTCGCCCCCGCGTGCCGCGCCGCCCGCCCCGAGGAGGTCGCCGACGCGCTCGTCGCGCTGCACGCCAGCGACGCGGCGACCGTGCACCTGGCGGCCTGCGCCCGGCTGGCCGGGCCGGACCCGGCCGAGGTCGAGCGGGCCCTCTACGACGACCACACCCTGGTCCGGCTGCTGTCCATGCGGCGCACCCTCTTCGCGGTCGGCGCCGGCCTCGCACCGGTCGTCTCCTCCTCCACCGGGCGGGCGATCGCCGCCAAGGAGCGCGCCGGCCTGATCGGCTGGCTGGCCACGGGCGTCGGCTGGGACCAGCGGCGGCTGGCCGAGGTGGAGGAGGAGACACTGGCCGCGCTGGCCGCCCGGGGCACGGCGACCGCGACCGAACTCGCCGCGGACGTGCCCGCGCTGCGCGAGAGCGTCGTGGTCTCGCCCGGCAAACCGTACGAGGCCACCGTCGCGGTCTCCAGCCGGCTGCTGCGGACGCTGGCCGCCGAGGGCCGGGTCCGGCGCGGCCGTCCGCGCGGCGGCTGGACCAGCAGTTCCTTCCGCTGGACGCCCGGCACCGCGTTCGCCGGCCTGTCCGCGCCGCCGGCCGCCGAGGCCCGGGCCGCGCTCGCCCGCCGCTGGCTGGCCGCCTACGGCCCGGCGACGGTCGAGGACCTGAAGTGGTGGACGGGCTGGACGCTCACCGACACCCGCCGGGCGGTGGCCGCCACCGACGCCGTCGAGGTGGCCCTCGACGACGGCACGACCGGGCTGGCCCTCCCGGACGACCTCGACCCGGTCCCCGGACCGGAGCCCTGGGCCGCCCTGTTGCCCGCCCTCGACCCCACCGCCATGGGCTGGAAGGCCCGCGACTGGTACCTCGACCCGGACCACGTACCGCAGCTCTTCGACCGCAGCGGCAACATCGGCCCGACGGTGTGGTGGAACGGCCGGATCATCGGCGGCTGGGCCCAGCGCCCGGACGGCGAGATCGTCTGGCGGCTGCTGACCGGGGACGGCGGCGGCGAGGCGGCCGCGGCGGTGGCGGCCGAGGCGGCGCGGCTGGCCGCCTGGGTCGGCCCGGTCCGGATCACGCCCCGCTTCCGGACCCCGCTGGAACGGGAGCTGTCCGGGCGGGCCTAGCCCTCCGGGCGGTCCCGGTGCGCCGGGCGGACCCGGTGCGCCGGGCGTTCCTGGTCGTTCCTGGTCGTTCCGAGCCGAGCCGGACCCGCCTCACCGCGGCCGGTACGAGCTGGTCGCCTGTTCGTAGAGCCGGTCGACCTCGCGGCGCCCGGAACCGTCCGGACCGATGACCAGGACCAGGTGGTAGCGGCCCTTGTGGATCATGGCGAGGTTGCGGACGTAGACCTCCCGGCCGCTGCGGTCGCGCCAGGTGAACGTGCCCTCGGCCATCGCCGTCCGGCCGACGTCGATCCGCCGCAGCCCGGCCGCGGTCGCCCAGCTGGAGCTGCGGTAAGGAGCCAGCTCGGGCTCCTTGTTCTGGAGGTAGGCCATCGGGTCCGCGCCGTACCGGGCCGTGCCGTCCCGGCCGGGCACGACCAGCAGTTCGTAGTCGCCGCCGAGATAGCGCACCTGGCCCTGGGCGTTGGCGCCGCGCCGCTGCCAGCCGTCGCGGACCGCGATCTGGAAGCCCCGGGGGTCGCTGCGCAGCGCGAAGCCGGGGGCGACGTCCGCGGGCGCGGTGGGCTGCGGCCCATCCGTGTCCGGCGCACCGCCGTCCTTGGCGCCCGAGGGCGTGGGGGCCGGTCCGGTGGCGGGTGGGGCACCGGAGGTCGCGGTCCGGTCCGCGCCGCGCCGCCCCTCCTTGGCGTCCTCGCCCGCCTTCGGCAGGAACGCCATGGCGTAGGCGACCGCACCGACGAGGAGCAGCAGGATCGCGCCGAGCAGCAGCCGGCCGAGGTTGCGCGGCGCACCGCGGCGGGGCCCGGCCGCCCGCGGCCCGGAGGCCAGCAGGTCCGGCTCGTACCCGTCCCGGTGCGGGGCGGCGGTCTGCCGCGGCGGCTTGGCGGGCCGGGCCGCGCGGGACGGCTTCGGCTGCCGGAGCGGCTTGGGCTGCTTCGGCGGACGCGGCAGCCGGGCCGGAGGTGCCAGGGGGGCTGCCTGCTCCTCGGCCGGCGGCGTCCGGCGCGGGTGCGGAGGGCGCGCGGCGGGCGGTGCCGGGGCGCCGGCAGCCGGGGCCGGCTGCGGTGGCCGCCCGGCCGGCCGGCCCTTCTTGTGCCGTCCCTTGCGGACGAGTTCGCCCCGCCGCCGCACGATCGGCAGCCACCGCGGGGCGCCGCCCTGCTCCAGCGCCGGCACGGTCACCAGCCGGCGCTCGGCCTCCGGCTCCGGTGCCGTACGGATCAGCGCGCGGAGCACGTCGCACACCTCGGCGAGGTCCGGGCGCTCGGCGGGATCCCGGCGCAGCAGGGCCTCCACGACCGGGCGCAGCGGTCCGCACCCCGCCGCGTCCAGGGGCGGCCCCGAGCGGACCAGCCGGGCGAGTTCGGCAGTGCTGTCCTCGGGGAACGGCGGATGGCCCTGCACGCTCCGGAACAGCAGCGCGCCGACCGCCCACAGATCGGCGGCCGGGCCCGGGCGCGGGGCCGGCGCGTCCTCGCCCACCGGCCCGGCCTGCTCGGGCGCCCAGCGTTCGGTGACCGGGCCGACTACGGTCAGCCGCGCCTGCCACGCCCGTTCGGCGGCGAGCCCGGTGCGGGGCCGGGCCTCGTCGGCGTCGTCCCCGGCGGGCGCATCGTCTCCGCACAGCGCTTCCTGGGCCGCTCCCGCGGCCAGACCGGTCAGGATGGCCCGGCCGTCGTCGCAGACCAGGACCGTACGGGCGGTGATGTTGCGGTGCGGCCGGCCGTCCGTGTGCAGCATCCGCAGTGCGGTGAGCAGGTCGGCGCCGATCTCCGCGGCGCGGTGCGGGGTCAGCGGCCGCTCGGCGAGCAGCGCGGACAGCGGGCGGGCGGCGAGAAGTTCGCCGACGATCCACAGGCTGCCGTCCTGCGCGAAGACGTCGAAGACCTGCTCCAGCCGGGGGTGGTCGGGCAGTTGCGCCACGGCCGTGGCGGCCTGCAGCGCACGGCGTACGGCGGGGTCGCGGGGACTGCGGTCGGCCACTCCCGGCGCCCGGAGGCCGCCGAAGCGGCCGCCTCCGCTCCACTCGCCGGAACCGGCCGGTCCCGCGCCCACCGCCTCCGCTTCGAGGACCTCGGCCTCCACGACCTCCGGCAGCGGGACCTGACGGACCAGCACCTCCTGCCCGCTGAACGTGTCGAACGCCCGGGACTCGGTGAAGTCGTCGTCGCCGAGGGGGCGCACGGGCAGGCGGTAGCGCTCGGCGAGCACTCGCCCTGCGTACTCGTCCACGACGCCTCCCCGCAGCGCGTGCAGTGGTACCGCCCCGCCTCCGCCGCCCTCCGGCGCGGACGCCGTCGGTCACTTCCGGTCGTGTGGCCGTCGAATGCGGATGCGTACGGTCTTCGATGTCTCACGATACGTGCCCGGGCCGGACGGTGCGCCCGCCCGGCCCGTTGATGCGTCCGTCCGCGCCTCTCACCGGCCCGCGGTCGCTCAGTCCTTCACCGCGAAGGTCTTGAACGCGGTGGCGATGACCTGCTGGCACTCCTTGCCCGACCAGCTGTCCGCCTTGCAGGTGATCATGATGGCGTAGCCGTGGTCGTCATCGGCCCGGAAGCCGCGGTTGAGGACCCGTACCTTCTGGCCGTCCTGGGTGCGGGTGAACGACCAGTCGGCGACGGTCGGATAGCCCCGCCACTTCACCGTCTTGATGCCGATGAGGTGGTAGTCCTCGCTGGAACCGCGCACGCTCGGCTCCAGGCTGCGCCAGGCGGCCGCGGCGTCCTTGCCGGGATGGGCGTTGTAGTCGACCTGGACGCGCGGGAATCCGTCGTCGGAGGCGCTGTATATGGCGCCGGAGCCCTGCCCGGCGGTGCCGGTCTGCCGGAAGCCCTTGGGCATGGCCATACGGAAGTGGAACGTGCCGTTGGTCTTCTGCGCGTAGCCGTCCGGCAGCTTCGCGCCGTCCTTCCCGTCGCCGCCGCCGTCACCGCCGTTGCCGTCCGCGCCGCCCTTGTCGCCGGCCTGGTCGACGCTCGGCGCCGGGCCCGGCTGGCCGGGGCCGTCGCTGTTCGCGTCGCCCGCGTTCGCGTCGTCCCCGTTCGCCTCGGCCGCGTCGGTCGAGGGCTTGCCGCGGGCCGCGGAGGATCCCTTGCCGTCCTTGCCCGGCGACCCGCTGCTCTTCGTGCCGGTGTCGTCGCCGCCGAGGGAGAGCGCCAGGACGGTGCCCAGCACGGCGAGGACGACGACCACGGCCACGGTGATCAGGGTGCGGCGCGGGACGACATCGGTCAGCGACGCGCGCGCGGCGGACGAGCGGTCCCCGTCGCCGGGTCTGGAGTCGGCACGGGCCGTGGCCGCGGCGGCGGCGTTGCGCACGGACGCCAGGGCGGCGCGCACCCGCTCCTTGGCGGCCTCGCCGTCGAAGCCGGGCCGGCCACCGGACGGACGGTCCGCCGCCGTACCGCCCGCGGCCCGCCGCTCCGTCGCGACCGCGGCGGGCTTCTGCTCCGGCCGGGCCGGTGCCTTGGCGGAGGCAGCGGCGGACGCGGTGGCACCGGCCGCAGCGGCGGCCGCGGTGTCGGGCTTCTTCTCCTTCGGCTTGCGCGCCGGCCGCGCCGGGGGGCCGCTCTTCGCGGGCTTGGGCTTCGGGGCCGCCTTGGGCTTCGGGGCGTCCTTCGGCTTGGCCGGGGTGCGCTCGCCGGGCACGGTCGGCAGCGCCATGGCCCGGGTCGCGTCCATCGGCGGCTCGGTCTTCTCCGGCGCGTGGATGACGTCCAGCAGCATCGACCGCGCACCGGCGTCGTCCAGCCGGGCCTCGGGGTCCTTCACCAGCAGCCCGAAGATGACCTCTTCCAGCGCGCCGGCGCTCTTCGGCGGCTCGACCGGCTCGGTCATCACGGCGGTGAGCGTGGCGATCGCCGAGCCCTTGTCGTAGGGCGGGACGCCCTCGACGCAGGCGTACAGCAGGCCGCCCAGCGACCACAGGTCGGCCGGCGGGCCGGGCTTCTGGCCGCGGGCGCGCTCCGGGGAGATGTACGAGGGGGCGCCGACGAGCATGCCGGTCGAGGTCACCGAGGGGTCGCCCTCGACCTGGGCGATGCCGAAGTCGGTCAGCACGACCCGCCCGTCGTCCGACATCAGGACGTTGGACGGCTTCACGTCGCGGTGCAGGATGCCGGCGTCGTGCGCGGCGCGCAGCACGTCGAGCACGGCGAGACCGACCTCGGCGGCGCGGCGCGGGGTGAGCGGGCCGTCGTCCCGTACGACCTCGGCGAGCGAGCGGCCCTCGACCAGTTCCATCACGATCCACGGCCGGTCGTCCTCGTCGACCACGTCGTAGACCGTCACCGCGCCGTTGTTCCGGATCCGGGCGATCGCCTTGGCCTCGCGCAGCGTGCGGGTGATCAGCCGGCGCTTCTCGTCCTCCTCGACCCCGCCCGGGAAGCGCAGTTCCTTGACTGCAACCGTACGGCCCAGGACCTCGTCGCGTGCCCGCCAGACGGTGCCCATGCCACCCCGGCCGAGAACATCGGCGAGCCGGTACCGGCCGGCGAGCAGCCTGCCCTCCTTGCCGTCCATCTCGACCTCGTCGCCCACTGAATCCCCTCGGCAATCCAGCCGAGTTGGCAGCCTTGACATCGCATCGATCGCCAAACTGACCCAACTCGGACAACCCACCCTGGCAGAGCCTTCATTCTCCCTCATCCGCGGCCGTGCGGAAGGCCCGGGTCGGTGCCGGGCGGTACCGCACACCCGTCATGATGGCCCCGACGAACGGGAGTCGCCATGACGATGCGTCCGCCCCGGCCGGCCGTGGCGGCGGCGCTGGCCGCAGTGGCCGCGCTGGCCCTGACGGCCTGTGCGGGCCGGGCCGCCACCACCCGTGTGCCGCCGGTGGGAGACGTCGACCGGCCGCCGGCGACGACGCTCCCCGCCCTGCGCCGGCTGGTCGCGGACGGCGCCCCGGGCGCGGCCTCGCTCGTCACCCGCGGCGGCAGGTTCGGCGCCTCGCGCTTCTCCACGGCGGGCGTCGCCGACGTGCGCACCGGCCGCAGGATGGCCGCGGGGGACCACTTCCGGGCCGGCAGCCTCACCAAGACCGTGGTCGCGACGGTGGTCCTGCAGCTCGTCGCCGAGGGGAGGCTGTCCTTGCGGGACAGCGCGGCCGCGCACCTGCCGCGGGGCGTGCCCGTCAGCGGCAGGAACGGCGCCGACCTGCGGAAGGTGACGGTCCACCAGCTGCTGGACCACACCAGCGGCCTGTACAACTACACCGACGACCCCCGGCTGGCCCGGCGGCTGTCCGGCACCGGCTTCCGCACCCACCGCTACGACCGCTACTCCCCGGCCGCGCTCCTGCGGATCGCCCTCGACCACCCGCCGTCGGCCGCGCCGGGCGCCCGTTACACCTACTCCAACACCAACTACCTGGTGCTGGGCCTGATCATCCGGGCGGTCACCGGCCACCCGTACGCCACCGAGATCCGCCGCCGCGTCCTCGTCCCCGCAGCGCTGTACGACACGTCCTTCCCCGGTACGGACCCGGGGCTGCCGGCACCGCACGGCCGCGCGTACTCCCAGGTCGGCGACCGGCGGGTGGACACCACCTACCTCGACCCCAGCCGGGCCGGCGCGGCCGGCGAGATGGTCACGACCCTGGGCGACCTCAACCGCTTCTTCGCCGCGCTGCTCGGCGGCAAGCTCCTGGCGCCCCGCCAGATGGCCGAGATACGCAGCGAGAAGGCCACCCACGGCGCCTACGGCCTCGGCCTCTACGCCACCGAGCTGCCCTGCGGCGTCACGGTCTGGGGCCACAACGGCGACATCAACAGCTCGTTCGCCCAAACGGCGGGCACCGCCGACGGCCGTCACCTCGTCAGCTACCGGGTCAACACGGACGCCCCGGCCGCCCGGGCACACGGCACCGACGTGCTGACCGCGGAGTTCTGCGCGGCACGGCGCGGGTGAGACCGGCGGGCTACAGCGGCACGATGTCCGGTGCCCCCAGCCGCGCCGCGTCCGCCGTCAGATCGTCCGGCTGGCGCTGCGATTCGCGTTCCGCCTCGACCCGCTTGCGGTAGTGGGTGATCTCCTTCTCGACCTGGTCGTCGTCCCAGCCGAGCGCCGGCGCCATCAACTCGGCCACCTCGCGGGCGCAGCGGGTCCCGCGGTCGAACGTCTCGATCGAGATCCGGGTCCGGCGGGTCAGCACGTCGTCGAGGTGGCGGGCCCCCTCGTGCGTACAGGCGTAGACCGCCTCGGCCCGCAGATAGTCGTCCGCGCCGGTCAGCGGTTCGCCCAGGGAAGGATCGTCCGCCACGAGCTCCAGCAGTTCCTCGGTGAGCGCGCCGTACCGGTTCAGCAGGTGCTCTATCCGTGCCACGTGCAGTCCGGTGCGGGCGGCGATCCGGGCCCGGGCGTTCCACAGCGCCTTGTACCCCTCGGCCCCGAGCAGCGGCACCTCCTCGGTGACGCACTCCGCGACCCTCTGGTCCAGCCCGTGCACCGCCTCGTCGACGGCGTCCTTGGCCATCACCCGGTACGTCGTGTACTTGCCGCCGGCGACCACCACCAGGCCCGGCACCGGATGCGCGACCGTGTGCTCCCGCGACAGCTTGCTGGTGGCGTCCGACTCCCCCGCCAGCAGCGGCCGCAGCCCGGCGTACACCCCTTCGACGTCGTCCCTGGTCAGCGGGGTGGCGAGCACCGCGTTCACATGCTCCAGCAGATAGTCGATGTCCGCGCTGGAGGCCGCCGGATGCGCCTTGTCCAGATCCCAGTCGGTGTCCGTGGTCCCCACGATCCAGTGCCGCCCCCAGGGGATGACGAACAGCACGCTCTTCTCGGTCCGCAGGATCAGCCCGGTCGTCGAGTGGATGCGGTCCTTCGGCACGACCAGGTGGATGCCCTTCGAGGCCCGTACGTGGAACTGCCCGCGCTCCCCGATCAGCGCCTGGGTGTCGTCCGTCCACACGCCGGTGGCGTTGACGATCTGCCGCGCCCGGACCTCGTACTCCCGGCCGCCCTCGACGTCCTGCACCCGCGCGCCGACCACCCGCTCGCCCTCGCGCAGAAAACCCGTCACCCGCGCCCGGTTGGCGGCGTGCGCCCCGTACGCCGCGGCGGTCCGCACCAGGGTCGCGACGTAACGGGCGTCGTCCATCTGCGCGTCGTAGTACTGGAGCGCGCCGACCAGCGCGTCCTTCTTCAGGCACGGCGCGACCCGCAGCGCCCTCTTCTGCGAGAGGTGACGGTGCACCGGCAGCCCGCGGCCGTGCCCCGACGACACCGACATTCCGTCGTACAGCGCCACACCGGAGCCCGCGTACCAGCGCTCCCAGAACTTGTGCCGCAGCGGATAGAGGAACGGCACCGGCTTGACCAGATGCGGCGCCAGCCGCTCCAGCAGCAGCCCGCGCTCCTTCAGCGCCTCCCGCACCAGCGCGAAGTCCAGCATCTCCAGATACCGCAGACCGCCGTGGATGAGCTTGCTCGACCGGCTGGACGTGCCGGAGGCCCAGTCGCGGGCCTCGACCAGCCCGGTGTCCAGCCCGCGGGTCGCCGCGTCGAGTGCGATCCCCGCGCCGACGACACCACCGCCGACCACGAGGACGTCCAGCTCCCGCTCCGCCATTCGGGCGAGCGCCTCGGCCCGCTGCGCCGGTCCCAGTATCGCTGTCCTCACCGCTGCCTCCCGCTGTGGTCGGGGCCCCCGCGACCGGGGCCCTGCCCCGTCCGTCGATTCTGACCGCGCTCCTTGCCGCTATCCCCCTTCACCCACACGGCAACACCCCGGCCACCTTGATCCATCAATGCCCATTCTGGGCCAAATATCCGCTTAGTCTACTTATGCACTCTTCGCATACGTCATGCACTTCCCGCCCCGCACACACCACCCGCCACCCCTCCGCTCGGGAAGGACGGTCGCAGCATGCCCGCAGATCTCGCCGTCATCGGACTCGGTCACCTCGGCCTCCCCCTCGCCCAGGCCGCCACCACCGCCGGCATCGGCACCCTCGGCTACGACCCCGACCCGGACGCCGCCGCCGACGGGCCGCTGACCGCCACCGAACTCCGCCGACTGCTCGCCGCCGGTTTCCGCACCACCGCCGACCCCACCGCCCTCGGCCGGGTCCGCACCGCCGTCATCTGCGCCCCCACCCCGCTCGGCGAGGACCGCGCCCTGGACCTCTCCGCGGTCGCCGCCGCCGCCCGCACGCTGGCCGCACAACTGCGCCCGCACACCACGGTGATCCTGGAATCCAGCGCGCACCCGGGCACCACCGAGGAATTCCTGCGGCCCCTGCTCGAAGCGGGCTCCGGCCTCACCGCCGGCCGCGACTTCCACCTCGCGTACTCACCCGGCCGCCACGACCCCGGCAACCGCACCCACCACTACGCCAACACGCCCAAGGTCATCGGCGGCCTCACCCCCGCCTGCACGGAGGCCGCCGCCACCTTCTACGGCCGCCTCACCGACAAGGTCGTCCGCGCCCGCGGCCCCCGCGAGGCCGAGACCGCCAAACTCCTCGAAACGAACTACCGCCACGTCAACATCGCCCTGATGAACGAGATGGCGGTCTTCTGCCACGACATCGGCGTCGACCTGTGGGACGTCATCCGCTGCGCCGAAACCAAACCGTTCGGCTTCCAGTCCTTCCGCCCCGGCCCCGGCGTAGGCGGTCACGCCCCCGCGGTGGACCCCAACTCCCTTGCCGAAAAGGGACGTTCCCCCTCCCTCCCGCTCCCCCTCCGCATGGTCGAACTCGCCCAGGAGGTCAACGGCCGGATGCCGCGCTACGTCATCCAGCGCTGCGCCACCCTCCTCAACGAACACGGCAAGTCCGCGCGCGGCGCCCGCATCCTCCTGCTCGGCGTCACCTACAAACCGGACGTCGCCGACCAGACCGGCTCCCCCGCCTGGGAAATCGCCGCCCGCCTCCGCGAACTCGGCGCCCACGTCACCTACCACGACCCGCACGTCCCGCACTGGACCGTCCACGGCCGCCCCGTCCCCCGCGCCGACTCCCTCTACGACGCCGCCTCCGCCGCCGACCTGACCCTCCTCCTCCAGCACCACCGCACCTACGACCTCCAGGGCCTGTCGGTGAAGGCCCAACTGCTGCTGGACACCCGGGGCGCCACGCCCACGGGGGCGGCGCATCGACTGTGAAGGGGGCGCGCGAGGTGACCCGGACTCCGGAGCTGGTGGCACCGGGCGCGCAGCGCGGGTACCTTACGGAAACAGGTGGAGCCCACCGCAGAGGCCACTGCGGCAGGCTCCTGATGGATCACGGGTGTCCGCCCCTAGCCTTTGTGGGGGCGGCCGCTCACCATCACCGCAATAAGGTGGAGCCCACCGCAGCCGGTACTGCGGCAGGCTCCGGATAGCTCACGGGTGTCCGCCCCTAGCTTTTGTAGGGGCGGCCGCTCACCATCCAAACATCCGCAAGATCCACCTCCTCCGGCACTTCACCATCCGAAGACGGATCCGGTCCCGGCGGGTGGGCTTGCGGTGACGTCCCATGGGCGTCGCCCCCTTCCACGACACCGCCCAGTAGCCCGGTGGACGGTCCGTCGGAAATCGGGCCGGGCCCCGACGGCCGGGGTCCGGAACCAAGTCCTTGGAAGGGGGCGCTACAGAAACCTGGGGCGCCACGTGAACGCTATCGGGCCCGGCCCCGCCGACCGGCCCGCATATGCCGCGAAGACAACCGTGCGCCCCCGCATCGCACAAGGCGCCCCCGGCCGAAGGCAGTTGGGCACGCGAAAGGGCCGGTCACCCACCAGGATGACCGGCCCTTCGTACGTGCCCTACGGACTACCGCACGGCCTACCGCCGCGGCGCGACCGTGACCTCGACGCGCTGGAATTCCTTCAGCTCCGAGTAGCCGGTGGTCGCCATCGCCCGGCGCAGCGCGCCGAAGAAGTTCATCGAACCGTCCGGCGTGTGGGAGGGGCCGAGGAGGACCTCCTCGGTCGTGCCGACCGCACCCAGGTCCATCCGCTTGCCGCGCGGCACGTCCTCGTGGACCGCCTCCATGCCCCAGTGGTGGCCGCGGCCCGGCGCGTCGGTCGCGCGGGCGAGCGGGGAGCCCATCATCACCGCGTCCGCGCCGCAGGCGATCGCCTTGGGCAGGTCGCCCGACCAGCCCACACCGCCGTCGGCGATGACGTGGACGTAGCGGCCGCCGGACTCGTCCATGTAGTCACGGCGGGCGGCCGCGACATCGGCGACCGCGGTCGCCATCGGGACCTGGATGCCCAGGACGTTACGGGTGGTGTGCGCGGCGCCGCCGCCGAAGCCGACCAGCACGCCGGCCGCGCCGGTACGCATCAGATGCAGGGCCGCGGTGTACGTGGCGCAGCCGCCGACGATCACCGGGACGTCCAGCTCGTAGATGAACTGCTTGAGGTTCAGCGGTTCGGCCGCGCTCGACACGTGCTCCGCCGACACCGTCGTGCCGCGGATGACGAAGATGTCCACGCCGGCGTCCACGACGGCCTTGGAGAACTGCGCGGTGCGCTGCGGCGACAGTGCCGCGGCGGTGACCACGCCCGCGTCGCGCACCTCCTTGATCCGCTGCCCGATCAGCTCTTCCTTGATCGGGGCCGCGTAGATCTCCTGGAGCCGGCGGGTCGCGTCGGCCTCGTCCAGCTCGGCGATCTCGGCGAGCAGCGGCTCCGGGTCCTCGTAGCGGGTCCACAGCCCTTCGAGGTTGAGGACGCCCAGGCCGCCCAGCTCACCGATGCGGATGGCGGTCTGCGGGGAGACCACCGAGTCCATGGGGGCCGCCAGGAACGGCAGCTCGAAGCGGTAGGCGTCGATCTGCCAGGCGATCGAGACCTCCTTCGGGTCGCGGGTGCGGCGACTGGGTACGACGGCGATGTCGTCGAATGCGTATGCCCGGCGGCCGCGCTTGCCGCGCCCGATCTCGATCTCAGTCACGTGTGTGGCCTTTCCTTCTACGTCTGCGTCTCCAGTATCCCCGACGCACCGGAGCCCGCGGCCGGGGTGCGGCCGCGGGCTCACGGTAGGGGCGTACGAGGCCCGGGGCTACCTGCCAGACGTCAGCGACGGGCGTAGTTCGGCGCCTCGGTGATCATCTGGACGTCGTGCGGGTGGCTCTCCTTCAGGCCCGCGGCGGTGATCCGGACGAACCGGCCCTTCTCCTTGAGCTCGGGGATGTCGGCGGAGCCGACGTAGCCCATGGAGGCGCGCAGACCGCCGACGAGCTGGTGGGCGACCGAGGCGAGCGGGCCGCGGTAGGGGACCTGGCCCTCGATGCCCTCGGGCACCAGCTTGTCCTCGGAGAGGACGTTGTCCTGGAAGTAGCGGTCCTTGGAGAAGGACCGGCCCTGGCCGCGGGACTGCATCGCGCCCAGCGAGCCCATGCCGCGGTACGACTTGAACTGCTTGCCGTTGATGAAGACCATCTCGCCCGGCGACTCCTCGCAGCCGGCCAGCAGCGAGCCCAGCATGACGGTGTCCGCACCGGCCGCGATGGCCTTGGCGATGTCGCCGGAGAACTGCAGGCCGCCGTCGCCGATCAGCGGGACGCCCGCGGCGTTCGCGGCCTGCGCCGCCTCGTAGATCGCGGTGACCTGCGGCACGCCGACACCGGCGACGACCCGGGTCGTACAGATGGAGCCGGGGCCGACGCCGACCTTGATGCCGTCCGCGCCGGCGTCGATCAGGGCCTGGGCACCGTCGCGGGTGGCGACGTTGCCGCCGACCACGTCGACGCTGATGTTGGACTTGATCTTGGCGATCATGTCGAGGATGCCGCGGCTGTGGCCGTGCGCGCTGTCCACGACGAGGAAGTCGGCACCGGCCTCGACCAGCGCCTGGGCCCGCTCGTAGGCCGCGTCGCCGACGCCCACCGCGGCACCGACGACCAGCCGGCCCTCGGCGTCCTTGGCGGCGTTCGGGTACTTCTCGGCCTTGACGAAGTCCTTGACCGTGATCAGGCCCTTGAGCACGCCCTCGTCGTCGACCAGCGGCAGCTTCTCGATCTTGTGGCGGCGCAGCAGCTCGATGGCGTCGTCACCGGAGATCCCGACCTTGCCCGTGACCAGCGGCATCGGGGTCATGACCTCGCGGACCTGCCGGCGGCGGTCCATCTCGAAGGCCATGTCACGGTTGGTCACGATGCCCAGCAGCTTGCCCGCGGCGTCGGTGACCGGCACACCGCTGATGCGGAACTTGGCGCACAGCGCGTCGGCCTCGGCGAGCTCGGCGTCCGGGCGGACCGTGATCGGGTCGGTGACCATGCCGGACTCGGAGCGCTTGACCAGGTCGACCTGGTTGGCCTGGTCCTCGATGGAGAGATTGCGGTGGAGCACGCCCGCGCCGCCCTGCCGCGCCATGGCGATGGCCATCCGCGCCTCGGTGACCTTGTCCATCGCGGCGGAGAGCAGCGGGATGTTCACCGTGACGTTGCGCGAGACCCGGGACGCGGTGTTCACCGCGTTGGGCAGCACCTCCGACGCGCCGGGCAACAGCAGCACGTCGTCGTATGTCAGCCCGAGCATGGCGAATTTGGCGGGCATACCGTCGACGTTGTCACTCATGACACCTTCCCCAATGCTCTTGCCTCAGCGCGGACTCCCATGCTAACGGCCTACGGGGGTGGCCCATTCCACGAGCAATGAGGGCCTTGTCACTTGTGCTTTCCTACGGTGACTTCACGTCACCTACGGGCTACTGCTCGGCGAGCGCCCGCAACCGGCTCAGCGCGCGGTGCTGGGCGACCCGTACCGCACCCGGCGACATCCCCAGCATCTGCCCGGTCTCCTCGGCCGTCAGCCCGACCGCGACCCGCAGCAACACCAGCTCGCGCTGGTTCTCCGGGAGGTTCGCCAGCAGCTTCTTGGCCCACTCGGCATCACTGCTCAGCAGCGCCCGCTCCTCGGGACCGAGGGAGTCGTCGGGCTGCTCGGGCATCTCGTCGGACGGCACGGCCGTACTGCCCGGGTGGCGCATCGCGGCCCGCTGCAGATCGGCGACCTTGTGACCGGCGATGGCGAAGACGAAGGCCTCGAAGGGCTTGCCGGTGTCGCGGTAGCGCGGCAGCGCGCAGAGCACCGCGACACAGACCTCCTGCGCCAGGTCCTCGACGAAGTGCCGGGCGTCGCCGGGCAGCCGGGACAGCCGGGTGCGGCAGTACCGCAGGGCGAGGGGGTGCACATGGGCCAGGAGGTCATGAGTGGCCCGCTGGTCCCCCTCGACGGCGCGTGCGACGAGATCGCCGATCTCCTGCTTCCCGTCGTCGCGCATCGGTCCATGGTGCCTTGGCGCCGCACGGTCCGCGGCACCAGGTCCATAGTTGTGCACTGAAGCGTTATGAGCGGCAGGTGCGCCGGCAGTCATCTCCCGCGCCCTCCCCTCGTGCCCTAGCGGCCCGTCCCCGAGGAACTCCATACGTCAAGGATGCGGCACCGCGCGGCGAATCGGACCGCCGTCGCCGACCGGGACATGCGGGGCACCATGCCGCCCCGCCCGCCACAGGGCGGGCGGGGATCTTCACTCCCCCGCATCGCTGCACGTCACAACGCCTTAGCGGACCAGTCCCCAGCGGAAGCCGAGCGCCACCGCATGGGCCCGGTCGGAGGCGCCCAGTTTCTTGAACAGCCGCCGGGCGTGCGTCTTGACCGTGTCTTCCGACAGGAAGAGCTCGCGGCCGATCTCGGCGTTCGAACGGCCGTGGCTCATGCCCTCCAGCACCTGGATCTCACGCGCGGTGAGCGTCGGCGCGGCACCCATCTCGGCGGACCGCAGCCGGCGCGGGGCGAGCCGCCACGTCGGATCGGCGAGCGCCTGGGTCACCGTCGCCCGCAGCTCGGCGCGCGAGGCGTCCTTGTGCAGATAGCCGCGGGCGCCGGCGGCGACCGCGAGCGCGACGCCGTCGAGGTCCTCGGCCACCGTGAGCATGATGATCCGGGCGCCCGGATCCGCGGACAGCAGCCGGCGCACGGTCTCGACACCGCCGAGACCGGGCATCCGTACGTCCATCAGAATCAGGTCCGACCGATCGGCACCCCAGCGGCGGAGGACTTCCTCGCCGTTGGCCGCGGTCGTCACACGCTCGACGCCGGGCACGGTCGCAACCGCCCGACGGAGCGCCTCTCGGGCAAGCGGGGAGTCGTCGCAGACGAGGACGGATGTCATGACCGCCCTCCGCAGCTGATGCGCGTCACCTTGAGCCTCCAGGCTGGTACGTATCGTCACCTGTGCGATTGACGGCCGCTCGGACACCTGCCCGAGGGCTACCTCTGCCAATCGCCTCCGCACACTCAACGACGGTCACCCGAAAGAGTTACGGCTTCGGCGACCGAGTTCAGCACGCTCCGTGAGGAGCCGGATACGCAGACGACTCATCGGGCGACCGGCATCCGCGCGTGCACCCTATGCCCTATTTGGCTCCCTTTCTTCCATTTTCGCGTTGACTATGACTAGATTCGCAATGAGTCATATTTACATCTACTTCGACAGTAGATGTACGGTCGTGAGCACCGAGCCCGAATCCGCATCGCTTCGAGGGGACAAGCAATGGCAGATTTCTCCCGCCTCCCGGGCCCGAACGCAGATCTTTGGGACTGGCAGTTGCTGGCCGCCTGCCGCGGCGTGGACAGCTCACTGTTCTTCCACCCCGAGGGCGAGCGCGGAGCGGCCCGTAGCGCGCGTGAGACGTCGGCGAAAGAGGTATGTATGCGCTGCCCCGTGCGGGCCGAGTGCGCGGCGCATGCGCTGGCCGTCCGCGAGCCCTACGGGGTGTGGGGCGGCCTGACCGAGGACGAACGCGAGGAGCTCATGGGCCGGGCCCGCCACCGGCTGGTCCCCGCGAGCTCGATGACGGGCCGGCCGGGGACGTCCGGCCACTGAGGAGATGGACGCGGAGCGCTTGCGGAAGAAACGTTCCTGCAGGGAGGTCTGAGCGCGCCTGCGATGCGGCGGCGGGATCGGGGAGGGGCGGGGTCGGGGAAGGGTCGGGGTCGGTGGGGCTCGTGGAGTCGGGGGTCGGTGGGGCTCGTGGAGTCGGGGGTCGGTGTCGGGGTTCGGGTATCGGGGGCGGAGGGCGGGTCCGCGGTTTCGGCGTGCGGTTTTGATGCGGGGCTTCGGTGTGCGGTTTTGATGCGGGGCTTCGGTGTGCGGTTTCGGTGTGGGGGCTTTGGCTTGCCTGCCGGTTCGGTGCGCAGGCAGTTGGGTATGCAGGCGGCTTTGGGGGCGTAGGTCGGCGTAGGCGCCCACCGGGTTGGACCGTCTGCGGGCGGGTGGGCGCTGCCGCTGCGGTCGTAGGGCGGGGCTTCGTCCGGCTGCTGGCGTCCGCCTGCGGTCGTGCTGCGGGGCTCAGCGGCCCGCGGCGTCCACCAGCTGGTCGAGCATGGCCTCCACGGCCGGGACCCGTGCCAGGTCCGGCAGCGTGAGCGCGACGATCTCGCGGTGCACGGCGGGGTCCATCCGGATCGCGGTGGCTCCCTTGGGACGTACCGATGCCAGCGTCAGCTCGGGCAGCGCGGCGACTCCCAGGCCCGCCCCGACCAGGCCGATCACGGCCGGGTAGTCATCCGTCGCGAAGTCGATGCGGGGCGTGAAGCCCGCGCTCTCGCAGACCTCCACCAGATGCCGGCGGCAGCGCGGGCAGCCCGCGATCCACGGCTCGTCGGCCAGGTCGGTGAAGCGCGCGCGGCCGGCCCTCGCCAGCCGGTGGCCGTCCGGGACCAGGCCGATCAGCCGGTCCGCCAGGATCGGCCGCACCACGAGGTCGTCCCACTCCGCACCGGCCGCCGGGTCCGCCCCGCGCACCTCGGGGTAGCGGAAGGCCAGCGCGATCTCGCAGTCGCCGTTGCGCAGCATCTCGATCGAGCGCGGCGGCTCGGCCTCCACCAGCGAGACGCGGGTGCCGGGGTGGGCGTCGCGCATCTTCGCCAGGGCGGTCGGCACCAGCGTCGAGCTGCCCGAGGGGAACGACACCAGCCGCACCCGCCCGGCCCGGAGCCCGGCGATGGCCGCGACCTCCTCCTCGGCGGCGGTCAGCCCGGCCAGGATGCCGACCGCATGCCGTACGAGCGCCTCGCCGGCCTGCGTCAGCCGCATCTCGCGGCCCGCCCGGACCAGCAGCGGGGTCCCGGTGGACTGCTCCAGCGCCTTCATCTGCTGGCTGATGGCCGGCTGGGTGCAGCCCAGCTCCCGCGCCGCACCGGAGAACGAGCCGGTCCTGGCGACGGCGCGCAGCACGCGGAGATGACGGGCCTCGATCATTTTTCGAGCATAAGCGAGGCTTGGGCTGACCGGGAAAAACCGGCTGGTTGCTTTGAGGCACCGGGCGCATGCACGGAGGTACGGGGGCGGTGCTCGGGGCAGGGGGCGCGGCAGGTGCCCGGGTGAGGGCACCGGAAGCTCGGGGGCGCGCGGGAAGATGCGGGGCGTGTGCGGCGCTTGTCGGGGCGGAGAGCGGTCACCCTGGTGTGTGGGCCGCATCGTGCCGCCGCGACCGGGCATCGGAGCTCCGTATGAAGCTGCTGACCGTGAACATGGGGCATCCCACCCCGTCCCCGCACGCCGCCGTCGAGGCCGGCACGGGCATCTTCAAACGGCCCGTGGACGGCCCGGTGACGGTCCGCTCCCCCGGGCCCAGAGGCGTCGGGGGCAGCGGGCTGGCCGGTGACGCGGTGGTCGACCGGCGCCACCACGGCGGCGACGACAAGGCGGTCTACGCGTACGCCCGCGAGGACCTGGACGTCTGGCAGCACGAGCTGGGGCGCGCGCTGCCCAACGGGCTCTTCGGCGAGAACCTCACCACCTCGGGGGTCGAAGTCACCCACGCACGCATCGGCGAACGCTGGCGGATCGGCCGCGAGGTCCTGCTGGAGGTGTCGGCGCCGCGGATCCCCTGCCGTACGTTCCAGGGGCGGATGGGGGAGGCGGGCTGGATCAAACGGTTCATCGGGGCCGCGGTGCCCGGTGCGTACCTCCGGGTGATCGAGCCGGGCGAGATCCGCGCCGGGGACCCCGTCCGGCGGGAGCACCGGCCCGACCACGAGGTGACCGTCCGGATGGTGTTCCGGGCGCTGACCGGCCGGCGGGAGCTGCTGCCGCGGCTCCTGGACGCGGGCGAGGCGCTTGCGGAGGAGACCCGGCGGCAGGTGGCGAAGTATGCGGGGCGCGGGTGAGAAGGGGGGACCCGGGCATCGGGACCTGGCGCGGCCGGGGGTTGGGGCTCAGGTGGCGCGCTCCGGGCGGATAGCGTGCCGGTATGACGACTGCATTGATCACGGGAGCGACGGCGGGCATCGGCGCGGCCTTCGCCCGGCGGCTGGCGAGTGACGGACACAGCGTGGTGCTGGTGGCCCGCGACGAGAAGCGACTGCGTGAGCAGGCCACCGAGTTGCACGACCGGCACGGCATCGAGGTGGAGGTGCTCAGCGCCGACCTGTCCACGGACGACGGCATCGCGGCGGTCGAGGCGCGGCTCTCGGACACCAAACACCCGGTCGATCTGCTGGTGAACAACGCCGGTTTCGGCAACAAGGGCGAGTACCTCGAAGTCCCGATGGCCGACGAGCTGACGATGCTGAAGGTGCACTGCGAGGCGGTGCTGCGGCTCACCACGGCCGGCGTGCGCGGGATGCGGGACCGGCGGCGCGGCGCGGTGGTCAACGTGGCGTCGGTGGCGGCGTTCGTACCGCGCGGCACGTACGGCGCGAGCAAGGCGTGGGTGGTGCAGTTCACACAGGGCGCGGCGCGCGACCTGGCCGGCAGCGGGGTGCGCCTGATGGCGCTGTGCCCCGGCTTCGTACGGACCGAGTTCCACCAGCGGGCCGGGATGGGCACGGACAACATCCCCGGCTGGATGTGGCTGGACGCCGACAAGCTGGTCGACGCGGCGATGAAGGACCTCATGCGCGGCAAGTCCCTGTCCATCCCCGACCCGCGCTACAAGGCCCTGATGGGCGCGGTGAAGCTGGCACCGCGAGGAATGCTGAGCGGACTCACCTCCCGGACGGGCCGCAAGTACGGGCCGCGCTAGGCGCGTTGCGGTGCCGCGTACGTACCTGGCTTTCGCGCCGCGGGGGCGCCGTGGTGCTTTGCGGCGCCCCGTACGTACCGGCTTTCCCGCCGCGGGGGGCTCGCTGTTGCGCTTCGCGGTGCGCCCGCACGTACCTGTCTGCGGCGCCACGGGGGTTGCTCACCGTGGCGCTCTGCGGCGTCCCGTACGTATCCGGCTTTCCCGCCCCGGGCTCGCCGTTGCTCGCCCACTGCCCAAGGGGCGTGGGAGCTGCCCCCAGCGGCGGGCTGACGGCTGTCGGGTGCGGTGCCGCTCCTCCGGACGTCGTCCTGCGGCGCGGCCCTTCCACTTGGAGGACCGGTCTCACCTCGGCAGCGGCAAGTGACGGACCTGGCGGGCGACTACGAAGGAGCACCGTTCCGCACTATGCACCCCACCCCTGACAATCCCTCCGGGCCTGCGGAAATGCCCTCGACCCGGCCCGCGTTGCTGCTGTCGATGGGCCCCGGCATCGTGGACCGGCTGCTCGACGCCCGTCACCGCACCCGCCTCGCGGCGCTCGCCCGCACCGACCCCGACCTCGTCGCGCACGAACTGGCCGACCCGCCCCCCGCGATCGCCGCCGCCCTCGCCGACGCCGAGGTCCTGCTCACCTGCTGGGGCGCACCGCCGCTCACCGCTCGGGTACTGGACGCCGCGCCCCGCCTGCGCGCCGTCATCCACGCCGCCGGCTCGGTCAAACACCACGTCACCGACGCCTGCTGGGAACGCGGTCTCGCCGTCACCTCGGCCGCCGCCGCCAACGCACTGCCGGTCGCCGAGTACACACTCGCCGCGATCCTGCTCGCCAACAAGCGCGTGCTGCACTCCGCGCACCGTTACCGCGCTCTGCGCGGCCCGCACGACTGGCAGCGGGAACTCGCCGGCGCCGGCAACTACCACCGCACCGTCGGCGTCATCGGCGCCTCCCGCATCGGACGCCGCGTCATCGAACTGCTGCGCCCCTTCGACCTGCGGGTACTGCTGCACGATCCGTACGTCGGCGCCGCAGAGGCCGCCCGTCTGGGCGCCCGGCCGGTACCGCTGGGCACGCTGTGCGCGGACAGCGACGTCGTCACCGTGCACGCCCCGCAGCTCCCCGCGACCCGCCATACGCTCGGCGCCCGGGAGCTGGCCCTGATGCCCGACGGGGCGACCCTGATCAACACCGCCCGCGGCTCACTCGTCGACGAGGCGGCCCTGCTGCCCGAACTGCTCACCGGCCGCCTCAACGCCGTCCTGGACGTCACCGACCCCGAACCCCCGCCCGCCGACTCGCCGTTGTACGACTTGCCGAACGTCCTGCTCACCCCGCACGTCGCCGGCTCCCTCGGCTCCGAACTCCACCGCCTCGCCGACCACGCCCTGGACGCCCTCGAACGCTACGCCCACGGTCTCCCGTTCACCGACCCCGTCCGCCCGGAGCACCTGCACCACTCGGCCTGAGCCGCCCCGACCCAACCGTCCCACCGGACCGGCACGCCCACCACGGCCCGCACCTCTCCCCGACCAGCCCCGCCAGGACGCACAGGTGCACGGCAGGCCCGGCCGGCACAAGAACCGCACCGCAAAACGCCGAACCCGGCCCCGCCGAAGCGGGACCGGGTTCGGGTGGTCAGCGAGGGACGGCGGGGCGCCGCCCCCGGCCCGTGGGACGCGTCAGTGCGCGTGGCCGTGGCCGTGACCGGCCTCGGCGGACTCCTCCTCGGCGGGCTTCTCGACGACCAGGGTCTCGGTCGTCAGGAGCAGCGACGCGATGGAGGCGGCGTTCTCCAGGGCGGAGCGGGTGACCTTCACCGGGTCGATGACGCCGGCCTTGACCAGGTCGCCGTACTCGCCGGTGGCGGCGTTGAAGCCGTTGCCCTTGTCCTGCTCGGCGACCTTCGCGGTGATGACGTAGCCCTCCAGGCCCGCGTTCTCCGCGATCCAGCGCAGCGGCTCGACGACGGCGCGGCGGACGACGGCGACACCGGTGGCCTCGTCGCCCTCCTTGCCGAGGGAGCCGTCCAGCACCTTGGCGGCGTGGACCAGAGCGGAGCCACCACCGGAGACGATGCCCTCCTCGACCGCGGCGCGGGTCGCGGAGATGGCGTCCTCCAGACGGTGCTTCTTCTCCTTGAGCTCGACCTCGGTGGCCGCACCCACGCGGATGACGCACACGCCGCCGGCGAGCTTGGCGAGGCGCTCCTGGAGCTTCTCGCGGTCCCAGTCCGAGTCGGTGGTCTCGATCTCGGCCTTGATCTGGGCGACGCGGCCGGCGACGTCCTCGGCCTTGCCACCGCCGTCGACGATGGTGGTGTCGTCCTTGGTGACGGTCACGCGGCGGGCGGTGCCCAGCACGTCCAGACCGGCCTGGTCGAGCTTGAGGCCGACCTCCTCGGCGATGACGGTGGCACCGGTGAGGGTGGCCATGTCGCCGAGCATCGCCTTGCGGCGGTCACCGAAGCCGGGGGCCTTGACGGCCACCGCGTTGAAGGTGCCGCGGATCTTGTTGACGACCAGGGTCGACAGGGCCTCGCCCTCGACGTCCTCGGCGATGATCAGCAGCGGCTTCGAGGCGCCGGCCTGGATGACCTTCTCCAGCAGCGGCAGCAGGTCCTGGATCGAGGCGATCTTGCCCTGGTGGATCAGGATGTAGGGGTCCTCAAGGACGGCCTCCATCCGCTCCTGGTCGGTGACCATGTACGGCGAGAGGTAGCCCTTGTCGAAGGCCATGCCCTCGGTGAAGTCCAGCTCCAGGCCGAAGGTGTTGGACTCCTCGACGGTGATCACACCGTCCTTGCCGACCTTGTCCATCGCCTCGGCGATGAGCTCGCCGACCTGCTTGTCCTGCGCGGACAGCCCGGCCACCGCGGCGATGTCGGTCTTGTCGTCGATCGGCCGGGCGGTCGCGAGGAGCTCCTCGGACACGGCCTTGACGGCGGCGTCGATGCCCTTCTTCAGGGCGGCCGGGGAAGCACCCGCGGCGACGTTGCGGAGGCCCTCGCGGACCAGCGCCTGGGCCAGCACGGTGGCGGTGGTGGTGCCGTCACCCGCGATGTCGTTGGTCTTGGTCGCCACCTCCTTGACGAGCTGGGCGCCCAGGTTCTCGTACGGGTCGTCGACCTCGACCTCACGGGCGATGGTGACACCGTCGTTGGTGATGGTCGGGGCGCCGAACTTCTTGTCGATGACGACGTTGCGGCCCTTGGGGCCGATCGTCACCTTGACCGTGTCGGCAAGCTTGTTGACGCCGCGCTCAAGGGCGCGACGGGCGTCCTCGTCGAACTTCAGGATCTTCGCCATGGGTTGCTTCAAGTCCTCTCATTGCGATCCTCGGCACGCAGTGGGGACCGCTGTCTCAAACGGAACTGCGCCCCTGCCCCGGGTTGTTCAGACTCGGGAACCAGGGGCGCAGATCACGGCAAAACCGGTGACTTACTTCTCGACGATCGCGAGAACGTCGCGGGCCGAGAGGACGAGGTACTCCTCGTTGTTGTACTTCACCTCGGTGCCGCCGTACTTGCTGTAAAGCACGACGTCGCCAACGGTGACGTCGAGCTCGACGCGCTTGCCGTCCTCGAAGCGGCCCGGGCCCACGGCCAGGACGACGCCCTCCTGGGGCTTCTCCTTGGCGGTGTCCGGAATGACCAGGCCCGAAGCCGTGGTCTGCTCGGCGTCGAGCGGCTGGACCACGATGCGGTCCTCAAGCGGCTTGATGGCAACCTTGGAGCTGGCGGTCGTCACGATCCGACCTCCCCCTTCGGAGATCTCACGGGGTTAACTGTCTGAGGTGGCGACCAGGTGGATCCGTCGTCGCGGGTGCCGGACCTGCCCGTCGCTGTGTGTCTGGCACTCCCCCTCGGAGAGTGCCAACGCCGAGACTATGACGCGGTTAGCACTCGGTCAAGCGGAGTGCCAGCGCGGCGGGGGTGCTTCCTGTGGCGCGGGTTGACCACCGCCCCCCGCGCCAGGAGAACGGCCGCGGTGGATCCCTGCCAAATCGGACACACCTTCCCCTTACCTCGCAACCACGCCACCGGCTGCTTCGTCTACCTCCCCGACCGCCGAGCCGGTGAACCGTGCCCGCCGCGTGCGTCGTATGCGATGTGTGCGACATATGTGACCGGTGCGCCGTACGCGATGTGCACCACGCGTGCCGCGCGCGCCACGTACGCGACGTGTACGACATGCGCGACCCGGTTCCGGCCCGGCGGCACTGACCATCGATGGCGGAGGAACCCGTGCGTGGACTGACCAGTGCTTCCCGGGCGGCCGGGGAGCCGGAGAGCGATGCCGAACGCACCATGACGTTCGCCGCGCTCGCCCAGGCACCGAACCGCCGGAGGACCGAGGCCCGGCTGCTCGCCCTCGTCGTCGCGATCGCCGTCTTCGGCTACGCGTACACCGGCCTGTCGATGACCGGCCGGCTGCCCGGCGGACTGCCCGGCTTCGCGGTCAGCATGCTCTTCGTGGCGCTGGTCCCGCACCTGGTCCTGCGCCGCTTCGCGCCGCGCGCCGATCCGCTGATCCTGCCGCTGGCGACGCTGCTGACCGGGATCGGCCTGGTCCTGCTGCACCGCCTGGACCTCACGTACGCCCAGACCCCCCGCCTGAAGATCGCCGAGGCGGCCAGCGGGCAGCTGGTGTGGACGGTGATCGGGGTGGCGGTCTGCATCGTCATCCTGCTGGTGCTGCGCGACCACCGCATCCTGCAGCGCTACATCTACCTGACGATGGTGGTCGCGCTGGTGCTCCTGATGGCGCCGGCCTTCTTCGGTGCGGACATGTACGGCGCGAAGCGGTGGATCCTGCTCGGGCCGCTGTCGCTCCAGCCCGGCGAGTTCGTGAAGATCATGATCTCGGTGTTCTTCGCCGGCTACCTCACCGTCAACCGCGACGCGCTGGCGCTGGCCGGCCGCCGCGTCATGGGCGTCCAGCTGCCCCCGGGACGCCAGCTCGCCCCGATCTTCACGATCTGGGTGATCAGCCTGCTGGTGCTGGTCTTCGAACGCGACCTGGGCACCTCGCTGATCTTCTTCGGCGTCTTCGTGATCATGCTCTACATGGCCACCGGCCGCACCAGCTGGGTGGTGTGCGGTCTGCTGATGGCCACGGTCGGCGCGGCCGTCGTCGGCTCCCTCGAACCGCATGTGCACGGCCGGGTCACCGCCTGGCTGGACCCCATGCGCGCCTTCACCAAGGAGGGCATGCGCGAGGGGATGTCCAACCAGCTCGGCCAGGCACTGTTCAGCTTCGGCAGCGGCGGCATCAGCGGCACCGGACTGGGCCAGGGCCACCCCGAACTGATCGGCTTCGCCGGCAACAGCGACTTCATCCTCACCACCGTCGGCGAGGAACTCGGCCTCGCCGGGGTGATGGCCGTCCTGATGCTCTACGTCCTGCTCGCCCAGCGCGGCCTACGGGTGGGGCTGACCGCCCGCGACCCCTTCAGCAAACTCCTCGCGGTCGGCCTCGCCGGCGCCCTGCTGCTCCAGGTCTTCGTCGTCTCCGGCGGCGTCACCGGCCTCATCCCCCTCACGGGCAAGGCACTCCCCTTCCTGGCCAAGGGCGGCTCGTCCCTGGTCGCGAACTGGGTGATGGTCGCGGTGCTGCTACGGATCAGCGACCACGCCCAAAAGCGACGCGAGCCGGTGCGCTAGCGCTGCGCTTTGCGGTGCCTCCCACGTACCCGGCTGTCCCGCCGCGGGGCTTGCTCGCCGTTGCTCCCCACTGCTCGTGGGGGGGGCGGGCGTGATTCCGTTCGCTGCGGACGCGTACGCCGGAGACGTGCGCCCCCACCGGCCGTTTCCTTCCCCCTACGGGGGGGCTGGGCCGGAGGACGACGTCTGGAGGGCCGGAACCGCACCCGACCACCACCAGCCCGCCGCAGGCGGCACGGCCAGACGCCCCGCGGCGCCGCGGACAGGTACGTGGGGGAGCAGCCAAGCGCAGCGGAACGTGGGGAGACAATGACCCCGTGACGGACGACCACGCCCCCGACGATTTCGCCGCCCTCCTCGCCCCGGAAGGGCAAGCCCTGCTGGAGGAGCTGCGGGATCACGACCCCGCCGACGAGCTGGCGGCAGCGACCCGGCTGCGCCGGACGCACGCCGCGCCGCTCGTCTCCGCCGCGCTCACCCAGGCGCGGCTCCGGCAGCGGGCGGCGGCGAAGTTCGGGGCCGACGCGCAGCGGATGTACTTCACGCCGAACGGGGTCGAGCAGTCCACCCGCGCCGCGGTCGCCGCGCACCGCGCGGCACGGCTGGCCGGACTCGGCGTGCGGACGCTGGCGGATCTGTGCTGCGGGATCGGCGGCGACGCGCTGGCCCTGGCACGGGCCGGGATCCGGGTGCTGGCCGTCGACCGGGACCCGCTGGCCTGCGCGGCGGCGCGGGCGAACGCCGAGGCGCTGGGGCTCGCGGAGCTGATCGAGGTGCGCTGCGCGGACGTGACGGAGGTGGACACCGCCGGGTACGACGCGGTGTTCGTCGACCCGGCGCGCCGCACCAAGGCGCGCGGGGGCCGGATCTTCGATCCGGAGGCGTACTCGCCGCCGCTGTCGTGGGCCGTCGAGGCGGCCCGTACCGCCCCGTTCGCGGCGCTGAAGATCGCGCCGGGGGTGCCGCACGAGGCGCTGCCCGAGGACGCCGAGACGGAGTGGATCTCTTACGGGGGCGAGGTGAAGGAGGCGGTGGTGTGGTTCGCCCGGACCGGCGGGGGCGAGCGGCCGGTGCCCGGCGGGCGTCGGGCCACGCTGCTGCCCGGTGCGGACTCGTTGCTCGGCGCCGGGCTGCCGGATCCGGAGCCGGGGCCGGTGGGCCGCTACCTGTACGAGCCGGACGGGGCGGTGATCCGCGCGCATCTCGTCGCGGACGTCGCCCGGCAGGTCGACGGGCGGCTGATCGACCCGACGATCGCGTACGTCACCGCCGACGCGCTGCGCCCGACCCCCTTCGCCACCGCCTACGTGATCACCGATGTGCTGCCGTTCCACGTCAAACGGCTCAAGGCGCTGCTGCGGGAGCGCGGGGTCGGTGTGGCGGTGATCAAGAAACGGGGCTCCGCGGTGGAGCCGGAGGAGCTGCGCAAGAAGCTGAAGCTGGGCGGCGGCGCCTCCTGCACGATCTTCCTCACCCGGGTCGCGGGGGCACCGACGATGCTGCTGGGGCAGCCGGCCGAGGAGGCCTGACGGAGCGTCAGGCCAGGTCGGTGAGGTCCTCGGCGTAGATCTGGGAGAGCGGCTGCGGGCCGACGTACTGCTGGCAGGTGCACTGGCCGGCCTCGTACTGGACCGGCTTGTGGTCGGCGTCCCAGGCGACCGGGATCTCCACCCGCTCATGACACTTGCCCTTTTTGTCATGCTTCGCGAGGTGGTGGGTGCAGCCGCACACCGGCTCCGGCGGCTTCTGGGCGGCCTCCAGCGCCTGCCGTTCCTGACGGGCGGACTCCAGCCGTTCCATCTTGCGCTCGTGGCGGGTGCGCAGCGCCGTACGGGCGGTGTCCGCGACCTTGGCGAAGCCGCCCGCCATGAAGAAGATGAACACCCACCAGAACCAGTCCACAGCCTGCCGCCTCCCCACGCGCCCGGTGCTGCACCAGGGTAAGACCTCGCGGCAGCCGCGGGGTCCGGGGAGGCGGCGGTTGTCACCGATCCTCAGATGTCAGCGGTCCGGAGGCCGACATTCCGGACCGGTGCACGGTGACGGGCGCGATTACGAGTAGAGGTTCTGCTTGCTCAGCTCGTGAACGTGGTCGTGGCTGTGGCCATGACCGTGGCCGTGGCCGTGGCCGTGGTGGCCGTCGTCCTCGGGTGCCGACGCCGGGACGTGCGGGTCGGTGACCGGGAGCGAGGAGTCCGCGGACAGGTCCCAGGAGGAGGCCGCGCGGCCGCGCGCCACCATCTCGGCGCCGAGCGCCGCGACCATCGCGCCGTTGTCGGTGCACAGCTTGGGCCGCGGCACCCGCAGCGTGATCCCGGCGTCCTCGCAGCGGCGTTCGGCCATCGCCCGCAGCCGGGAGTTGGCCGCGACCCCGCCGCCGATCATCAGGTGCTCGACGCCGTTGTCCTTGCAGGCGCGCACGGCCTTACGGGTCAGCACGTCCACCACGGCCTCCTGGAAGGACGCCGAGACGTCCGCCACCGGCACCTCCTCGCCGGCCGCCCGCTTGGCCTCGATCCAGCGGGCCACCGCCGTCTTCAGGCCGGAGAAGGAGAAGTCGTAGGCGGGGTCGCGGGGGCCGGTCAGCCCGCGCGGGAAGCGGATCGCGTCCGGGTCGCCCTCGCGTGCGTAGCGGTCGATGACCGGGCCGCCCGGGAAGCCGAGGTTCAGCACCCGGGCGATCTTGTCGAACGCCTCGCCGGCCGCGTCGTCGATGGTCGAGCCGAGCGGGCGCACGTCGGAGGTGATGTCCGGGGCCAGCAGCAGCGAGGAGTGGCCGCCGGAGACCAGCAGGGCCATCGTCGGCTCCGGCAGCGGGCCGTGTTCGAGCTGGTCGACGCAGATGTGCGAGGCGAGGTGGTTGACGCCGTAGAGCGGCTTGCCGAGCGCGTAGGCGTACGCCTTGGCGGCCGAGACGCCGACGAGCAGGGCGCCGGCCAGGCCCGGGCCCGCGGTGACCGCGATGCCGTCCAGGTCGCTCGCCGCGACACCGGCCTCCTTCAGGGCGCGCTGGATGGTGGGGACCATCGCCTCCAGATGGGCGCGGGAGGCCACCTCCGGCACCACGCCGCCGAAGCGGGCGTGTTCGTCGACGCTGGAGGCGACCGCGTCGGCGAGGAGGGTGTGGCCGCGGACGATGCCGACACCGGTCTCGTCGCAGGAGGTCTCGATGCCGAGGACGAGCGGTCCGCCGCGTGAGTCAGCCATGGTTGTCAGGTTCCTTGTACGGAGGGTGCTTCGGAGGAGGTCTGGGTGGTACGGCGCATCACCAGGGCGTCGATGTTGCCGGGCTGGTAGTAGCCGCGCCGGAAGCCGATCGGTTCGAAGCCGAAGCGTTCGTAGAGGCGCTGTGCGCGGAGGTTGTCGACCCGCACCTCCAGCAGTACCTCGTGGCATTCGAAGTCCGTTGCGGCGCCGAGGAGTTCGGTCAGCAGCCGGGCGCCGAGGCCGGTGCCCCACTGGTCGCGGGCGGCGGCGATGGTCTGGACGTCGCCGGTGCCGTCGACGGCGGCCAGGCCGGCGTAGCCGACCAGCCGGCCCGCGATTTCGGCGACCACGTAGCGGCGGGTGGCCCACGGGCCGCGGGCGTGCGCCAGCTCGGACCAGAACATGCCGCGCGACCAGGCGTCCTCGGGGAACAGCTGGCGCTCCAGCTCCAGCACCGGGGCTATGTCCCACCAGCGCATCTCGCGCAGCTCGGCGGGTTGTGGGGTGCCGCCGCGCAGCGGTGCCCTTGAGGGGCGGTGGTCGGGCGACGCTTCAGAGGTGCCGCCGCGCAGCGGTGCCCTTGAGGGGCGGTGGTCGGGCGACGGGCGGGAGCTCACTTGGGCGTGACCACCTTGTAGTTCGCGGGCACCTGGGCGTCCGGGCGGCGCAGGTACAGCGGCCGCGGCGGCAGCAGCTCCTCGCCCGCGGCCAGCTTGGCGGCGGCCAGCTCGGCGAGCGCGCCGGCCGACTGGTGCTCGGGGGCGTCGCGCCGTACGCCGGTGAAGACGGAGTCGTAGAGCAGCGCGCCCGCGCCCACGGCCGGGACGCCGGCCACCTGGTCGGCGATGTCGGCGGGGCGGTCCACGGCGGGCTCGGTGATCCGCGTACGGGAGTCCGTGAAGCGGGCCCAGTAGACCTCTTTGCGGCGGGCGTCGGTGGCCACCACGAACGGCTCGGTCAGACCGGAGGCGTGGGCCAGGCCGTCGAGCGTGCACAGGCCGTGGACGGGGACGTCGAGCGCCGCACCGAACGTGGCGGCGGTCACCAGGCCGACCCGCAGACCGGTGTACGGCCCCGGGCCCACCCCGGCCACGATGACGCTGACCTCGTCGAGCTTGCGGCCGGCCTCGGCCAGCACCCGGTCGACGGCGGGCAGCAGCAGCTCGCCGTGCCGGCGGGCGTCCACCTGGCAGGACTCGGCGAGGACCCGCTCTCCGTCATGGAGCGCGACGGTGACGGCGGGGGTGGCGGTGTCAAGAGCTAGCAGCAGCACGCCTTTAAGACTACGGCGCGGCAGGTGGTGCCCGTCGCGGTGCTACCGTCGGCCCGTGGTCCAGGCCCGTACGGAAAGGTGGCACAGCGGTGCCCGCTAAGAGCAGCACGATCGTCACCGCGCTGACCACGGCCGCCGTGGTCGTGGTCGGGGTGCTCGGCTACCAGGCCGCGGCCTCCGCCCCGGACTCGCTCGCCCCGGCCCGCAAGGGCCACCACGGCAGCGCCAAGGGCCACGAGGACGGCTCCGGCAAGAAGCACCGGGCGCCCGCTCCGGCGCCGGTCCCGGCGGCGTCCGGCACCGGCAAGCGGGTGGTGTACTCGCTCGCCGCCAAGCGGGTCTGGCTGGTCGGCGCGAACGGCAAGGCGCTGCGGACGTACCAGGTCGCGCCCAGCACGGTGAGCCCGGCGCCCGGGACGTACTCGGTGACCTCGCGGTCGGTGAGCATCACCGGCTCGGACGGGGTCGCGATCGAGCATGTGGTGCTGTTCGGCGGCGTCGGCGGTGTTCCGATCGGTTTCAGCGCGGCCGTCGACGGCTCCCGGCCCGACCCCGCCGCCAAGAAGAAGACCGGCGGCATCCGGGAGTCCCGGGCCGACGGCAAGGCGATGTGGGATTTCGCACTCCAGGGCACCAAGGTCGTGGTGGTGGCCTAGGCGGCCGCCCTCCAGGGAGGCACCCGTGGGGGCCCTGCCGGGTCCCCCGAGGGTTGGACCGGGATGCCGGGTCCCCCGAGGGTTGGACCGGGATTTCTTAGCCCGTACGGACTACGCCGCGGAGCGGCCGGGAGTGGACGCCGGGGTGTCCTCGCCGTCCGCCGGTGCCTCGTCCGCGGCGGACGCGGGCCGTTCCGCCGGCCGGTCCTTACGGGATTCCGGGCGTTCCTTACGGGATTCCTCGGGGGCGTCGGGGGGCGTGGAAACGGCGCTGGCCGCGGCGCACGCCGCCAGCAGTTCGTTCATCGTCGGCGTCTCGCGCGCATCGTGCTGGTGGGCCGGCATGGACGCCTCCCGGGGCTCCTGGGGCAAGCGACAGAAGCTAGGACCGCCTCCGAGCCCGGCGAGCTCGTTACTTAGGCTGACCTAACTGGGGTCACATCCCATGTGACCACGGCCGGTACCGGCTACGCAACATCTTGCCGACGGCTTGTCGGAAACTACGGGACCCGCGGCCGGATATCCGCCCGCCCATGAGGCGGCCCGGCCCGATCGGGTCCACCGGGAAGTCAGCCGACCCTCAGCGGGTCGTCACCGGGCCGTCAGCGGGTCAGATCCCCAGGTCGGCCAGGCCGGCGTCCGCCCAGCGCGGGCCGAATCCGCTGACCGTCACCTCGCGGACGTCGTCCACGTCGTCCTCCGGGTGCCCGTCCACGCCGCCGGGGGCGTCGTCCCGCCCGTCACCCGACCGCCGCCCCGGCACGAGGCGCTCCGCGCCGCCCCCTCCTACGGCCCGCGCGATGACCACGTGCAGCCGGTCCTCGGAGAGCTCCTCGACCTTGCCCTCACCCCACTCGACGACCACCACCGACTCCGGCAGCGAGACGTCCAGGTCCAGGTCCTCCATCTCCTCCAGCCCGCCGCCGAGCCGGTAGGCGTCGGCGTGCACCAGCGCGGGGCCGCCGGTCAGGGACGGGTGTACCCGGGCGATGACGAACGTGGGCGAGGTCACGGCGCCGCGCACGCCCAGGCCCTCGCCCAGCCCGCGGGTCAGCGTGGTCTTGCCGGCGCCCAGCTCACCGGTGAGCAGCACCAGGTCGCCGGGGCGCAGCAGCGGGGCCAGTCTGCGGCCCAACTCCTGCATCTGGTCGGGGGACTTGACGGTGACATGCGCAACAGGGGCGGTGGTGCTCATGCCGCAAATGGTACGTCCCTGCCGACCCCGCCAGGCAGCGTCGCCCCCGGCTGCCACCCTCACGCCCGTGCGTGTCCCGAACTGCGGGTCGCCGCGGCCGCGCGTTCCACCAGGGCCACCAGATGCTCGTTGACCAGCTCGGGACGCTCCAGCATCACCAGGTGGCCGGCGCCGGGCACGCACACCAGCTCCGCGTCCGGCAGCACCTCCGCGATCGTCCGGCTGTGGTCGGCGGGCGTGATCAGGTCGCTCTCACCGGCGAGCACCAGCGCGGGCACCGCGTCGTACGCCACCAGCGCCTCGGTCTTGTCGTGCACCGCGAACGCCGGGAAGAACTCGGCGACCACATCGATCGGCGTGCCCTCGATCAGCCGCTCACCGAACCGCGCGATGCCCGGGTCCACGTCCTCCGGCGTGCCGAACGAATACCGCTTGACCAGCCCGGCGAACAGGTCGGCGGTGGCCCGCCGGCCGCGTTCGACCAGCTCGTGCTGCCAGCCCAGCGCCTTGAGCACGCCCGGTGCGAGCCAGTGGAACGCCTTCATGCCCATCGACGGCAGCCCGTAGGTGACCTCGCTGAGCCGGCCCGCGGACGTACCGATCAGGGCGACGCCGATCACCCGCTCCGCGACGTACTCGGGGAACTGGTCGGCCAGCGCCATCACCGTCATTCCGCCCATCGAGTGCCCGACCAGCACGATCGGCCCCTCGGGCACCGCGGCGTCCAGCACCGCCTTCAGGTCCCGGCCGAGCAGGTCGATGGTGACGTTCTCGGTGCCCTCGATCTGGCTGTGCCCGCGGGCCGAGCGGCCGTGGCTGCGCTGGTCCCAGTGGACGGTGCGCACCGTGCCGCGCAGCGCGGCCCGCTGGAAGTGCCAGGAATCCTGGTGCAGGCAGTAACCGTGGCTGAAGACGACCGTCGGGGCGGCCGAGGGGCGCCGGCCCAGCGCCGCCGTCAGCCGCTTGCGCAGTCCGCCGTGGGCCTCCTGGGCGGCTCGGGCCTGTTTGCCCCGGACCGGCCTCGCCGACGGGTCGTTGCGGCTGTGTTTGCCGCCCCGCCGGTCGCCCTTCTCCGGGCGGGCGGGCTCCATGCCCACCTCGTCGATCTCGAAGTACAGCTCCGTGCCGTCCTCGGCGATCGCCGCGCCGGGCGTGCCGCGCAGCGTGCCGTACGGGCCGGCCGCGTCCAGGGCGAGCCGGGCCCGGCGGCGCATCCCGCGGCCCACGGTCAGCCGCTCTATGGCCACGCCGGCCGCCGCCCCGGCCGCGACCACGCCGATCGCGGCACCGGCGATGCCCGCGTGGCGGCCCGCCTTGGCCCAGTTGTTCGCGGCCTCGGCCGCCACCTCGGCGGCCGTCTCTACCGCCTGCGCGGCGGCTTCAGTGCCGTCGGTCATGCCGTACCCCCCGTGAGCGCGGTGTCTCCATCGGCCGTTCCGGCTGTCGTGGTGTGGGCTGGGATGTTCGTTGCGGTGTTCGTTGCTCTGTGTGCGGCGCTCTCTGTTCCGGCCGTCGTTCCGGCTTCCGCTCCGGCCTCTTCGTGCGCCTGTGCCTCTTGCGCCTCTTCTGCCCCGGCCACCCCGCCCTCCATGCCACTGTCCACATAGACGCGCGGGACGCGGGTTCCGATCCGGGTGACGATTTCGTAGCCGATGGTTCCGGCCGCCCGGCCCCAGTCCTCCGCGGTCGGCTCGCCGCGGTCGCCGGGGCCGAAGAGCACCGCGGGATCGCCCTCCTCCGCGCTGTCGCCGCCCAGGTCGACCACGAACTGGTCCATGGCGATCCGCCCGGCGACCGTCCGCCACTTCCCGGCGACCAGCACCGGGCCGGTGCCGGAGGCGTGCCGCGGGATGCCGTCGGCGTACCCGAGCGGGATCAGCGCGAGGGTGGTCTCGCCGGGGGTGGTGTACCGGTGCCCGTACGACACGCCGTGGCCGCCCGGCACCCGTTTGACCGAGGCCAGCGCGGCCTCCAGGGTCATCGCGGGCCGCAGCCCGAAGTCCTCGGAGGTGCCGAGTTCGGGGCTGGGAGAGATGCCGTAGATGCCGATACCCGTACGGACCAGGTCGAAGTGGGCTTCGGGGAGGGTGAGCGTCGCCGGGGTGTTGGCGATGTGCCGCACCTCGGGGCGCAGTCCGGCCTCTTCCGCCGTCCGCAGCGCCCGGCGGAAGACGTCGAGCTGGGCGGCGATCGAGGGGTGGCCGGGCTCGTCGGCGCAGGCGAAGTGCGACCAGACGCCGGTGACCCGCAGCGCGCCGGCGGCCTCGGCGGCGCGGGCCGCGGCGGTCAGCTCCGGCCAGTCGGCGGGCTGGCAGCCGTTGCGGCCGAGCCCGGTGTCGATCTTGAGCTGGACGCGGGCGGTGCGGCCGGCCGCGCGCGCCGCGGCGGTCACCTCGCGCAGCGCCCACAGGCCGCTCACCGACACGTCGATGTCCTGCTCCACGGCTCGCTGCCAGGGCCCGCCCGGCGTCCACAGCCAGCACATCAGCCGCCCGGTGTCACCGGCCGCGCGCAGGGCGAGGGCCTCCTCGGGGAGCGCGGTACCCAGCCAGCCCGCGCCGGCCGCCCGGGCCGCCCGGGCACACGGCACCGCGCCGTGTCCGTAGCCGTCGGACTTGACCACGGCCATCAGCTCCGCCCCGGGGGCGCGGTCCCGCAGGGCACGGACGTTCGCCCGCACGGCGGCGAGGTCGACGACGGCACGGGCGCGCTTCGCTGTCTCGTTCATCCCCCTCAGTGTCGCAGGCGATCGCGCGGCGCCCCCGGGGACCGGCACGGAAACCGTGCTCACCCGCTGGGTTTCCGCCCCCAGACGTGCACGAGGTCGTGCTTCTTGAGCACGTACCACAGGTTGCGCGCGTCCGACCAGGTCAGATTGATGCACCCGTGCGAGCCGGGCCCCTCGTAGATGTCGTCCTCGACACCGTGGAACGCCTCCCCGCGGTCGAAGAACTGCGCGAACGGCATCGGCGTGTGGTACAGGTTCGAAATGTGGTACCTGCGCCGTAGATAGATGCGGTACGTCCCGGTACGGGTCTCCATCGTCGGCTGGCCGGACCGGATCGGCACCGCGTCGAAGATCACCCGTCCGGACTGCTGCACCCACATCAGCTGCCGGTCCAGGTCGACGCACGCGGTCCGCTCCGCCCGCACCGGGCAGTGGCCGGCCCGGTTGGGGTCCTTCCTGGCCCGCAGCAGCCGCACCACGGCGCCGGTGACCGGCCCCGCGTAACCGGTCGCCGGGGCGATCCGGTGCGCCCGCTGGAACCGGCGGATCGCCCGGCAGTCCCCCACGCTCTGCCGGCCGTCCGGCTTCCGCTGCAGAAAGCGCTCGGCCTGCCGCTGGAACGGCCCGGTGGACCGGGTGCAGCGCGCCGACCGGGCGCCCCACGCCGCCTCGGACCGGGGGACGTACTCGATGTGCGGCTGCCGCCCGCCGGGCGCCGGCCGCCGCGGACCGTGCGGGATCCCGGGGACGAGGTCATGGGCCGCGAACCGGGCAGCGGCCGCGTACCCGGCGGAGGGCGCGTACCGGGCGGACGTCACGTACCCGGCGGAGGACGCCTGCCGGGCAGCGGCCGCGTACCGAGCGGCTGACGGGGCGACGGCCACCGCGGGCGGCCCGGCGAGCGGGAACAGCGAGGCGCCGGCCAGCAGCGCCACAAGCGTGCGTTTCATGCCCTCACGCATCCCGTGACCGGACCGCCCTCCCGCCCGCCCGGCCACGAGGTTCGCCCTGCTGCCCGCGGCATTCCCCCGCGGGGCGTAACCCCGGCCCAGTCACACGAACCTGTCACCCCGTCACATCGCGCCAGGCCGCCGCCAGATGGTCCGCGACCTCGGTGGCCAGGATGGGGGCGCCCCCGGGTGCGGCCGCCCGGCGGGCCGCCAGGCCGTGGAGGTACGCGCCGACGGATGCCGCGTCGCGGGCGGGCAGGCCGGCGGCGAGGAGGGAGCCGGTGACACCCGACAGGACGTCACCGCTGCCCGCGGTGGCCAGCCAGCCGGTGCCCGTGGGGTTCACCCGCACCGGGCCGCTCCCCTGCGCGACCAGCGTCGTCGAGCCCTTCAGCAGTACGGTCGCCGCATAGCGCGCCGCCAGCTCCCGTACGGACGCGAGCCGTTCCGCCTCGACCTCGTCGCGGCTGCGGCCCAGCAGCGCCGCCGCCTCCCCGGCGTGCGGCGTCAGCAACGTCTCGGCGGTGCGCGCCCGGACCCGTTCCGGCGTCAGGAAGCGCAGTCCGTCGGCGTCCACCAGGATCGGCACGTCGGAGGCCAGCACGTCCTCCAGGGCGTCCGATTCGTCGCCGATGCCGGGGCCGATCACCCAGGACTGCACCCGGCCGGCCCTGTGTGGCGGACCGGCGTGCACCAGCGTCTCCGGGAAGCGGGCCAGCACCGCGTCCGCGGCCGGCCCCACGTACCGGACGGCCCCCGCACCACCGCGCAGCGCACCGGCCACCGCCAGCACCGCCGCACCCGGATAGCGCGCCGACCCGGCGACCACACCGACCACGCCCCGCCGGTACTTGTCGCTCTCCGCCGCCGGGCGCGGCAGCAGTTCCGCCACGTCCGCGTGCTGCAGCGCCTCGAACTCGGCCTCCTCGGGCAGCGTCAGGCCGATGTCCACCAGCCGCAGTGCCCCCGCCCGCTCCCGGGCCGGGTCGATCAGCAGGCCCGGCTTGTACGCCCCGAACGTCACCGTCGCATCGGCCCGTACCGCCTCGCCGGGCACCTCACCGCTGTCCGCCTCCACCCCGCTGGGCAGATCGACCGCCACGACGGGCGCCGACTCCCAGGCGGCGCGGGCGAGTTCGGCGGCATCCGGCCGCAGCCCGCCGCGGCCGCCGATGCCCACAATCCCGTCCACGACCAGATCGCACCGGGCGAGGTCCCGCAGCGGGTCGTCCGACACCCGGCCGCCGGCCGCCCGCAGCGCGCCGAGGCCGCCCTGGTGGGCCCGTTCGGGCGAGAGCAGGACGGCCACCACGCCGGCCCCGCGCCGGGCCAGCCGGGCCCCGGCGTACAGCGCGTCCCCGCCGTTGTCCCCGCTGCCCACCAGCAGCACGACCCGGCTGCCGTAGACCCGGCCCAGCAACTCCCGGCAGGCGGCGGCCAGTCCGGCCGCCGCCCGCTGCATCAGGGCGCCGTCCGGCAGACGGGCCATCAGTTCCCGCTCGGCGGCGCGCACGGTCCGCACGCTGTAGGCAGTCCTCATGGCCCCAGTGTCACCCCTCGGCGATCACCACGGCCGAAGCGACCCCCGCGTCATGGCTCAGCGAGAGATGCCACGACCGTACGCCCAGCCGGGCCGCGCACGCCTCGACCGTGCCGCGCACCCGCAGCCGCGGCCGGCCGCTGTCCTCGACGTACACCTCGGCGTCGGTCCAGTGCAGCCCGCCCGGCGCGCCCAGCGCCTTGGCCACCGCCTCCTTGGCGGCGAACCGGGCCGCGAGGGACGCCGTGCCGCGCCGCTCCCCGCTCGGCAGCAGCAGTTCCGACGCGACGAACAGCCGGCCGGCCAGTTCGGGCGTGCGGTCCAGCGCCGCGGCGAACCGGTCGATCTCGGCGACGTCGATCCCCACCCCGATGATCACTCCACCGTCACCGACTTGGCGAGGTTGCGCGGCTGGTCGACCTCGTTGCCGCGGGCGGTGGCCAGTTCGCAGGCGAAGACCTGCAGCGGGACGGTGGACACCAGCGGCTGCAGCAGCACCGGGGTGTGCGGGATGCGGACGAGGTGGTCGGCGTACGGCACCACGGCCTCGTCGCCCTCCTCGGCGATCACGATCGTGCGGGCGCCGCGGGCCCGGATCTCCTGGATGTTGGAGACGATCTTGTCGTGCAGCACGGACCGGCCGCGCGGCGACGGCACCACGACGACGACCGGCAGATCGTCCTCGATCAGCGCGATCGGACCGTGCTTGAGCTCACCGGCGGCGAAACCCTCGGCGTGCATGTACGCCAGCTCCTTGAGCTTGAGCGCGCCCTCCAGCGCCACCGGGTAGCCCACGTGCCGGCCGAGGAACAGCACGGTGTTCTTGTCGGCGAGGCTGCGGGCCAGCTCCCGCACCGGCTCCATCGTGCCGAGCACCTGCTCGACCTGGGTGCCGATGGCGGCCAGTTCGCGCACCACCGCCCGGACCTCGTCGCCCCACTTCGTGCCCCGTACCTGCGCGACGTACAGCGCGACCAGGTAGCAGGCGACCAGCTGGGTCAGGAACGCCTTCGTGGACGCCACCGCGACCTCGGGACCGGCGTGCGTGTAGAGCACCGCGTCCGACTCGCGGGGGATCGTCGAGCCGTTGGTGTTGCAGATCGCGAGCACCTTCGCGCCCTGTTCGCGGGCGTGCCGGACCGCCATCAGGGTGTCCATGGTCTCGCCGGACTGGCTGATCGCGATCACCAGCGTGCGCCGGTCCAGGATCGGGTCGCGGTAGCGGAACTCGCTGGCCAGCTCGGTCTCGCAGGGAATGCGGTTCCAGTGCTCGATCGCGTACTTGGCGATCATGCCGGCGTGGTACGCGGTCCCGCACGCGACGATGACGACCTTGTCGACCTCGCGCAGCACCTCCGGCGGGATCCGCACCTCGTCCAGGGACAGCACGCCCGAACCGTCGATCCGCCCCAGCAGGGTGTCCGCGACGGCCTTGGGCTGCTCGGCGATCTCCTTGAGCATGAAGTAGTCGTAGCCGCCCTTCTCGGCGGCCGAGGCGTCCCAGTCGACGTGGTATTCGCGGACGTCCGCCGGCGCACCGTCGAAGTCGGTGACCGTCACCCCGTCCCGGCGGGCCTCGACGACCTGGTCCTGGCCCAGCTCGATCGCCTCGCGGGTGTGCGCGATGAACGCCGCGACGTCCGAGGCGAGGAACGCCTCGCCCTCGCCGACGCCCACCACCAGCGGGGAGTTGCGGCGCGCGCCGACGACCACGTCGGGCTCGTCGGCGTGCACCGCGACCAGCGTGAACGCGCCCTCCAGCCGCCGGCACACCTGCCGCATCGCCTCGGCCAGCTCACCGCACGAGGAGTAGCACTCGGCGAGCAGATGGGCCACGACCTCGGTGTCCGTCTCGGACGCCAAGGCGTGGCCGCGCTCGGCGAGTTCGGCGCGCAGCGCGGCGAAGTTCTCGATGATGCCGTTGTGCACCACCGAGACCCGTCCGGCGTTGTCCAGGTGCGGGTGGGCGTTCTCGTCGGTGGGCCCGCCGTGGGTGGCCCACCGGGTGTGCCCGATGGCGGTGGAGCCGGCCGGCAGCGGACGGTCCGCCAGCTCCTTCTCCAGGTTGGCGAGTTTGCCGGCCTTCTTGGCCGCGGCCAGCCCGCCGTCGGCCAGCACGGCGACGCCCGCCGAGTCGTAGCCGCGGTACTCCAGCCGCCTCAGCCCGGCCAGGACGATGTCCAGGGCGCTCTGCCCGCCCACGTAACCCACGATTCCGCACATGGGGGCAGCCTACGACGCGGCCCGCTCAATACCCGCGCGCTATCCGGTGGTGCGCCTCCCGCACCGTCTCCAGGAACTCCTCGTCGGCCTCCGTGTCGGCGCCGGGCCCGCCGGCCGGCTCGTACCGTTCCAGGAAGTCGGCGAGGTCCTCGCCCAGGTCCTCTTCCGGGAGTTCCTCGGCGAGTTCGGCATGCACCCGTGCGACGAAGAGGTCCGTCGCGGTGCCGTCCGGTCCGGTCTTCCTGCGCCGGTACCGCAGTCCCGGCAGTGCTGGCTTGCGCGTGCGCACAGCCACCCCCTGTGTCTTCTTCGCGGCCCGGATTGCGGGCCGCCCCCGCGCCGACCGTACCGGGCGATTTCCGTCCGGTACAGACCCGCAGGTGGCGAAGGCCACACACCGGCCGGGGTGGCGTGTGACACCCCCGCATGAACGGCGTGTGACGGCTGCGCACAATGGGCGCGTGCCCCTGACGACCGATCCGCACGCGCGCCGCCGCGCCGACAGCTCCCCCTACGTCGATCTGACGCGCGCCCAGTGGAGCGCCCTCAGGGAGAAGACCCCGCTGCCGCTGACCGCCGAAGAGGTGGAGCGGCTGCGCGGCCTGGGCGACGTCATCGACCTGGACGAGGTCCGCGACGTCTACCTCCCGCTGTCCCGGCTGCTCAACCTCTACGTCGGCGCGACCAGCAATCTGCGCGGCGCCCTGAACACCTTCCTGGGCGACGCCGGCGACGGCCACGGCTCGCAGCCCGGCACCCCGTTCGTCATAGGGGTCGCCGGCAGCGTCGCGGTCGGCAAGTCGACCACCGCCCGGCTGCTGCAGGCGCTGCTCGCCCGCTGGCCCGAGCACCCGCGCGTCGAGCTGGTCACCACCGACGGGTTCCTCTTCCCCAACGCCGAGCTGCACCGCCGCGGCCTGATGTCCCGCAAGGGCTTCCCGGAGTCCTACGACCGCCGCGCGCTGACCCGTTTCGTCGCGGACGTGAAGTCCGGCAAAGCGGAGGTCTCCGCCCCGGTCTACTCGCACCTGATCTACGACATCGTGCCCGGCGAACGGCTCACCGTGCAGCGCCCCGACATCCTCATCGTCGAGGGGCTCAACGTCCTGCAGCCCGCACTGCCCGGCAAGGACGGGCGCACCCGCCTCGGCCTGGCCGACTTCTTCGACTTCTCCGTGTACGTGGACGCCCGCACCGAGGACATCGAGCAGTGGTACCTCGGCCGGTTCCGCAAGCTGCGCGAGACCGCCTTCCAGAACCCGTTCTCGTACTTCCGCAAGTACACCCAGGTCTCCGAGGAGGAGGCCCTGGACTACGCCCGCATGATGTGGCGCACCATCAACCGGCCCAACCTGCAGCAGAACGTGGCCCCCACCCGCGGCCGGGCCAGTCTGGTGCTGCGCAAGGGGCCGGACCACAAGGTGCAGCGGCTGTCGCTGCGCAAGCTCTAGGGAGGATGCGCGGACCGTGCTGCATCTGCGAATGATCGTGCCGGCGGACCGTACGGACGCGGTGCTGGGCCTGCTGGAGACGACCGTCGGCACGGCCCATGTGGCGGTGCTGGCCGGGGCCGCCCGGGACCCGCGGGGCGATGTGGTGCTGTGCGACGTCGCCCGGGAGGCCGCCGACGGGCTGCTGACCGGCCTGCGGGCGCTGGGCCTGCACACGGACGGCTCGATCGCGATCGAGAACATCGACCTGTCGCTGTCCGTACGGGCCGACCGGGCCGAGGACGAGGCGCCCGGCGAGGGGGCCGACGCGGTGCTGTGGGAGTCGCTGACCGACGCCACCCACGAGGAGTCCACGCTCTCCGCCACCTACCTGGCGTTCCTCACGGTCGCCACGATGATCGCGGCCTGCGGTGTGGTCCTCGACAACGCGATCCTGATCGTCGGCGCGATGGCGGTGGGACCGGAGTTCGGCCCGGTGGCCGGCATCTGCACCGCGCTGGTGCAGCGGGCGCCGCGGCTGGCCTGGCGCTCGGTGACGGCGCTGGTCGTGGGCTTCGCCGCGGCCATGGTGCTCACGGTGGGCTTCAGCCTCTTCATGGACGCGGTGGGCCTGTTCCACGCCGGGGCGCTGGCGGCGGAGCGGCCCAACACGAACTTCATCTACCGGCCGGACTGGTTCTCGTTCGTCGTCGCCGTGCTGGCCGGGATCGCCGGGGTGCTCTCCCTGACGTCCGCGAAATCGGGCGCGCTGGTCGGCGTGGCGATCTCCGTGACGACCGTCCCGGCCGCCGCCAACGCCGCGGTCGCGCTCGCCTACGGGGCGTACGGCCAGGCCTGGCGCTCCATGGAGCAGCTGCTGCTGAACCTGGCGGGCATCATCGTGGCCGGCACCCTGACCCTGATCAGCCAGAAACTGCTGTGGGCCCGGCACGACACGGGCCCCGCCCGCCGGCTGCGCCACTGACGACGCAGCCGGCGGGCGGGGCCCACGTGGCTCAGCCCAGTGCGGACTTGACCGCGTCCGCGAGCCGGCCGGCCACCGCCCGCGCCTGCTCCTCGTCCGCGGCCTCCACCATCACCCGGACCAGCGGCTCGGTGCCGGACGGCCGCAGCAGCACCCGCCCGGTGGCGCCCAGCTCCCGCTCCGCCTCGGCGACCGCCTGGGTCAGCTCGGGCGAGCTGGCGACCCGCGCCTTGTCGACGTCGGGGACGTTCACCAGGACCTGCGGCAGCCGCTCCATGACGCCAGCCAGCTCCCCGAGCGGACGGCCGGTCGCCGCGACCCGGGCCGCCAGCATCAGCCCGGTCAGCGTGCCGTCGCCGGTGGTGGCGTGGTCCAGCACGATGACGTGCCCGGACTGCTCGCCGCCCAGCGCGAAGCCGTGCGCCTTCATCTCCTCCAGGACGTACCGGTCGCCGACCGCGGTCTGCACGAGGTCGATGCCCTCGCGCTCCATGGCCAGCTTGAACCCCAGGTTGGACATGACGGTGGCGACCACGGTGTTCTTCCGCAGCGCCCCGGCCTCCCGCATGCCGAGCGCCAGGACGGACAGGATCTGGTCCCCGTCGACCTCGTTGCCCTCGCGGTCCACCGCCAGGCAGCGGTCCGCGTCCCCGTCGTGGGCGACACCGAGGTCGGCGCCGTGCTCGACGACCGCCGCGCGCAGCAGCGCGAGGTGGGTGGAGCCGCAGCCGTCGTTGATGTTCAGGCCGTCGGGTTCGGTGCCGAGGGTGATGACCTCGGCGCCGGCCCGGGCGAACGCCTCGGGCGAGACCCGCGCCGCCGCGCCGTGCGCACCGTCGATGACGATCTTCAGCCCGTCCAGGCGGTTCGGCAGGACGCCGACCAGGTGCGCGACGTAGTTGTCGAAGCCCTCGTCGTAGACGGTGACCCGGCCCACGCCGCCGCCGGTCGGCCGCTCCCACGGCTCGCCGGAGCTGTGCGCGCGGTAGGTCTCCTCGATCCGGTCCTCCAGCTCGTCGGCGAGCTTGTGGCCGCCGCGGGCGAAGAACTTGATGCCGTTGTCGGGCATCGGGTTGTGGCTGGCGGAGAGCATCACGCCCAGGTCCGCCCCCAGCGAGCCGGTCAGGTACGCCACCGCGGGGGTCGGCAGCACGCCCACCCGCAGCACGTCCACCCCGGCGCTGGCCAGCCCGGCCACCACCGCCGCCTCCAGGAACTCCCCCGACGCCCGCGGGTCCCGCCCGACCACGGCCACCGGCCGGTGCCCCTCGAATGTGCCGGCTTCCGCAAGCACATGCGCCGCAGCGACCGAGAGACCGAGCGCCAGCTCCGCCGTCAGGTCCGCATTGGCGACGCCGCGCACACCGTCCGTGCCGAAGAGTCGTCCCACTGGTGTCCTCCGAGTTTCTGAGCTTGGACCAGAGCGTCACGTCCAGGTATACGCCCCTGGACGAAGATCTACGCCGCCCGGTCCCGGATAGCCGAACGCCCCGGCAGCACGGGAAGTGCCACCGGGGCGTACGCCACGAGCTGCATGCCGCAGCGCGTGATTAGCGCTTGCTGTACTGCGGCGCCTTGCGGGCCTTCTTCAGACCGGCCTTCTTGCGCTCGACCGCACGGTCGTCACGCTTGAGGAACCCGGCCTTCTTCAGCGCGGGGCGGTTGTTCTCGACGTCCGCCTCGTTCAGCGCACGGGCCACGCCCAGGCGCAGCGCACCGGCCTGGCCGGAGATGCCGCCGCCGGAGATGCGGGCGATGACGTCGTAGCGGTTGTCGAGTTCGAGCACCTTGAAGGGCTCGTTGACTTCCTGCTGGTGCACCTTGTTGGGGAAGTAGCCCTCAAGGGTGCGGCCGTTGATCTTCCACTGGCCGGAGCCCGGAACGATCCGGACGCGGGCGATGGCGTTCTTGCGACGGCCCAGGCCGGCGGCCGGCTGCGGGTCGCCGAAGCGGGACGCGAGGGACTCGGAGGTGTACTCCGACTCCACGACCTCGGTCTCGGTGGTGTACTCCTCGACCTCGTCCAGCGGGGTCTCGGGGGTGGTCTCAGCCACGATGCTCCTTAAGAATTCTCTGTCGTCTTAGGGGGTGGCCGGACTTACTGCGCGACCTGGGTGATCTCGAACGGCACCGGCTGCTGCGCAGCGTGCGGGTGCTCGGCGCCCGCGTAGACCTTCAGCTTCGAGAGCATCTGACGGCCGAGGGTGTTCTTGGGGAGCATGCCCTTGATGGCCTTCTCGACGGCCTTCTCGGGGTTCTTGTCGAGCAGCTCGTCGTAACGGACGGAGCGCAGACCACCCGGGAAGCCGGAGTGACGGTAGGCCATCTTCTGGGTCTTCTTGTTGCCGGACAGGTGCACCTTGTCGGCGTTGATGATGATGACGAAGTCACCGGTGTCAACGTGCGGTGCATACACCGGCTTGTGCTTACCCCGCAGGAGGGACGCGGCCTGGCTGGCCAGACGGCCCAGGACAACGTCCTGCGCGTCAATGATGTGCCACTGGCGCTGGACATCGCCGGGCTTGGGGCTGAACGTACGCACGGTCGTAGCCTTCGCTTCTTCAGTGATGGGACCCCCGGGCCGTGAGGACTCGGGGGTGGGTCCTGTACTGGTCACCACGATCGATCACGCAGCATGGCGGCGCTACGGGTGACGCAACCCGATCGTCCGCCTCTGGTGGTCGGTCCGGTGGACCGGCGTAAGGGCCCCTCACGTGAGATAGAGCAAGCCAATACGCATAACGAACTCGCAGAATACCGGCCCGTCCCCAGCGCGGTCAAAACGCCCCCCGACCCGGCTCCCGGACCCCCGCGGAGCCCGGCCGCCCGGACCCCCCGGGCCTGCCGGCTACCGCGCCCGCTCCACCCTCCGCTCATCCCACACCGGCTCCGCCGTCTCCCGCACCACACCGTCCGACCCGAACACCAAGAACCGGTCGAAGGACCGCGCGAACCACCGGTCATGCGTCACCGCCACAACCGTGCCCTCATACGACTCCAAGCCCTCCTGAAGCGCCTCGGCCGACTCCAGGTCCAGGTTGTCGGTGGGTTCGTCCAGGAGGAGGGCCGTGGTGCCGGAGAGCTCCAGGAGGAGGATCTGGAAGCGTGCCTGCTGGCCGCCGGAGAGGCGGTCGAAGGGCTGCTCGGCCTGCTTCTCCAGCTCGTAGCGGCGCAGCGCCGACATCGCCTGGCCCTTGTCCTTGGCGTGTTCGGTCCAGAGGATGTCGAGGAGGGTGCGGCCCAGCAATTCGGGGTGGGTGTGGGTCTGGGCGAAGTGGCCGGGGACGACGCGGGCGCCCAGCTTCCAGGCGCCCGTGTGGGCCACGTCCTCGCCGGCCAGCAGGCGCAGGAAGTGCGACTTGCCGGAGCCGTTGGAGCCCAGCACCGCGACCCGTTCGCCGTAGAAGATCTCCAGCGAGAACGGCTTCATCAGGCCGGTCAGCTCCAGGTCCTCGCAGGTCACCGCCCGGACGCCGGTGCGGCCGCCGCGCAGCCGCATCGTGATGTCCTGCTCCCGCGGCGGCTCCGGCGGCGGCCCGGCCTCCTCGAACTTCCGCAGCCGGGTCTGCGCCGCCTGGTAGCGGGAGGCGAGACCGTCGTTGAACGCCGCCTTGTTCTTGAGCGTGTTCACCAGCTGCCGCAGCTGCGCATGCTTCTCGTCCCAGCGCCGCCGCAGCTCCTCGAAGCGGGCGAAACGCTCCTTGCGTGCCTGGTGATAGGTGCCGAAGCCGCCGCCGTGCACCCAGACGTCCGAGCCCGCCGGGCCCGGCTCGACGCTGATGATCTTCTCCGCGGCGCGGGCCAGCAGCTCCCGGTCGTGCGAGACGAACAGCACCGTCTTACGGGTCTGCCGCAGCTGCTCCTCCAGCCAGCGCTTGCCCGGCACGTCCAGATAGTTGTCCGGCTCGTCCAGCAGCAGCACCTCGTCCGTGCCGCGCAGCAGCGACTCCAGCACCAGCCGCTTCTGCTCGCCGCCGCTGAGCGTGCGCACCTGGCGCCACTGCGCCTTCTCGTACGGGACGCCGAGCGCGGCCGTGGTGCACATGTCCCAGACCGTCTCGGCCTCGTAGCCCCGTGCCTCGGCCCAGTCACTCAGCGCCTGCGCGTACGCCATCTGCGCGGCCTCGTCGTCCTCGGTCATGATCGCCAGCTCCGCGGCGTCCACCGCCGCTGCCGCCTCCCGGATCCGCGGCTGGGCCACCGACACCAGCAGGTCCCGCACCGTCCGGTCGTCCCGTACCGAGCCCACGAACTGCGGCATCACGCCCAGCCCGCCGCTGACCGTCACCGATCCGCCGTGCGGCGCCAGCTCCCCCGCGAGCAGCCGCAGCAGCGTCGTCTTGCCCGCGCCGTTGGCCCCCACCAGCGCGACCGTCGCCCCCTCCGCCACCCGGAAGGACACGTCCCCCAGCAGGATCCTCCCGTCCGGCAGGTGGTACTCCAGGTGCCCGGCTTCCAGATGTCCCATGGCGGGATTGTGACCGGCCTATAAGCGTTCCACCAACCGCATTAGGATGCGCGCCATGAGTTTTGGGCAAGGCGGGCCGTTCGACGGCCCCGGGGGATCTTTCTCGTCCACGCCGGACTGGGACGCGCTCGCCGCGGAGAGCGAGGCGCAGTCCCGCCGCAAACGGTGGATGTGGATCGGCGGCGGAGCCCTGGCGACCGTCGCGGTGGCCGGCATCGTCGCCGCCGCCGTGATGGCCGGCGGCAGCGACTCCCCGGGCGGCAACGCGACCGCCGCGCCCACCTCGTCCGGCCAGGCCGCGACCCCGGACGACAAGCCGTCCTTCCCGGACGTCTCGGTACCGCCGCCGCCCAACCCGCGGGACTACATCTCCGACCCGAAGAAGGACACCGCGCCGCTCACCCCGGCCACGCTCTTCCCGCAGAAGGCCATGGTCATCGGCGAGCACAGCTACCCGCGCACCAGCACCGCCTCGACCAAGGACTGCACCGCCGCCGCCCAGGGCCCGCTGGTCTCCTCGCTGTCCCACAACGGCTGCAGGCAGCTGCTGCGCGCCACCTACGCCAAGGGCGGCGTGGCCGTCACCATCGGCATCGCGGTCTTCGACTCGCCCGCCAAGGCCACCAAGGTCATGAACGAGAACCGGACCAACCTCATGCCGCTGCCCGGCGGGGGCGTCCCCTCGGACTTCTGCCAGGGCCACAAGTGCCGGATGGCCACCAACGCCACCGGCCGCTACGCCTACTTCACCATCGCCGGCTACCTCAACGGCAAGGACGTCGTCACCTCGGAGACCAAGGCCCGGCAGATCGCCCGGGACGGCGGCTCCTACGCGTTCGCCCAGATCACCCAGCGCGGCAAGGACCAGGCCGCCAAGGCCGCCGAGCGCCAGCTGAAGGAAGCGCAGAAGAAGGCCGGCCAGGCCTCCTGACCGGCCGGCTCCCGGGGCGGGCGGCCCAGCAGCTCAGCAGCAGCCGCCCGCCGGCAGCGCCCGCTTGTTCCGGGCCTCCTTGTTGCGGGCCGCCAGCAGCCCGTCCGCCGGATATCCGACCTCTTCGAGCGTCAGCCCGTGCGGCCGGACCACATGCACGGCCGAGTCCCGGACGCCGGCCGCGAGCACCTTCCCGGGCCAGTCCGCCGGCCGGTGCCCGTCCCCCACGAACAGCAGCGCCCCGATCAGCGAGCGCACCATGTTGTGGCAGAAGGCGTCGGCCCGCACCGTGGCGGTGATGATCCCGTCGTCGCCCCGTACGAGACTCAGCTCCTGGAGCGTCCGGATCGTCGTCGCGCCCTCGCGCTTCTTGCAGTACGCCGCGAAGTCGTGCTCCCCCAGCAGCCGCCGGGCCGCCTCGTTCATGGCGTCCACGTCGAGCGGCCAGTCGTGCCACAGGACGTGGCCGCGCAGCAGCGGGTCCACGCCGCCGGGGTGGTCGGTGACGCGGTAGGCGTAGCGCCGCCAGATCGCCGAGAAGCGCGCGTTGAAGCCCTCGGGGGCCTCGGCCAGGCGCCAGATCCGCACGTCCTTCGACAGCCGCCCGGCGAGCCGCTTCAGCAGCTTCTCCCGGTGCTCCGCCCACAGCTCCCCCGGCAGGTCGACGTGTGCCACCTGGCCCCGCGCGTGCACCCCGGCGTCCGTCCGCCCGGCCACCGTCAGCTCGTACGTGGTCTCCCCCGACCGCGTCACGGTGCGCAGGGCGTCCTCGATCTCGGACTGCACGGTGCGTCGGCCGCCGGCCTGCTTGGCCCAGCCGTGGAAGGCGGCACCGTCGTACGACAGGTCGAGGCGGACACGGACGTATCCGGGCTGTACTTCGTCACTCACGGGGAGATCCTCTCGGGGCAGATCCCTCGGGCCTGGGCAGATCCCTCGGGAAAGACGCGAAAGCGGGCCCGCCCTCTCGGACGGACCCGCTCACGCGAGGTCAACCTCAGGCGTCCTTGGACTCCTCGGCGGGCGCCTCGGCCGGAGCCTCGGTCGCCGCAGCCTCATCGGCTTCCTTCACCGCGCGCTTGGTCGCGGCCTCGGCCTCGGCGACGGTCGCCTTCTTGGCGATCTCGCCCTCGACCAGCTCGATGACGGCCATCGGGGCGTTGTCGCCACGACGGTTGCCGATCTTGGTGATACGGGTGTAGCCACCCGGACGCTCCGCGAACCGCGGCGCGATCTCCGTGAAGAGCGTGTGCACGACGCTCTTGTCCGAGATCAGCTGCATGACCTGACGGCGGTTGTGAAGGTCGCCCTTCTTCGCCTTGGTCACCAGACGCTCCGCGTACGGACGCAGACGGCGGGCCTTGGCCTCGGTCGTCGTGATGCGGCCGTGCTCGAAGAGGTTGGTCGCCAGGTTGCGCAGCATGGCACGCTCGTGCGCAGCGCTGCCGCCCAGACGGGCACCCTTGGTGGGCTTCGGCATGGTGTATCTCCTTCATTGCTGCACCGGCCGTATCAGGTACCGGTGTCAGTTCCCACGAGGCGGCCGCCCCGCGGAAGATGCACACGGCGGGGGCCCGGGAATCACTCCCGGACCCCTGCCGGTCGAACTCAGTACTGCTCGGTCTCCACGAAGCCCGCGTCCGCGTCGTCGTCGGCACCGAAGGCGTCGGCGGCGGCGGTCGGGTCGAATCCGGGCGGGCTGTCCTTGAGGGCCAGGCCCATGCCGGCCAGCTTCGCCTTGACCTCGTCGATGGACTTCGCACCGAAGTTGCGGATGTCCAGCAGGTCCGCCTCGGAGCGGGCGACGAGCTCACCCACGGAGTGGATGCCCTCGCGCTTGAGGCAGTTGTAGGAGCGGACGGTGAGCTCCAGCTCCTCGATCGGCAGCGCCAGGTCGGCGGCCAGGGCGGCGTCCGTGGGGGACGGGCCCATGTCGATGCCCTCGGCGTCGATGTTCAGCTCGCGGGCCAGGCCGAACAGCTCGACCAGGGTCTTGCCGGCGGACGCCATGGCGTCACGCGGGCGCATGGCCTGCTTGGTCTCGACGTCGACGATCAGCTTGTCGAAGTCGGTGCGCTGCTCGACACGGGTCGCCTCGACCTTGTACGTGACCTTGAGCACCGGCGAGTAGATGGAGTCGACCGGGATGCGGCCGATCTCCTGGCCCACCTGCTTGTTCTGCACGGCGGAGACGTAGCCGCGACCGCGCTCGACGGTCAGCTCCATCTCCAGCTTGCCCTTGCCGTTGAGCGTGGCGAGGACCAGGTCGGGGTTGTGCACCTCGACACCGGCCGGGGGCGCGATGTCCGCGGCGGTCACGAGGCCCGGGCCCTGCTTGCGCAGGTACATCACGACCGGCTCGTCGTGCTCCGAGGAGACGACCAGCTGCTTGATGTTGAGGATGAGGTCGGTGACGTCCTCCTTGACGCCCGGCACGGTGGTGAACTCGTGCAGAACGCCGTCGATGCGGATGGACGTGACCGCCGCACCCGGGATCGAGGAGAGGAGCGTACGACGCAGGGAGTTGCCGAGGGTGTAGCCGAAGCCCGGCTCCAGCGGCTCGATCACGAACCGGGAACGGTATTCGTCCACGACCTCTTCGGTCAGGGAGGGACGCTGAGCGATCAGCATGTTTTCGGTCCTTCAGTCGTGGGCGCCCGCTATTTGACGCCCGCTGTACTGACAAGGGTACGGGCGGTACGACGCCGAAGCTCCGTACCGCCCACACCCACCGGCCCCGACGTGATCGGGAGCCGGACGAGCCTTACTTCGAGTAAAGCTCGACGATCAGCTGCTCCTGCACCTGGGTGTCGATCACCTGGCGCTCGGGCAGGCTGTGCACGAGGATCCGCAGCTGCGAGGGGATCGCCTCCAGCCACGCCGGAACGGTCTTCTCGCCGGCCTCGGCCTTGGCCACCTCGAAGGGGGTCAGGTTCCGAGAGCTCTCGCGGACCTCGATGATGTCGTTCACGGCGACGCGGGCCGACGGGATGTCGGTCTTGCGGCCGTTCACGGTGATGTGTCCGTGACGGACCAGCTGACGGGCGTGGTCGCGGGACTTGGCGAAGCCGGCCCGGTAGACCACGTTGTCGAGGCGGGTCTCAAGGATGCGCAGAAGGTTCTCACCGGTCTTGCCGGTCTTCTGGTTCGCTTCCTTGTAGTAGTTCACGAACTGCTTCTCAAGGACACCGTAGATGCGGCTGCACTTCTGCTTCTCACGAAGCTGGAGCAGGTACTCGCTGTCCTTGGTGCGCCCGCGACCGTGCTCACCCGGGGGGTAAGGACGGATCTCGATCGGGCACTTCGCGCTCTCGCACTTGCTCCCCTTGAGGAAGAGCTTCTGCTTCTCCCGACGGCAACGCTTGCAGTCGGCCCCGGTGTAACGCGCCATTGTCTAGTTGTCTCCTACTTCAGTGGGTCAGACGCGGCGACGCTTGGGCGGGCGGCATCCGTTGTGCGGGGTGGGGGTGACGTCCTGGATCGAGCCGACCTCCAGGCCGGTGGCCTGGAGCGAGCGGATCGCGGTCTCACGGCCGGAGCCGGGACCCTTGACGAAGACGTCGACCTTGCGCATGCCGTGCTCCTGCGCGCGGCGGGCGGCCGACTCGGCGGCCATCTGCGCGGCGAAGGGGGTGGACTTGCGCGAGCCCTTGAAGCCGACATGGCCGGCAGAGGCCCAAGAGATCACGTTCCCGGTCGGGTCGGTGATCGAGACGATCGTGTTGTTGAACGTGCTCTTGATGTGAGCGTGCCCGTGGGCGACGTTCTTCTTCTCCTTGCGGCGCACCTTCTTGGCGCCGGCCGTACGGCCCTTCGGAGGCATGAATTTCTCCCGTGGAGGTGGTCGGTCCTACAGCGAAGACCGCTGGTGCGAGCGTCCTGCTGAGGACTACTTCTTGCCCGGCTTCTTCTTGCCGGCGATCGCGCGACGCGGACCCTTGCGGGTACGGGCGTTCGTGCTGGTGCGCTGACCGTGCACCGGCAGACCGCGACGGTGACGCAGACCCTGGTAGCACCCGATCTCGACCTTGCGGCGGATGTCGGCCTGGATCTCGCGACGGAGGTCACCCTCGGTCTTGAGGTTGTTGTCGACGTACTCGCGGATCTTGACGAGGTCTTCCTCGGCCAGGTCGCGGACCCGGGTGTTCGGGTTCACGCCGGTGGCGGCGAGGGTCTGCTGCGAGAGCGTCCGCCCGATACCGAAGACGTAGGTGAGGGCGACCTCCACACGCTTTTCGCGCGGGAGATCAACGCCTGCGAGGCGTGCCATTGATGTGGCTCCTGATGGCTATTCGGAGGTCTTCCGCAGCACCGTTCCCGTAAGACTCTGCAGAATTACGAGCCGGGTCCCCGGCCTCCGAGCCGGGGGTGTCGTCCCCACGCCGCTGGTGCGGGGGGTCGGGTGACTGCGTATGAACGTGTGGTGCTTGCGTCGCGCGAACTGCGAAATGCAGGTGGTCGGCGTGCGTCAGCCCTGGCGCTGCTTGTGGCGCAGGTTGTCGCAGATGACCATGACCCGGCCGTGACGGCGGATCACCTTGCACTTGTCGCAGATCTTCTTGACGCTCGGCTTGACCTTCATGGGATGTGAGGTTCTCCGGGTCAGTGCCGTCACCCCACGGGAGCGGGGTGCCGACAAGATCTACTTGTAGCGGTAGACGATCCGGCCACGCGTCAGGTCGTAGGGAGAGAGCTCCACGACGACCCGGTCATCCGGAAGGATACGGATGTAGTGCATCCGCATCTTGCCGCTGATGTGCGCGAGGACCTTGTGACCGTTCTGAAGCTCCACCTTGAACATCGCGTTCGGGAGGGACTCGATCACGGTGCCCTCGATTTCGATGGCACCTTGCTTCTTGGCCACGCTTCGCCCTTCGAATCGGCTACCTTATGGCGGCTGTCGTTCGCAGATGAAACACCTGCAACGCGCCCGGACTCCCTTACGGGCATACGGATGCACGAGAGCCGACGCGTCAGTCTACGTCAGCGTCCGGGAAAAGACGAATCCAGGATTATTGCCCATGGCGGGAGATCGTTACGCCAGCGGGTCCGGCGCGGCGACGATCCCGAGCTCCGCAAGCCTGGCCTTGCCGCCGTCGGGCGCGGTCAGCACCAGCGGGCCCTGCTCGGTCAGCGCGACCGAGTGCTCCCAGTGCGAGGACCAGCTGCCGTCGTTCGACTTCACGGTCCAGTCGTCTTCGAGGACGTGGGTCTTCGGGGTGCCGAGGTTCACCATCGGCTCGATCGCGATGCAGAAACCGGGCACCAGCTTGGGGCCGCGGCCGCGCTTGCGGTCGACGTAGTTCAGCAGGTGCGGGTCCATGTGCATCTGGGAGCCGATGCCGTGGCCGCCGTAGTCCTCGACGATGCCGTACTTGCCGCTGGCCGGGCGCGGCTGGCGGCGGATGTAGCCCTCGATCGCCTTGGAGATGTCGACCAGCCGGTTGCCCTTGGCGACCGCGGCGATGCCCGCCCACATCGAGGCCTCGGTGACCCGGCTCAGCTCGATCAGCTCCGCCGAGTGCCCGGATCCGACGAACGCGGTGTAGGCGGCGTCGCCGTGCCAGCCGTCGACGATCGCACCGCAGTCGATGGAGATGATGTCGCCGTTCGCGAGGACCGTGTCGGTGTCCGGGATGCCGTGGACCACGACGTCGTTCACCGACGTGCAGATCGTCGCGGGGAAGCCGCCGTAGCCGAGGAAGTTCGACTTCGCGCCGTGCTCGGCGAGCACCTTGCGCGCCGCGTCGTCCAGGTCCTTGGTCGTGGCGCCCGGCACCGCGACCTCCCGGGTCGCGGCGTGGATGGCGGCGACCACCAGCCCCGCCTCGCGCATCTTCGCGATCTGCTCGGGGGTCTTGATCTCCACCATCGCGGCTTACGCCCTTCCGTCCGTGCTGTGTCCGTCGTACCCGACCAACAGTACGGCCGCGGTGCCCGTGCTGGACACCGCGGCCGTACGGAGCTGCGGGCTACTTGCCGCCCTGGAGCGCGGCCATGGCGCGCTCGGTGACCTCTTCGACCTTCCCGAGTGCCGGGATGGTCACGACCAGGTCCTGGGCCTTGTAGTAGTCGATGATCGGCTCGGTCTGCGTGTGGTAGACCTCCAGCCGCTTGCGGACGGTCGCCTCGCTGTCGTCGTCGCGCTGGTACAGCTCGCCGCCGCAGACGTCACAGACGCCCTGCTGCTTCGACGGGCTGTAGGACACGTGGAAGACGTGGCTGGAGTCGTTGCGGCAGATACGGCGGCCGGCGATGCGCTTGACCACCTCTTCCTCGGGGACCTCCAGGTCCAGGACCGCGTCGAGCGTGACGCCGTCCTCCTTGAGGGCCTCGTCGAGCGCCTCGGCCTGCGAGACGTTGCGGGGGAAGCCGTCCAGCAGGAAGCCGCCGGCGGCGTCCGGCTGGTTCATCCGGTCGCGGGCCATGCCGATGGTGACCTCGTCCGGGACGAGCTCACCGGCGTCCATGAACGCCTTGGCCTTCTTGCCGAGGTCGGTGCCCTGGCTGATGTTGGCCCGGAACAGGTCCCCCGTGGAGATGTGCGGGATCGCGAGGTTCTTGGCAAGGTACGCAGCCTGCGTACCCTTGCCGGCCCCCGGGGGCCCGACGAGGACGATTCGCATCAGCGGAGGAACCCTTCGTAGTTGCGCTGCTGAAGCTGGCTCTCAATCTGCTTCACGGTCTCCAGACCCACACCCACGATGATGAGGATGCTCGTCCCGCCGAACGGGAAGTTCTGGTTCGCGTTGAACAGCACCAACGCCACTGTTGGTACGAGCGCGATCAGCCCCAGGTACAGCGAGCCCGGCCACGTGATCCGGTTGAGCACGTAGCTGAGGTACTCGGCCGTCGGGCGACCAGCCCGGATACCCGGGATGAAGCCACCATACTTCTTCATGTTGTCGGCAACTTCTTCGGGGTTGAAGCTGATGGCGACGTAGAAGAAGGCGAAGAAGACGATCAGCAGGAAGTACGTAACGATGTAAACGGGGTGATTTCCCTTGGTGAAGTTGGTGGCGATCCACGTCGCCCATGCCGCCTTCGACCCGCTGAACTGCGCAACCAGGGCTGGAATGTAGAGCAGCGACGACGCGAAGATGACGGGAATCACACCCGCCTGATTCACCTTGAGCGGGATGTACGTGGACGTACCGCCATAGGACCGGCGGCCGATCATCCGCTTCGCGTACTGCACCGGGATGCGGCGCTGGGCCTGCTCGACGAAGACCACCAGGGCGACCATCGCCAGGCCCACCACGATCACCGAGAAGAACTCGATCCAGCCGTCGGCCAGCTTGCCCTGGAGCTTGATCTGCCACAGAGCGCCCGGGAAGCCGGCGGCGATCGAGATGAACATCAGGATGGACATGCCGTTGCCGATGCCGCGGTCGGTGACGAGCTCACCGAGCCACATGATCAGGCAGGTGCCGGCGGTCATGCAGATGACCATCGTGATGGTGGTGAAGATCGAGTCGCTGGGCACGATCTCACTGGCGACCGGGCAGCTCTGGAACAGCGCACCGCTGCGGGCGGTGGCCACCAGGCCGGTGCCCTGCAGGATGGCGAGCGCCACGGTCAGGTAGCGGGTGTACTGGGTGATCTTCGCCTGGCCGGTCTGCCCCTCTTTCTTGAGGGCCTCCAGCCGGGGGATGACCACGGTCAGCAGCTGGAGGATGATGCTCGCCGTGATGTACGGCATGATCCCCAGCGCGAAGATCGTGATCTGCAGCAGCGCACCACCGCTGAACATGTTCACCAGGGCGAACAACCCGCTGTTGCCGCCGGCCTGCTTCATGCAGGTCTCGACGTTCGCGTAGTTCACCCCTGGGACCGGGACGTGCGCTCCGATCCGGTAGAGCACGATGATGCCCAACGTGAACAGCAGCTTCTTGCGCAGGTCGGGCGTCTTGAACGCTCGGGCGAACGCGGTGAGCACGGTGCCTCCTGCGCCTCCCGCCCGCGGGCGAGAGGTAACGGTCTTGAGGATCGACGAATACGTAACGGCCGGAAACCGCGCGGGCACGGCCCACCCGGCGGGGGCCCGGGGCATTGGCCCCGGAAAACAACAGTGCATGCCACCTTACCGGCGACCGTACCCCCGTGGAACGACCAACCGGGGATGCCCCAATCGATGGGCATCCCCGGTCAGTTGAACCAGCGAACTCAGATGAGCTCGGTGACGGTGCCGCCGGCGGCGGCGATCTTCTCCTTGGCGGAGCCGGAGACGGCGTCAACCGAAACCTGCAGCGCCACGGAGATCTCGCCCTGGCCCAGGACCTTGACGAGCTCGTTCTTGCGCACCGCGCCCTTGGCGACCAGGTCGGCCACCGTGACCTCGCCACCCTGCGGGTAGAGCTCGGCCAGCTTGGCCAGGTTCACGACCTGGAACTGCTTGTGGGCGGGGTTCTTGAAGCCCTTCAGCTTCGGGAGGCGCATGTGGAGGGGCATCTGCCCACCCTCGAAGCGCTCCGGAACCTGGTAACGGGCCTTGGTGCCCTTGGTACCACGACCGGCGGTCTTACCCTTGGACGCCTCACCACGACCGACACGGGTCTTGGCGGTCTTGGCGCCCGGGGCGGGCCGGAGGTTGTGGACCTTCAGCGGGTTCTGCTCCGCCATGTCAGTCGACCTCCTTGACCGACACGAGGTGGCGGACGGTGTGCACCATGCCGCGGAACTCGGGGCGGTCTTCCTTGACAACCACGTCGCCCAGCTTCTTCAGGCCGAGCGAACGCAGCGTGTCGCGGTGGTTCTGCTTGCTGCCGATGTAGGACTTGGTCTGCGTGATCTGAAGGCGAGCCATTACGCGCTCACCCCTGCACGCGCCCGCAGCAGAGCGGCGGGAGCCACGTCCTCCAGCGGCAGACCACGACGGGCGGCGATCTCCTCGGGCCGCTGCAGGCCCTGGAGCGCCTCCACCGTGGCGTGCACGATGTTGATCGGGTTCGACGAACCGAGCGACTTGCTCAGCACGTCGTGGATGCCCGCGCACTCCAGAACGGCGCGCACCGGGCCACCGGCGATCACACCGGTACCGGGGGAAGCCGGCTTGAGCAGGACGACGCCCGCAGCCTTCTCGCCCTGGATGGGGTGCGGGATGGTGCCCTGGATACGGGGGACCTTGAAGAAGTTCTTCTTGGCCTCTTCCACGCCCTTGGCGATGGCAGCCGGAACTTCCTTGGCCTTGCCGTAACCGACACCCACGGTGCCGTCACCGTCGCCCACCACGACCAGCGCAGTGAAGCTGAAGCGACGACCACCCTTGACAACCTTGGCGACGCGGTTGATCGCGACTACGCGCTCAACGTACGCGGTCTTCTCGGCGGCAGCGCCACCGTCGCGACCCTTCCGGTCCCGCCGCTCGCCGCCACCGGCACCGCTGCCGCGGCGCTGGGGTCCAGCCATTGGATTTACCTCTCTCTGTTACGTCCGCTAGCTCCGGAACCGGGGCTTTAGAACTTCAGCCCGGCTTCGCGGGCGGCGTCGGCCAGAGCGGCAATCCGCCCGGCGTACTGCTTGCCACCGCGGTCGAACACGACGGCCTCGACACCGGCGGCCTTGGCACGCTCGGCAACCAGGGCGCCGACCTTCTGGGCCTGGGCGCTCTTGTCGCCCTCGCCACCACGGATGGACGCGTCCAGGGTCGACGCCGAGGCCAGGGTGTGGCCCTGGATGTCGTCGATGACCTGAGCGGTGATGCCGCGGTTGGACCGCGTCACGACCAGACGCGGACGCTCCGGGGTACCCGAAATCCGCTTACGGATGCGGATGTGGCGACGCTTGGCGGCGGCGCGCTTGTACGCGTTGCCCTTAGCGATCTTCACACCGTATGCCATGGCTTACTTACCAGCCTTTCCGACCTTGCGGCGGATGACCTCGCCGGCGTACTTGACGCCCTTGGCCTTGTACGGGTCAGGCTTGCGCAGCTTGCGGATGTTCGCCGCCACCTCGCCGACCTTCTGCTTGTCGATGCCCTCGACGCTGAGCTTGGTCGGGGACTCGACCTTGAACGAGATGCCCTCGGGGGCCTCGATCAGGATCGGGTGGCTGTAGCCCAGGGAGAACTCCAGGTTGGAGCCCTTCGCCTGGACGCGGTAACCGACACCGCTGATCTCGAGCGCCTTGCTGTACCCCTGGGTCACGCCGGTGATCATGTTCGCCACCAGCGTGCGGGACAGGCCGTGCAGGGCCTTGTTCTGACGCTCGTCGTTCGGGCGGGTGACGTTGATGACGCCGTCCTCACCCTTGGCGACCTCGATGGGAGCCGCGACGGTGTGCGAAAGGGAACCCTTGGGACCCTTCACGTTGACCGTGCGGCCCTCGATGGTGACGTCCACGCCAGCGGGAACCTGGATGGGCAGCTTGCCAATGCGCGACATTAGCTCTTCCTCCGTTCCCGGGTTACCAGACGTAGGCGAGGACTTCCCCACCCACGCCCTTCTTCTGCGCCTGCTGGCCGGTGAGCAGACCGTGCGACGTGGAGATGATCGCCACGCCCAGGCCGCCGAGCACCTTCGGCAGGTTGGTGGACTTTGCGTAGACCCGCAGGCCCGGCTTCGAGATCCGCTTGATGCCGGCGATCGAGCGCTCGCGGTTCGGGCCGAACTTCAGCTCAAGGACGAGGTTCTTGCCGACCTCGGCGTCCTCGACGCGCCAGCCGGTGATGTAACCCTCCTGCTGGAGGATCTCCGCGATGTGCGACTTGATCTTGCTGTGCGGCATCACGACGGTGTCGTGGTACGCCGAGTTCGCGTTCCGCAGACGGGTCAGCATGTCTGCGATGGGGTCAGTCATGGTCATGAATTGGCCTTCGGCCTCTCTCGCCGGGGTTTCCTATGTGCGCCATCCCTCTCCCCGATCAGAGTCGGGACGGGTGCGGCGCGGGGACCTACGGCGTAGTAAGCGACGTTATGCGGGCACGGCCCGCGGTCGGTCTCGGGCGGCGGGACACCCAAACCCTTCCACCCTACGGGAAAAAGGGGCAGGTGCCCGCCGACCGACTGCTTACCGAGAGTCTCCGGGGTATCCCAACTGGGGGATTACCAGGAGCTCTTGGTCACGCCCGGCAGCTCGCCACGGTGAGCCATCTCACGAAGGCACACGCGGCACAGGCCGAACTTGCGGTACACGGAGTGCGGACGGCCGCAGCGCTGGCAGCGGGTGTACGCGCGCACACCGAACTTCGGCTTGCGAGCAGCCTTGGCAATCAGAGCCTTCTTCGCCATCTCGCTCACGCCTCCTTGAACGGGAAGCCGAGGTGACGAAGGAGAGCGCGGCCCTCATCGTCGTTGGTCGCCGTGGTGACCACGGTGATGTCCATACCCCGGGTACGGTCGATCTTGTCCTGGTCGATCTCGTGGAACATGACCTGCTCCGTGAGACCGAAGGTGTAGTTGCCCCGACCGTCGAACTGCTTCGGGGACAGACCACGGAAGTCGCGGATGCGCGGGAGCGCGAGCGACAGCAGGCGGTCCAGGAACTCCCACATGCGGTCACCGCGGAGGGTGACGTGGGCACCGATCGGCTGGCCCTCGCGCAGCTTGAACTGCGCGATGGACTTACGGGCCTTGGTGACGGCCGGCTTCTGGCCGGTGATCGTGGTGAGGTCGCGGATGGCGCCCTCGATCAGCTTGGAGTCGCGGGCGGCGTCGCCCACACCCATGTTGACCACGATCTTGGTCAGACCGGGGATCTGCATGACGTTCTCGAAGGAGAACTCGTCCTTCAGCTTCCCGGCGATCTCTTCGCGGTAGCGCGTCTTGAGACGCGGCGCGTTGGTGGTGGCAGTCATCAGATGTCCTCACCGGTCCGCTTGGCAACGCGGATCTTGTTGCCCTCGTCGTCGAAGCGGTACCCGACGCGGGTGACGACCTTCTTGCCGTCCTTCTCCACCACGAGCTGAACGTTGCTCACGTGGATCGGGGCCTCGGTCGTCACGATGCCGCCGGTCTTCGAACCACGAGCGGTCTGTCCGGCCTTGGTGTGCTTCTTGACCCGGTTGACACCCTCGACCAGAACACGGTCCTCGCGGGGGAAGGCCTGGATGACCTTGCCCTGCTTGCCCTTGTCCTTACCGGTGATGACCTGGACCAGGTCGCCCTTCTTGATCTTCATCGGTTACAGCACCTCCGGCGCGAGCGAGATGATCTTCATGAACTTCTTCTCGCGCAGTTCCCGGCCCACGGGGCCGAAGATGCGGGTGCCGCGGGGGTCGCCATCGTTCTTGAGGATGACGGCCGCGTTCTCGTCGAAGCGGATGTACGAGCCGTCCGGACGGCGGCGCTCCTTGACGGTGCGAACGATGACGGCCTTGACGACGTCACCCTTCTTCACGTTGCCACCGGGGATCGCATCCTTGACGGTGGCGACGATGACGTCACCGATGCCCGCGTAGCGGCGACCGGAACCACCGAGAACACGGATGCAAAGGATTTCCTTCGCACCAGTGTTGTCGGCGACACGCAGTCGCGACTCCTGCTGGATCACGTCTATCTCCTGAATGTCTGCCGGTTCCCGGCGAGAAGCGCGAGTGCTTCGCGCTTCTCGCCGAGCCTGGCGGAACTGTTCCTAGGGGGTCCCCCTAGGAGGGATTACTTGGCCTTCTCGAGGATCTCGACGATGCGCCAGCGCTTGGTGGCGGACAGCGGCCGGGTCTCCATCAGGAGGACGCGGTCGCCGACACCGGCAGCGTTCTGCTCGTCGTGCGCCTTGAGCTTGTTGGTACGGCGGATGACCTTGCCGTACAGCGCGTGCTTGACGCGGTCCTCGACGGCGACGACGACGGTCTTGTCCATCTTGTCGCTGACGACCAGACCCTCACGGGTCTTGCGGAAACCGCGCTCGTTCGTCTCAGTCACATTCTTCTCGCTCATCAGGCGCTCTCCACCGTCTCGATGCCGAGCTCGCGCTCCCGCATCAGGGTGTAGATCCGGGCGATGTCCTTCCGGACGGCCTTCAGCCGGCCGTGGTTCTCGAGCTGTCCGGTCGCCGCCTGGAAGCGGAGGTTGAACAGCTCCTCCTTGGCCTCACGAAGCTTGGCAACGAGGTCCTCGTTGTTCAGCTCGCGCAGCTCGGTCGCCTTGGTACCGGCCGCCATCACGACTCACCTGCCTCGCGCCGCACGATGCGGCACTTCATCGGAAGCTTGTGGGCGGCGCGGGTCAGCGCCTCCTTGGCAACCTTTTCGTTCGGGAAGGACAGCTCGAACATCACCCGACCGGGCTTGACGTTCGCGACCCACCACTCCGGAGAACCCTTACCGGAACCCATGCGGGTTTCGGCCGGCTTCTTCGTCAGCGGACGGTCGGGGTAGATGTTGATCCACACCTTGCCGCCACGCTTGATGTGACGGGTCATGGCGATACGAGCGGACTCGATCTGCCGGTTCGTCACGTAGGCCGGGGTGACGGCCTGGATTCCGTACTCACCGAAGGCCAGCTCGGTGCCACCCTTGGCCATGCCGTTGCGCTTCGGGTGGTGCTGCTTGCGGTGCTTGACCCTGCGAGGGATCAGCATGTCGGTCAGGCCTCCGTTCCGGGGGTCTCCGCCGGAGCAGCGGCTGCGGCCTCGGCCTTGGGGGCCTCGGCAGCGGCGGTCTGCTGCGGCTTGCGGCCACCGCGGCCGCCACGCTCGCCACCGCGGCGCGGGCGGTCGTTACCGCCACCGCGGGCCGGGCGGTTACCCGCACGGGCGGCGGCGTTCTCGGCGCGCACCTCGGCGATGTTCTTGACGTCGCCCTTGTAGATCCAGACCTTCACGCCGATGCGGCCGAAGGTGGTCTTGGCCTCGAAGAAGCCGTAGTCGACGTTCGCGCGGAGGGTGTGCAGGGGCACACGGCCCTCGCGGTAGAACTCCGAGCGGGACATCTCGGCGCCGCCGAGACGGCCACCGCACTGGATCTTGATGCCCTTGGCGCCGGCCTTCATCGTCGACTGCATGCTCTTGCGCATGGCGCGACGGAAGGAGACGCGGGAGGACAGCTGCTCGGCGACGGCCTGGGCCACGAGCTGAGCATCGGTCTCGGGGTTCTTGACCTCAAGGATGTTCAGCTGGACCTGCTTGCCGGTCAGCTTCTCCAGCTCGCCGCGGATGCGGTCGGCCTCGGCGCCGCGGCGGCCGATGACGATGCCCGGACGAGCGGTGTGGATGTCAACGCGGACGCGCTCACGGGTGCGCTCGATCTCCACCTTGGAGATACCGGCGCGCTCCATGCCCTTCGTCATCATGCGACGAATGGCGACGTCTTCCTTGACGTAGTCCTTGTACAGCTTGTCGGCGTACCAGCGGGACTTGAAGTCCGTCGTCACGCCGAGGCGGAACCCGTGCGGGTTTACCTTCTGGCCCATTACCGGGTTCCTTCCTTGCTGCTGACGACCACGGTGATGTGGCTGGTCCGCTTGCGGATCCGGTAGGCACGGCCCTGGGCACGCGGACGGAACCGCTTCAGGGTCGGGCCCTCGTCGACGTACGCCTCGCTGATAACCAGCGTGGAGGCGTCCGTGTGGTCGTAGTTGTGCGCGGCGTTGGCAATGGCGCTGTCCAGCACCTTGCCCACCGGCACGCTCGCGGCCTGCGGGGCGAAACGCAGGACCGCCTGAGCCTCCGTGGCATCCATGCCACGGATAAGGTCCACCACGCGGCGGGCCTTCATGGGCGTGACGCGGATGTACCGCGCCTGGGCCCTGGCTTCCATGGTTGTCCCTTCGGTGTCAGTCATAGTCTTCGCACTCCGGTCGATCAGCGACGACGCGACTTGCGGTCGTCCTTCTCGTGGCCGCGGAAGGTGCGGGTCGGCGCAAACTCGCCGAGCTTGTGGCCGACCATCGACTCGGTGACGAACACCGGGACGTGCTTGCGGCCGTCGTGCACCGCGATCGTGTGGCCGAGCATGGCCGGGACGATCATGGAGCGGCGGGACCAGGTCTTGATGACGTTCTTGGTGCCGGCTTCGTTCTGCGTGTCCACCTTCTTGGCGAGGTGGTCGTCGACGAAGGGCCCCTTCTTGAGACTGCGCGGCATCTAAACCCGCTCCTAGCGCTTCTTGTTCGTCTTGCGGCGGCGGACGATGTACTTGTTGCTGGCCTTCTTCGGCGAGCGAGTACGACCCTCCTTCTGGCCCCAGGGCGAGACCGGGTGGCGACCACCGGAGGTCTTGCCCTCACCACCACCGTGCGGGTGGTCGACCGGGTTCATCACGACACCACGCACGGTCGGGCGGACGCCCTTCCAGCGCATGCGGCCGGCCTTGCCCCAGTTGATGTTCGACTGCTCGGCGTTGCCGACCTCGCCGACGGTGGCGCGGCAGCGCACGTCGACCAGGCGGATCTCACCGGACGGCATACGAAGGTGGGCCATCGCGCCCTCCTTCGCCAGCAGCTGCACGGAGGCACCGGCCGAGCGGGCGAACTTCGCACCGCCGCCCGGACGCAGCTCGATCGCGTGGATCGTCGTACCCACGGGGATGTGGCGCAGCGGCAGGTTGTTGCCCGGCTTGATGTCGGCGCCAGGGCCGTTCTCAATCCGAGCACCCTGGACCAGGCCACGGGGCGCGATGATGTAGCGCTTCTCGCCGTCTGCGTAGTGCAGCAGCGCGATGCGCGCGGTGCGGTTCGGGTCGTACTCGATGTGCGCGACCTTGGCCGGCACGCCGTCCTTGTCGTGACGACGGAAGTCGATCACGCGGTAGGCGCGCTTGTGGCCACCGCCCTGGTGGCGAACGGTCACACGACCGGCGTTGTTACGGCCGCCCTTGCTGTGCAGCGGGCGGACCAGCGACTTCTCCGGCGTGGACCGCGTGATCTCGACAAAGTCGGCGACGCTGGAGCCACGACGGCCCGGGGTCGTCGGCTTGTACTTGCGGATACCCATTTCTCAGTCCTCGTCCGATTCCGGACGACTCGGACTCCGTTAGGAGACCGGGCCGCCGAAGATGTCGATACGGTCGCCCTCGGCGAGGGTCACGATGGCGCGCTTGGTGTTGGCGCGCTTGCCGTAACCGGTGCGGGTGCGCTTGCGCTTGCCCTGCCGGTTGATCGTGTTGACCCCGGTGACCTTGACCGAGAAGACCGCCTCGACGGCCTGCTTGATCTGGGTCTTGTTGGCACGCGGGTCGACGACGAACGTGTACTTGTTCTCGTCCAGCAGCGCGTAGCTCTTCTCGGAAACCACCGGCTTGACGAGAATGTCGCGGGGGTCCGTGAAGGTCTTGCTGGTGACGACGGCCTCAGTCATCAGGCGTCGCTCCCTTCGGTCTCAGCGTTGGCCTTGGGGCCGGACACGAAGGACTCGAAGGCGGCCTTGGTGAAGACCACGTCGTCGGAGACGAGCACGTCGTACGTGTTCAGCTGGCCCGGCTCCAGGATGTGAACCTGGGGCAGGTTGCGGGCGGAGAGCCACGCGGCCTCGTCGCTGCGCTCGGCGATCAGGAGCAGGTTCTTGCGCTCCGAGATCTTGCCGAACAGCGTCTTGGCGGCCTTGGTGGAGATCTCGCCCTCGACCACGCCGGAAACGACGTGGATGCGGCTGTTGCGGGCCCGGTCGGTGAGGGCACCGCGCAGCGCGGCGGCCTTCATCTTCTTCGGGGTCCGCTGGCTGTAGTCACGCGGCACGGGGCCGTGGACGATGCCACCGCCGGCGAACTGCGGCGCACGGGTCGAACCCTGGCGCGCGCGGCCGGTGCCCTTCTGGCGGTACGGCTTCTTGCCACCGCCGCGGACCTCGCCGCGGGTCTTGGTCTTGTGCGTGCCCTGACGGGCCGCGGCCAGCTGCGCAACAACGACCTGGTGGATCAGCGGAACGCTGACCTTGGCGTCGAAGATCTCCGCGGGGAGCTCGACGGACCCGGCCTTGTCGCCAGCAGGCGAAAGGATGTCAATGGTGCTCATCGGTTACCTCAGGCCCCCTTGGCCGCGGTACGGACCAGGACGAGGCCGCCGTTCGGACCAGGAACTGCGCCCTTGATGAGCAGCAGACCCTTCTCCGCGTCAACGGCGTGGACGGTCAGGTTCTGGGTGGTGACCCGCTCATTGCCCATACGGCCGGCCATCCGCATGCCCTTGAACACGCGGCCCGGGGTGGCGCAGCCACCGATGGAGCCCGGCTTGCGGTGCACGCGGTGGGCACCGTGCGAGGCCTTGCCGCCGCCGAAGCCGTGACGCTTCATGACACCGGCGAAGCCCTTGCCCTTGCTCTTGCCGGTCACGTCCACCTTGGCGCCGGACTCGAAGGTCTCGGCGGTCAGCTCCTGGCCGAGGGTGTACTCACCGGCGTCGGGAGTACGGACCTCGACGAGGTGACGGCGGGGGGTGACGTCGGCCTTCGCGAAGTGGCCCTTGAGGGGCTTGTTCACCTTGCGCGGGTCGATCTCGCCGAAGGCGATCTGGACGGAGTCGTAGCCGTCCTGGTCATTGGTGCGCACCTGGGTAACGACACAGGGCCCGGCCTTGACGACGGTGACCGGAACAACACGGTTGTTCTCGTCCCACACCTGCGTCATGCCGAGCTTCTCGCCCAGGATGCCCTTGATCTGCTTAGCCATCTCTCAGATCACCGACCCTCAGAGCTTGATCTCGATGTCGACACCGGCCGGGAGGTCGAGTCGCATCAGGGAGTCAACGGTCTTCGGCGTCGGGTCGAGGATGTCGATCAGGCGCTTGTGCGTGCGCATCTCGAAGTGCTCGCGCGAGTCCTTGTACTTGTGCGGCGACTTGATGACGCAGTACACGTTCTTTTCAGTGGGCAGCGGCACCGGGCCCGCGACCGACGCACCAGTGCGGGTCACCGTCTCGACGATCTTCTTCGCCGAGGAGTCGATGACCTCGTGGTCGTAGGCCTTGAGCCGGATGCGGATCTTCTGTCCCGCCATGGCTACTTCGTAGTCCTGTCTCTCGTAACGCTCTGGGACCCGGAAGGTTCGCGTCCTTCTCCGACCCACGCGGTCGGGCGTGTCGCACCCCTTCTCGTAAATCTCCGCACGGGAGATCCCTCAAGAAGGAGGAGGCGGGGGAAGGACACCCACCGGGCGCCTGGCCGAGGCACCCCGCTGACGCTTCCCGGAAGATTCCCGTACTTCCGCCCCTGAGAAGGGACGACGAATACCTGGGACTCGCTTCCGGTCCCCCCGGCGGGAGGCGCGCAGCATCGGCACTCAACCGAGCAACCTGAACAGTGTGCCATAGCACGGGTGGCCCGGGCCAATCGGGCACCGGGTGCGCCGAACGTCACGCGTGTCGCCGGAGCGGCGGTCACGCTGCGTAACGCGGCATGCGCAGTGCACGCAAGGGGCCGCTTTCAACGCCCTGTCATGTGCGTCACAAAATCAACCCACGCGACGGACGTGAAGCTGAGCCGGGGGCCGTGGGTGTTCTTGGAGTCGCGGACGTGGACCGCGCCGGGGGTGGCCGCTACCTCGACGCAGTCATTGGGGTTGCTGGTGTCGCTGTAGCTGCTCTTGAACCACCGCAGCTCGGAACCATCCCCGGCGGAGAGCTTGTGGATCATGATTCCCCCAGCACTTGCTCGATGAAGGCCAGCGACTCCGCTGGCGCGAGAGCTTGTGCCCGGATGATGCCATACCTCAGCTCAAGGATGCGGAGCCGCCTGGGGTCGGAAACCGGACGACCGGCAAACTCGTCGTCGATGCGCCCAACAGCCGAACCGTCAGCGAACTTCAGCACCTGAATCCGCCCGCCAGTTCCAGGGTGGTTCCACCGCTCGATCGGCATCACCTGGATCTCGACGTAGGGCAACGCAGCCACCCGCAGAAGGTTTTCGAGTTGCCGACGCCATACCATCACACCCCCGACAGGGCGCCGCAGCGACGCCTCCTCCAGCACAAAGCTGAATTCGGGAGCCGGCGTCCGCTCGAAGATCGACTGGCGGGCCATGCGTGCAGCCACGGCTCGCTCCAGCTCGTCCTGCGACGGTGCAGGACGTCGCGTACCGAGCAGTGCCCTCGCGTGATCCTCCGTCTGCAACAACCCGTGCAGGCTGTGACTGCCGTAGGCCAAGAGCTCGACCGCCCGCTCCTCCAGCTTGGCCAGCTCCCGCACCTTCTTCGGATACCGGGCCTCCGCCACGTCCCGCTTCATCGCGGCCAGCTTCCCGCCCGCCCCCAGTACCTCGTCCGCCCGGTCCAGGAACTCCGGCCGCGGGATGCGGCGCCCGCCCTCCACCTTGTAGATCAGGTCCTCCCCGTACCCGATCGCCGCGCCGAACTCGGCCGCCCGCAGTCCGGCCGCCTCGCGCCACGCCTTGAGCTGGCGGCCCACCGTCGCCACCACCGCCGCTCCCGATTCATCGTCCGGATCGACGTCCCAGCCTGGCTCGTCCGCCCCGCGGTCCACAGTCCCGTCGTTCGTGTCCATCCACGCCCACCTCCGAGATGCCCTTCCCTGCCAACGTCCGCCGGCCGTCGACGGCACGCCGGACAGCCGGGACAGGGCTGGACAAGCCCGGGACAGTGTCCGTACGCACGGGCGCCAGCACTTCTCAGCGTGCACGCACATCGCGACGCTGAGTGACATGAAGCAAGGAATCGCCCAGGCCGGCACCCCCACTCGGCAGTTCTCGGTCCAGCTCTCCGCCACCCGCCGGGGCGCCCGGCTCGCCCGGCTGCTCGCCACCGAACAACTCCGCTCCTGGGAGCTCCCGTTGGAGGTCGCCGCCCAAGTCGTCGCCGAACTCGCCACCAACGCGGTACTCCACGGACGCGTACCGGGGCGGGACTTCCGGCTCGCGCTCGCCGTCCACGGCCCCACGCTCCGTATCGAGGTCATCGACGCACGCGGAGAGCGGCTTCCCGCGCCGTCCGAGCGCCCGGGCGACGGCGAATCGGGGCACGGGCTGCTCCTTGTCGGGGCGCTCGCCGACCGCTGGGGTGTGCTTCCGGGCCCCGCTCCCGGCAAGACGGTGTGGGCGGAAATCGCGCTGTCCACCGCCCGGTCCAACCGGTCCACCGCATCGCACCCGCCGCGACCCGGTGGCGCACGACGCGGTTGACCGCGACCCGCTGTGCCACGACATCAAGGCTGAAAAGACCGGGGAAATACCCTTCCCCAACCCTCCAGCCTCCCGTCACTCACCCGGGTGACATCGCCCAACTCGGCTGGATCTGCGGGCGGTTCATCGGCATATGCTCGCCGCGACAACTCCAGACATGCGACGGCCCCCGGCCGGGACGGCGAATCCCGATCGAGGGCCTGACCACCCAGGAAGTTAGGGCTTCCCGATGGCTTTGCAGCACCCTAGCGCGCCCTCGTGCGCCTCGTCTGCCGTTCCCCGCCCGACCGCCCGATCCGGTGTCGTTCACGTCAAAGTCCGCCACACCACCCGCTACACGGTCGTCGGAAACCACCTCGCCCAGCACCGCGAACTCTCCCTCCTCGCGATCGGGCTCGCCGTCCACATCCAGTCGCTGCCCGTGGGCGCCCGGATCGGCATCAAGTTCCTGTCGGCCCGCTTCCCCGAGAGCGAGCACCGCATCGCCGGGGCCCTGCGGGAGCTGGAGGCCCACGGCTACCTGGCGCGCACCCGGGAACGGCTGCCCAGCGGCAAGGTCGTCACCCGCACGGTGTCCTACAACCAGCCAGGCCCGGCCGTCACCGCGCCGCCCGAGCCGGTCCACCCGCCCGAGCAGCCCCGGAAGCTGCCGCCGGCCGCCCAGGAGCCCACGCCCGGTCCCGTAGAGCCCGCGACTCCCGACCCCGTGCCCGCGCCCCGCCCCGAACCGCCGGAACCGCTCCCCCAGCCCCGCACCCCCGACCTGGAGCGTCACCGCACCGCCGCCGCCCTCCTCGCGGAGCTGCACCGCCACGAACCCCGGCTGCTGCTCCCCGAGCGGGACGTACGCCGCCTGGCCCCGGCCGTAGCGGCCTGGCTGGAGCGCGGAGCCGCCCCCGATGCCGTACGGCACACCCTGACAGCACACCTCCCCGAGCCCCTGAAGCACCCGGCAGCCCTGCTCGCACACCGCCTCACCGCGCTGCTGCCGGCGCCCCTGCCCACCGTGGTCGCACCTGCGGCCTTACGGCCCGACCCGTTCCAGACCTGCGAGGGCTGCGACCGCGCCTTCCGCGCCCCGGAGCCGGGCCACTGCCGCGACTGCCGAGGGACTCCCCCGCTACCAGCAGGTCACCACGCCGGCCCCGCTACGAGCGCGCCACCGCCCCCGGCCCCCGCACCGCCCCGCCTCCCGGCACCGGCTCCGACGCGTCCGAACCGAGCCCGACGATCCGGTTCCGGTCGTCGACATGCACCACCCTGGGCCGCAGCGTCCGCGCCTCCGCGTCATCCACCTGCGCGTAACTGATCAGGATGACCAGGTCTCCGGGGTGGACGAGGTGCGCGGCCGCGCCGTTGATCCCGATCACCCCCGAGCCCCGCTCCCCCTCGATCGTGTAGGTCTCCAGCCGGGCGCCGTTCGTGATGTCGACGATGTGGACGAGCTCGCCGGGCAGCAGATCGGCGGCGTCCAGCAGATCGGCGTCGACGGTGACCGAGCCGACGTAGTGCAGATCGGCCTGGGTCACGGTGGCACGGTGGATCTTGGACTTGAACATGGTGCGCAGCACGGTGTCACTCCTGCGGAAAAGGGTCGCGTCTCCTCAGAGGGAGTACGCGCCGACCCGCCCATGGTCGACGAGCCCCGCCCGCCTGGCAAGGATCTGCGAGGACGCACACCACCCGGCCCCGGAACAGCCGCCCGCCCCGAAACGACAGAAGTGCCCGTACGACCGAAGTCGTACGGGCACTTCTCATGAGCACACGGCTCGAATGCTCCGAAGAGCTACCGGGTCTCCCCGATCAACACTTACTTGTTGATCTTGGTGACCTGGCCGGCGCCGACGGTCCGGCCACCCTCACGGATGGCGAACTTCAGGCCCTCCTCCATGGCGACGGGCTGGATCAGCTCGACCGACATTTCGGTGTTGTCGCCCGGCATGACCATCTCGGTGCCCTCGGGGAGGGTCACGACACCGGTCACGTCAGTCGTACGGAAGTAGAACTGCGGGCGGTAGTTGTTGAAGAACGGGGTGTGACGGCCACCCTCGTCCTTCGACAGGATGTACGCCTGGGCCTCGAAGGAGGTGTGCGGCGTGACCGAGCCCGGCTTGATGATGACCTGGCCGCGCTCGACGTCCTCGCGCTTGATGCCGCGGAGGAGCAGACCGACGTTCTCACCGGCCTGGCCCTCGTCGAGGAGCTTGCGGAACATCTCGATGCCGGTGACCGTGGTGGTGGTCTTCTCCGGCTTGATGCCGATGATGTCCACGGTCTCGTTGACCTTGAGGACACCGCGCTCGATGCGACCGGTGACGACGGTGCCACGACCGGTGATCGTGAAGACGTCCTCGATCGGCATCAGGAACGGCTTGTCGACGTCGCGCTCGGGCTGCGGGATCGACTCGTCGACGGCCTTCATCAGGTCGAGGACGGACTTGCCCCACTCGGCGTCGCCCTCAAGCGCCTTGAGCGCCGAGACCTTGACGACCGGAACGTCGTCGCCGGGGAACTCGTACTCGGAGAGGAGCTCACGGACCTCAAGCTCGACGAGCTCCAGGATCTCCTCGTCGTCCACCATGTCGGCCTTGTTCAGGGCGACAACGATGTACGGAACGCCGACCTGGCGGGCCAGGAGCACGTGCTCCTTGGTCTGCGGCATCGGGCCGTCGGTCGCGGCGACCACGAGGATGGCGCCGTCCATCTGCGCCGCACCCGTGATCATGTTCTTGATGTAGTCCGCGTGACCCGGGCAGTCGACGTGGGCGTAGTGACGGCTCTCCGTCTGGTACTCGACGTGCGCGATGGAGATGGTGATACCGCGCTGGCGCTCCTCAGGAGCCTTGTCGATCTGGTCGAAGGCCGAGGCCTCGTTCAGGTCCGGGTACGCGTCGTGCAGCACCTTGGTAATGGCGGCCGTGAGGGTCGTCTTACCGTGGTCGATGTGACCGATGGTGCCGATGTTGACGTGCGGCTTAGTCCGCTCGAACTTCGCCTTCGCCACTGGGGTCCTCCTGTGGAGTGGTTCTGTACGCCTTACTCATCGGCGCCAGGTGATCTTTGCTGGGGTGCCGGCTGGCGGGAGCAATCCTCACGGATTGCGGGGATTGCTCCCATCAGACGGTGTCAAGCCTAAAGCGTGTTGCGCTCCGGTTCTTACGGGACCGGAGTTACTCGCCCTTGGCCTTCGCGATGATCTCCTCGGCGACGTTCCGCGGAACCTCGGCGTAGGAGTCGAACTGCATCGAGTAGCTCGCGCGACCCGACGTCTTGCTGCGGAGGTCTCCGACGTAGCCGAACATCTCCGAGAGCGGAACCAGGCCCGTGACGAGCTTGGCGCCGGCGCGGTCCTCCATGGACTGGATCTGCCCACGGCGGGAGTTGATGTCGCCGATCACGTCACCCATGTAGTCCTCGGGCGTGGTGACCTCGACCTTCATCATCGGCTCAAGCAGGGCCGGGGAGGCCTTGCGGGCGGCCTCCTTGAAGGCCATCGAACCGGCGATCTTGAACGCCATTTCCGACGAGTCGACCTCGTGGAAGGCACCGTCGAGCAGGATGACCTTGACGCCCGTGAGCGGGTAGCCGGCGAGCACGCCGAACTCCATGGCCTCCTGGCAACCGGCGTCCACGGACGGGATGTACTCCCGCGGGATGCGGCCACCGGTGACCTTGTTCTCGAACTCGTACCCGTCGCCCTCAAGGGGCTCCAGCGCGATCTGGACCTTCGCGAACTGACCGGAACCACCGGTCTGCTTCTTGTGCGTGTAGTCGTAGCGCTCGACGGACTTGCGCAGCGTCTCGCGGTAGGCGACCTGCGGCTTACCGACGTTGGCCTCGACCCGGAACTCACGCTTCATACGGTCGACCAGCACGTCGAGGTGCAGCTCGCCCATACCCGCGATGATGGTCTGGCCGGTCTCCTCGTCGGTGTGCACCTGGAACGAGGGGTCCTCTTCGGCGAGACGCTGGATGGCGACACCCAGCTTCTCCTGGTCGCCCTTCGACTTGGGCTCGATGGCGACCTGGATGACCGGGGCCGGGAACTCCATCGACTCCAGGATGACCTGGTTCGACGCGTCGCAGAGGGTCTCACCGGTGGTGGTCTGCTTCAGACCCATGACGGCGACGATGTCGCCGGCACCCACCGAGTCGATCTCCTCACGCTTGTTCGCGTGCATCCGGTAGATCTTGCCGATGCGCTCCTTCTTGCCCTTCACCGAGTTCTGCACCTGCGAGCCGGCCTCAAGGCGGCCCGAGTACACCCGGATGAAGGTGAGCTTGCCCAGGTGGGGGTCGCTCGCAATCTTGAACGCCAGGGCGGCCAGCGGCTCGTCCTCGGACGGCTTGCGCTTGACGACCTCCTCCGGGTCGTTGACCGCGTGGCCCTCGATGGCCTCGACGTCCAACGGGGAGGGGAGGTAGCGCACGACCGCGTCGAGCAGCGGCTGCACACCCTTGTTCTTGAACGCGGTACCGCAGAACACCGGCGTGACGGTGGTGACGTCGGCCTTGCCGGAGGCGATGGTGATCCGGCGGATCGCCGCGTAGAGCTGCTCCTCGGTGGGCTCCTGGCCCTCCAGGTACAGCTCCATGATCTCTTCGTCGTTCTCGGCGACGACCTCAAGGAGCTTGCCGCGCCATTCGTCGGCAGCCTCGATGTGCGTGTCCGGGATGTCGACGGTGTCGTACATCTCGCCCTTGGCGGCCTCGGCCGACCAGACGAGGGCCTTCATCTTGACGAGGTCGACGACACCCTTGAAGTCCGCCTCGGTACCGATCGGCAGCTGCATCACGATCGGGGTCGCGCCGAGGCGGTCCGTGATCATGTCGACGCAGCGGTGGAACTCGGCACCCGTACGGTCGAGCTTGTTGACGAAGCAGATGCGCGGAACGCCGTAGCGGTCCGCCTGACGCCAAACGGTCTCGGACTGGGGCTCAACACCGGCAACACCGTCGAACACCGTCACCGCACCGTCGAGCACGCGCAGCGAGCGCTCCACCTCGACGGTGAAGTCGACGTGGCCCGGGGTGTCGATGATGTTGATGGTGTTGTCGACGTTGTCCAGCGGCCAGTGGCAGGTCGTCGCGGCAGACGTGATCGTGATGCCGCGCTCCTGCTCCTGCTCCATCCAGTCCATCGTGGCAGCGCCGTCGTGGACCTCACCGATCTTGTACGAAACACCGGTGTAGAACAGGATCCGCTCGGTGGTGGTCGTCTTGCCCGCGTCGATGTGGGCCATGATCCCGATGTTGCGGACCTTGGCCAGGTCAAGCGAAGTGGTAGCCATAGTGGCTCAATCTTCTCTCGGTCTCGATGTGGGTTGCGACTACCAGCGGTAGTGCGCGAAGGCCTTGTTGGACTCGGCCATCTTGTGCGTGTCCTCACGCTTCTTGACCGAAGCGCCGAGGCCGTTGGAGGCGTCGAGCAGTTCGTTCATGAGGCGCTCGGTCATGGTCTTCTCGCGACGGGCGCGCGAGTAGCCCACGAGCCAGCGGAGCGAGAGGGTGGCTGCACGGCCGGGCTTGACCTCGACCGGGACCTGGTAGGTCGCGCCACCGACGCGGCGGGACTTGACCTCAAGGGTCGGCTTGATGTTCTCGAGCGCGCGCTTGAGGGTGATGACCGGGTCGTTGCCGGTCTTCTCGCGCAGCCCCTCCATGGCGCCGTAAACGATGCGCTCAGCGGTGGAGCGCTTGCCGTTCAGCAGCACCTTGTTGATGAGGGAGGTCACCAGAGGAGAGCCGTAGACCGGGTCGACGATGACCGGGCGCTTCGGGGCGGGGCCCTTACGAGGCATTCTTACTTCTCCTTCTTGGCGCCGTAGCGGCTGCGAGCCTGCTTGCGGTTCTTGACGCCCTGCGTGTCGAGGGAGCCGCGGATGATCTTGTACCGAACACCCGGCAGGTCCTTCACACGGCCGCCACGCACGAGCACGATCGAGTGCTCCTGGAGGTTGTGGCCCTCACCCGGGATGTAAGCGGTGACCTCGATCCCGCTGGTCAGACGCACACGCGCGACCTTACGCAGGGCCGAGTTCGGCTTCTTCGGGGTGGTGGTGAAAACACGCGTGCAGACGCCACGGCGCTGGGGCGAACCCTCAAGCGCGGGCGTCTTGTTCTTCTCGACCTTGTCCTGCCGGCCCTTGCGGACCAGCTGCTGGATCGTAGGCACCGTTTCTCCGGTTTCTGTGTGCCAGTCTCGGTAAAGCTAACCTGGAACACCCCCGACCCACGCGGTCGGGTGTGTCGAATACTGCAGTCCGGTCCCCGCTGGAACGAGAAGGCGGCAGATTGCGGTGTCGGAACCCGGCTTCCGTGCTGGTGGCCTCCCGGCCGATGGCTCGGGAGATTGCGCGCACGGCAGCCCAGGGACACCCCAGGCACAAGGTCAGAGCGTACCTACCGCATTGGCTGCGGTCAAAACAAATGCACACGCGAAGGACACGCCGGACTCGTCACGGCGCTGCCGCCACCGTAGTGCGCGAGCGGCCCCTACGGAAGAAGGCGCGGGCGCCCCGCAACACGGTCAGAGGTTGACCGCCGCGAGCAGGATCCACACCAGGAACATCAGCGACCAGCCACCGATCGCCAGCCAGCCCAGGATCAGTCCGGTGAGCGCCTGCCCGTCCCCCCGCTCCCCGCTGCGCCGGATCTCCGCGCGCGCCTTGTGGCCCAGGATCACCGCCGGGATCGCGGTCAGTCCCCAGGTCACCGGCGTCATCAGCCCGCAGACCAGCGCACCCGTCGCCGAGCTGTTCGTTGTCACCGGCGGCGGCATCTGCATCGGCATGAACGTCGCCGGCACCGGCCGCTGCGGTACGAACTGCGCCTGCGGCACCGGCCCCATCGGCAGGTCCGAGACCAGCATCTGCAGCTCGGCATGGGTCTGCGCCTCGTAGGCCCGGGTCAGCCGCTGCTCGTACTCGGACTGCTGGAGCCGCCCTTCGGCGAACCCCGCCTTGAGCACATCGACCGCCCGTTCACGATCGGCGTGCGAGGCACGCATGGCAGGAACCTGATTCCACGGCTGAGCGGGCTGCCCACCCTGCCACGGCTGGAATGCCACGTCGCGAACCTCCCCCCGCTCGACAGTTCTCCCCATCTTCTCATCAGAGACGCAGGGAGGGGAGGACGAGTTCCCCCGTGCGGCCCCCAATGCCGCAGGGCGGCCACCCCGGAGGGTGGCCGCCCTGTGGACGGTGTACGGACCAGGATTACTGGTTGTACGGGCCGTAGTCGTAGTCCTCCAGCGGGACCGCCTGGCCGGAGCCGGTGCCGAAGGGCGAGTAGTCGATGTCGTCGTAACCGACGGCCGAGTACATCGCGGCCTTGGCCTCCTCGGTGGGCTCGACCCGGATGTTGCGGTAGCGGGACAGGCCCGTACCGGCCGGGATGAGCTTACCGATGATGACGTTCTCCTTGAGGCCGATGAGGCTGTCGGACTTGGCGTTGATCGCCGCGTCCGTCAGGACTCGGGTCGTCTCCTGGAAGGAGGCGGCCGACAGCCAGGATTCCGTCGCCAGCGAAGCCTTGGTGATACCCATCAGCTGCGGACGGCCGGAGGCCGGGTGGCCGCCTTCCGCCACGACGCGACGGTTCTCGCTCTCGAACTTCGTGCGCTCCACGAGTTCGCCCGGCAGCAGTTCCGCGTCGCCGGACTCGATGATCGTCACGCGGCGCAGCATCTGCCGGATGATGATCTCGATGTGCTTGTCGTGGATCGCCACGCCCTGGCTGTTGTAGACCTTCTGGACCTCGCCGACCAGGTGGACCTGGACGGCACGCTGGCCGAGGATCCGCAGCACGTCGTGCGGGTTGATCGCACCCACGGTCAGCGGCTGGCCGACCTGGACGTGGTCGCCCTCGCCCACCAGGAGACGGGCGCGCTTGGAGACGCCGTAGGACGTCTCGTCGCTGCCGTCGTCCGGCGTGACGATGACCTTCTTGGTCTTCTCGGTCTCCTCGATCCGGACGCGGCCGGCCGCCTCCGAGATCGGGGCGACACCCTTGGGCGTACGGGCCTCGAAGAGCTCGACGACACGCGGCAGACCCAGGGTGATGTCGTCACCGGCCACACCACCGGTGTGGAAGGTACGCATCGTCAGCTGGGTGCCGGGCTCACCGATGGACTGGGCGGCGATGATGCCGACCGCCTCACCGATGTCGACCAGCTTGCCGGTGGCCAGCGAACGGCCGTAGCAGAAGGCGCAGGTGCCGACCGCGGACTCACAGGTCAGGACCGAGCGGGTCTTGACCTCCTCGACGCCGTGCGCGACCAGCTGGTCGATGAGCACGTCACCGAGGTCGACGTTCGCGGAGGCGACGACCTTGCCGTCGACGACCACGTCTTCCGCCAGCATGCGGGCGTAGACGCTGGACTCCACGTCGTCCGCCTTGCGCAGGACGCCGTCGGCGCCCTTCGAGGCGATCCGCAGCTTGAGGCCGCGCTCGGTGCCGCAGTCCTCCTCGCGGATGATGACGTCCTGGGAGACGTCGACCAGACGACGGGTGAGGTAACCGGAGTCGGCGGTACGGAGGGCGGTGTCCGCCAGACCCTTACGGGCACCGTGGGTGGAGATGAAGTACTCCAGCACGGACAGGCCCTCGCGGAACGACGCCTTAATGGGACGCGGGATCGTCTCATTCTTCGCGTTCGACACCAGACCACGCATACCGGCGATCTGCCGCATCTGCATCATGTTTCCTCGGGCACCCGAGTCAACCATCATGAAGATGGGGTTGGTCTTGGGGAAGTTGTCGTTCATCGCCTCGGCGACCTCGTTGGTCGCCTTGGTCCAGATGTTGATCAGTTCCTGAGTGCGCTCGTCCTTGGTGATCAGACCGCGCTCGTACTGCTTCTGGACCTTCTCGTCCTGGGCCTCGTAGCCCGCGACGATGGCCTTCTTGGCCTCCGGCACGACGATGTCCGACACGGCGACGGTGACGCCGGAACGGGTCGCCCAGTGGAAGCCGGCCGCCTTCAGGTTGTCGAGCGTCGCCGCCACGATGACCTTCGGGTAGCGCTCGGCCAGGTCGTTGACGATCGCGGAGAGCTGCTTCTTGCCCACCGAGTAGTCGACGAACGGGTAGTCCTCGGGCAGCAGCTCGTTGAAGAGCGCACGGCCCAGGGTCGTCCGCAGCCGGAAGCTGTCACCCTGCTGCCACTCGGGCTCGCCCTCCTCCGGAACCGGCGGGGTCCAGCCGCGGGGCGGAACCGTGCCGATCGGGAAGCGGATGTCGACCTTCGCCTGCAGCGAGAGCTCGCGGGCGTCGAAGGCCATGATCGCCTCGGCGACCGAGCCGAACGCCCGGCCCTCGCCCTTGACCTCGCGCTCCTCTTCATCCGTGGTGAGGAAGAAGAGGCCGAGCACCATGTCCTGGGTCGGCATGGTGACCGGACGGCCGTCGGCCGGCTTGAGGATGTTGTTCGAGGACAGCATCAGGATGCGGGCCTCGGCCTGCGCCTCCGCGGACAGCGGGAGGTGGACGGCCATCTGGTCACCGTCGAAGTCCGCGTTGAACGCGGTGCAGACGAGCGGGTGGATCTGAATGGCCTTGCCCTCGACCAGCTGCGGCTCGAAGGCCTGGATGCCGAGGCGGTGCAGGGTGGGCGCACGGTTCAGCAGCACCGGGTGCTCGGCGATGACCTCTTCGAGGACGTCGTACACGACGGTGCGGCCGCGCTCGACCATGCGCTTGGCCGACTTGATGTTCTGCGCGTGGTTCAGGTCCACCAGGCGCTTCATCACGAACGGCTTGAAGAGCTCCAGCGCCATGGCCTTGGGCAGACCGCACTGGTGCAGCTTCAGCTGCGGGCCGACGACGATGACGGAACGCGCCGAGTAGTCGACTCGCTTACCCAGCAGGTTCTGACGGAAGCGGCCCTGCTTGCCCTTGAGCATGTCGGACAGCGACTTCAGCGGACGGTTGCCGGGGCCCGTGACCGGGCGGCCGCGGCGGCCGTTGTCGAAGAGCGCGTCGACGGCCTCCTGGAGCATGCGCTTCTCGTTGTTCACAATGATCTCGGGCGCGCCGAGGTCGAGAAGCCGCTTCAGGCGGTTGTTGCGGTTGATCACACGGCGGTACAGGTCGTTCAGGTCGGAGGTCGCGAAGCGGCCACCGTCCAGCTGCACCATCGGACGCAGGTCCGGCGGGATCACCGGGATGCAGTCCAGCACCATGCCCTTGGGGCTGTTGCGGGTCTGCAGGAAGGCGGAGACGACCTTCAGGCGCTTGAGCGCACGGGTCTTCTTCTGGCCCTTGCCGGTCCGGATGATCTCGCGGAGGCGCTCGGCCTCCTCGTCCAGGTCGAAGGTCTCCAGGCGCTTCTGCAGCGCCGCGGCACCCATCGAACCGTCGAAGTACGTGCCGAAGCGGTCACGCAGCTCGCGGTAGAGCAGCTCGTCGCCCTCCAGGTCCTGGACCTTGAGGTTCTTGAAGCGGTTCCAGACCTCGTCGAGGCGGTCGATCTCGCGCTGCGCACGGTCGCGCAGCTGCTTCATCTCACGCTCGGCGCCCTCGCGCACCTTGCGGCGCACGTCGGCCTTGGCGCCCTCGGCCTCCAGCTCGGCCAGGTCGGTCTCAAGCTTCTTGGCGCGGGCCTCCAGGTCGGAGTCGCGGCGCTGCTCGATCTGCTGGCGCTCGACGGAGACGTGGGCCTCCAGCGAGGGCAGATCGCGGGTGCGGCGCTCCTCGTCCACGTACGTGATCATGTACGCGGCGAAGTAGATGACCTTCTCAAGGTCCTTGGGCGCGAGGTCCAGCAGGTAGCCCAGCCGGCTCGGGACGCCCTTGAAGTACCAGATGTGGGTAACGGGAGCGGCCAGCTCGATGTGGCCCATCCGCTCACGGCGCACCTTGGCGCGAGTGACCTCGACGCCGCACCGCTCGCAGATGATGCCCTTGAAGCGGACGCGCTTGTACTTACCGCAGTAGCACTCCCAGTCCCGGGTGGGGCCGAAGATCTTCTCGCAGAAGAGGCCGTCCTTCTCGGGCTTGAGGGTGCGGTAGTTGATGGTCTCCGGCTTCTTGACCTCACCGTGGGACCACTGACGGATGTCGTCAGCGGTGGCGAGGCCGATCCGCAGCTCGTCGAAGAAGTTGACGTCGAGCACTATGCGTCAATCCCTCTCAGGGTCGTATCTAGATGGTCTGAACGGGGGCCGATGGGGGTCCCTCCCCGGCCGGAACTCCGTCGGAGTCCTTGGGGGGAGGGGCCGGGAACCTCTGGGCAGAAGCTCCCGGCCAGACCCGTCAGACCTCTTCGACGCTGCTCGGCTCGCGCCGGGACAGGTCGATGCCGAGCTCCTCCGCAGCGCGGAAGACGTCCTCGTCGGTGTCGCGCATCTCGATGGACATGCCGTCCGAGGACAGCACCTCCACGTTGAGGCACAGGGACTGCATCTCCTTGATGAGCACCTTGAAGGACTCGGGGATGCCGGGCTCCGGGATGTTCTCGCCCTTGACGATGGCCTCGTAGACCTTCACGCGGCCGGTGACGTCGTCGGACTTGATCGTCAGCAGCTCCTGGAGGGCGTACGCGGCGCCGTAAGCCTCCAGCGCCCACACCTCCATCTCACCGAAGCGCTGGCCACCGAACTGGGCCTTACCACCCAGCGGCTGCTGGGTGATCATCGAGTACGGGCCGGTCGAGCGGGCGTGCAGCTTGTCGTCGACCAGGTGGTGGAGCTTGAGGATGTACATGTACCCGACCGAGATCGGGTCCGGGAACGGCTCACCGGAGCGGCCGTCGAAGAGCTGGGCCTTGCCGGAGCTCTTGACCATCCGCTCGCCGTCGCGGTTGGGAAGCGTCGACTCGAAGAGACCAGCGAGCTCGTCCTCGCGCGCACCGTCGAAGACCGGGGTCGCGACGTTGGTGCGCGGCGCGACGTCGTCGGCGCCGATCGCCTGGAGCCGCTGCTGCCACTCCTCGCCGCCCTCGACCTTCCAGCCCTGGCTGGCGAGCCAGCCGAGGTGGATCTCCAGGACCTGTCCCGGGTTCATTCGGGACGGGACACCCAGCGGGTTGAGGATGATGTCGACCGGGGTGCCGTCCTCCAGGAACGGCATGTCCTCGACCGGCAGGATCTTCGAGATGACGCCCTTGTTGCCGTGACGGCCGGCGAGCTTGTCACCGTCGGTGATCTTGCGCTTCTGGGCGACGTAGACGCGGACCAGCTGGTTCACGCCCGGGGGCAGCTCGTCGCCCTCCTCGCGGTCGAAGACGCGGACGCCGATGACCTTGCCGATCTCGCCGTGCGGCACCTTCAGCGAGGTGTCGCGCACCTCGCGCGCCTTCTCACCGAAGATCGCGCGGAGCAGGCGCTCCTCGGGGGTCAGCTCGGTCTCACCCTTGGGCGTGACCTTGCCGACGAGGATGTCGCCGGCGACGACCTCGGCACCGATCCGGATGATGCCGCGCTCGTCGAGGTCCGAGAGGACCTCCTCGGAGACGTTCGGGATGTCCCGGGTGATCTCCTCGGGGCCGAGCTTGGTGTCACGGGCGTCGACCTCGTGCTCCTCGATGTGGATCGAGGAGAGGACGTCGTCCTGCACGAGGCGCTGCGACAGGATGATCGCGTCCTCGTAGTTGTGGCCCTCCCACGGCATGAACGCGACGAGCAGGTTCTTGCCGAGCGCCATCTCGCCCTGGTCCGTGGACGGACCGTCGGCGAGGACCTGGCCCTCGATGACCCGCGCGCCCTCGTCCACGACGACCTTCTGGTTGAAGGAGGTGCCCTGGTTGGAGCGGGTGAACTTGGCGACGCGGTACGTGGTGTACGTGCCGTCGTCGTTGGCGACGGTGATGTAGTCCGCGGAGACCTCCTGGACCACACCGTCCTTCTCCGCCTTGATGACGTCGCCGGCGTCGACCGCGCAGCGGTACTCCATGCCGGTACCGACCAGCGGCGACTCCGCCTTGATCAGCGGAACGGCCTGGCGCATCATGTTCGATCCCATGAGCGCGCGGTTGGCGTCGTCGTGCTCAAGGAACGGGATCATGGCGGTCGCGGCCGACACCATCTGGCGCGGCGAGACGTCCATGAAGTGCACCTCGTCGGCGGGGACCAGGTCGACCTCGCCGCCGCGGCGGCGGACCAGGACACGCTGCTCGGCGAACCGCATGTCGTCGGTCAGCTTCGCGTTGGCCTGGGCGATGAGGAAGCGGTCCTCCTCGTCGGCGGTGAGGTAGTCCACCTCTTCGGTGACCTGACCGTCGACGACCTTGCGGTACGGGGTCTCGATGAAGCCGAAGACGTTGACCCGGCCGTACGAGGCGAGCGAGCCGATCAGACCGATGTTCGGGCCTTCCGGCGTCTCGATCGGGCACATGCGGCCGTAGTGCGACGGGTGCACGTCACGGACGTCCAGGCCGGCCCGCTCACGGGAGAGACCACCCGGGCCCAGCGCCGACAGACGGCGCTTGTGGGTCAGACCCGACAGCGGGTTGGTCTGGTCCATGAACTGGGACAGCTGGCTGGTGCCGAAGAACTCCTTGATGGAGGCGACGACCGGCCGGATGTTGATCAGCGTCTGCGGCGTGATCGCCTCGACGTCCTGGGTGGTCATGCGCTCGCGCACGACGCGCTCCATACGGGCCAGACCCGTGCGGACCTGGTTCTGGATGAGCTCGCCGACGTTGCGCAGACGACGGTTGCCGAAGTGGTCGATGTCGTCGGTCTCGACGACGATCGTGGTGCCGTTCTCGCCGATCGTCTCGGTCTCGCCGGCGTGCAGCTTCACCAGGTACTTGATCGTGGCGATGATGTCGTCGGTGGTGAGCACACCGGCGTCCAGCGGCTCGTCGCCACCGAGCTTCTTGTTGACCTTGTAGCGGCCGACCTTGGCGAGGTCGTAGCGCTTCGGGTTGAAGTAGAGGTTCTCCAGCAGCGTCTGCGCGGCCTCGCGGGTCGGCGGCTCGCCCGGACGCAGCTTGCGGTAGATGTCCAGCAGCGCGTCGTCCTGGCCCTGGGTGTGGTCCTTCTCCAGGGTGGCGCGCATGGACTCGTAGTCGCCGAACTCCTCAAGGATCTGCTCGGTGGTCCAGCCGAGCGCCTTGAGCAGGACGGTGACCGACTGCTTGCGCTTGCGGTCGATGCGGACACCGACCATGTCGCGCTTGTCGATCTCCATCTCCAGCCAGGCACCCCGGGACGGGATGATCTTGGCGGAGAAGATGTCCTTGTCGGACGTCTTGTCGATGGAGCTGTCGAAGTACACGCCCGGCGAGCGGACCAGCTGCGACACCACGACACGCTCGGTGCCGTTGATGACGAAGGTGCCCTTGTTCGTCATGAGCGGGAAGTCGCCCATGAAGACCGTCTGGGACTTGATCTCACCGGTCTCGTTGTTGGTGAACTCCGCCGTGACGAAGAGCGGGGCGGCGTACGTGAAGTCGCGCTCCTTGCACTCGTCGATGGAGTTCTTCGGGGGCTCGAAGCGGTGGTCGCGGAACGTCAGCGACATCGACCCGGAGAAGTCCTCGATCGGGGAGATCTCTTCGAAGATCTCTTCGAGACCGGACTTGGTGGGAACTTCCTGCCCACTCTCCAGCGCAGCCTCGACGCGACCCTTCCATGCGGCATTGCCGAGCAGCCAGTCGAAGCTTTCGGTCTGCAGCGCAAGGAGGTTCGGAACCCCGAGGGGCTCCTTGATCTTCGCAAAAGAGATGCGCAGCGGGGCGGTGCTGTCGCCGTTGTTCGTATTGGCAGTCGAGGCGTTGCGCGAGGCGGCCAAGAGGGGGTCCTTCCGAGGGCTCGGACTCACTACGCGCGTACCGGTCCCGAATCGAGCAGACTGAGGGAAAGCCCAGGTCAGGGCGGATCATCCAGCTTTGCTCGGGCTCGGATATGCCCCTGGTGACGGGCAGGGAGCAGCTAACAGGCAGCGCAAAGGGTCAGTGTAGCCACAAGGCCCACTGATGTCCAGGGCGAGTTTCCGGAGACCGGTTCAGCACCGTGATACCGATCTTCTCCCTCCGGGAAGTCGCGTCCCCCGTCGTGCCGGAGGATCCCCTCGTTTGTTCTTCTCAATGCCCTGCGCCTGCCGAAAGCCCTGCGCCAGTGGCGCACACCGATGCTTCCCTCTTCGTCGGCGATCCATGCCTCGAACCCTGGATCGCTTCAGCGTCGCGTCCCGAGAATTGCGCGCCGCGTCCGGTTCGTCAAGGCCCCCCACCTCTGCGAGATCGTCACATGGGAGCACGTCCGGGCAACGAAGATCACCATACTCTGCCTCCGGCCGGAGGCAACGCAGCCCGGGCGAGCACGCCGAAGGGCGACCACCCGTATGGGTGATCGCCCTTCGCTGGGTGTCCGTTACACCTCAGGTGACACGGACGTGAGTCGGAGACTCAGTGGGTCACTTGACCTCGACGGAGGCACCGGCGCCCTTGAGGGCCTCGGCGGCCTTGTCGGCGGCGTCCTTGGCGACCTTCTCGAGGACCGGCTTCGGGGTGCCGTCGACGAGGTCCTTGGCCTCCTTCAGGCCCAGGGAGGTCAGCTCACGCACGACCTTGATGACCTGGATCTTCTTGTCGCCGGCACCGGTGAGGATGACGTCGAACTCGTCCTTCTCCTCCTCGGCGGCGGCGGCCGGGGCACCCGGGGCACCGGCGGCGACGACGGCGGCCGGGGCGGCAGCGGTGACGTCGAACTTCTCCTCGAACGCCTTCACGAACTCGGAGAGCTCGATGAGGGTCATCTCCTCGAACTGCGCGAGCAGGTCTTCCTGGCTGAGCTTCGCCATGATGGGCGGTCCTTCCACTAATTCGGCTGGTGCCGGATGTACATGTGAGGCGGGCGTACGTTCGGGCCCGCTGTGGCCTCCCGGCCTAGGCGTACCTGGGCGCGGGCTGCCAATGTGCGAGCCGAATTACTCGGCACCGCCCTGCTCGGCCTGCTTGGCGCGAAGCGCTTCCGCGGTGCGGACGAACTTCGACGGCAGCGCCTGGAAGAGCGCGGCAGCCTGGGACTGCTTGCCCTTCATGGCACCGGCCAGCTTGCTGAGCAGAACCTCGCGGGACTCAAGGTCCGCAAGCTTCTTGATCTCGTCGGCGGACAGCGCCTTGCCTTCAAGGACACCGCCCTTGATGACGAGAGCGGGGTTGTCCTTGGCGAAGTCACGAAGACCCTTCGCCGCCTCGACCGGGTCACCGGTCACAAAGGCGACAGCCGTCGAGCCACTGAGGTGCTCGTCCAGCTGAATCCCGGCCTCATTGGCCGCGATCTTGGTCAGCGTGTTCTTCACCACACGGTACTGAGCGTTCTCGCCGAGAGAACGACGCAGCTCCTTGAGCTGCGCCACAGTCAGTCCGGTGTAAGAGGTCACAACAGCTGCGTTGGAGTCACGCAGCTTCTGCGTGATTTCCTCAACGGCTGCGATCTTGTCGGACGTCGCCATGAGCCTCGGCCTCCTTCCGGGTGATGAGGACCGCGCAGAAGGGGCTGGGCAAAACAAACGCCCCGGCGCAGGCGCACGGGGCGAGAACTCAACCAGGCTGACGCCCGGGAGCTTTCTTCCTCAGTCACCTGCGCAGGTCGTCCGCAGCTAGCGGATCCTTCGGCCTCCACACGCCCGGGTTCGGACGCGCAGCGACAACCAGCGGTCTTTGGCTTCCCGCATACGGTACGGGAGCGGCCTGCGTCAGGCAAATCGGCCGACAGGGGGCGCCGGCCGCGCCCCCTGCCCGCCGTTCAACGGCTCACTTACGGCTTGCCGACCTTGTCGAAGTCCACCGTCTCACCGGCCGGCGGCGTCTGGTCGGGGACCTTGGTGCCGTAGTTCGAGTAGAAGACCGTGGAGTCGTACGGGACCTTCCCTCCGACCAGGTGCTCACGCTTCTTGACCAGCAGGTTGTCCGGGCCGATCCACAGGTCGATGGTCTCCTGGCCCGCACCGGACGTCTTGAGCTGCTGCTCCAGCGCCTTCATGTCCGTCTCGCTGACGTTCTTCGACTGCATGCGGGTCAGCTCGGAGATCGAGAGGGTGCCGGTGTAGTGGGTGGCCTGGACGCCGCGGACGTCCTCCTTGCCGGCCTCCTTGACCTTGCCGGAGGCGATCAGCAGCTCCATCGACCGGGTCGGGTTGTTGTTGTTCATCTGGTCCTTGATCAGGGCACCGGTCGGGCCCATCCGCTTGGCCAGGGCGTCGTAGTCGTACTTGATCCAGGACTTGCCGCCCACCGGCGTGCCCGTCTTCATGTACATCGCGTCGGACGTGTACACCGCCTTGTTGGACTTGCCGGCCAGCATCCCCGCGGACTGCGTGATGTCGAGGTTCATCCGCATGCCCTGGGACCAGTCCATCGCACCCTTCATCGACTGGGTGGAGGTGGCGTTCTTGAGCGTGCCGTCGACCGCGGCGGACTTCTTGTCGCCGGTCTGCTTCGCGGCCGTCTTGAGCGACGCCAGCGCCACCTGGAGGGGGGACTGGCCGGAACCCGATCCCCCGTCGCTGCCGCCGCTGCCGCCGGCGTTGTCGCTCTTGCCGCCGTTACAGGCCGTCAGGCCCGCCATCATGACAACTCCCGCCACCACGGCGGCCATACGCGTGCTGCGCACTGGGCTCCCCCTTGATATTTCCCTTAGTGGGTTGTGGGAGGACTTTAGACCAGACGGGTGACACGGCATGCGTCAGGCCCCGCCCTCCGTGCGGAGAGCGGGGCCTGAGGTGTTACGCGCGCTGTGAGGCGTCGATCAGGGAGATCAGACGGCCTCGTCCTCGACGAGGAGGTTGCGGGTGCGGTTGCTGTCCACCGGGATGCCGGGGCCCATCGTGGTGGTGATGGTGGTCTTCTTGATGTACCGGCCCTTGGCGGCGGACGGCTTGAGACGGGTGATCTCCTCAAGCGCCGCGGCGTAGTTCTCCACCAGCTTGGTCTCGTCGAAGGAGACCTTGCCGATGATGAAGTGGAGGTTCGCGTGCTTGTCCACGCGGAACTCGATCTTGCCGCCCTTGATGTCGGTGACGGCCTTGGCGACGTCCGGGGTGACCGTGCCGGTCTTCGGGTTCGGCATCAGACCACGGGGACCGAGCACGCGGCCGAGGCGGCCGACCTTGCCCATCAGGTCCGGGGTGGCGACGACGGCGTCGAAGTCCAGACGGCCCTTGGAGACCTCGTCGATCAGTTCGTCCGAGCCGACGATGTCGGCGCCGGCGGCTTCCGCGGCCGCAGCACGGTCACCGGTCGCGAAGACCAGGACCCGGGCGGTCTTACCGGTGCCGTGCGGGAGGTTCACGGTGCCACGGACCATCTGGTCGGCCTTGCGCGGGTCGACGCCCAGACGCATGGCGACCTCGACGGTCGCGTCGAACTTGACGGACGCGGTGTCCTTGGCGAGACGGACGGCCTCAAGCGGGGCGTACAGACGCTCCCGGTCGATCTTCGCGTCCGCGTTGCGAAGAGTCTTGCTGCGCTTCACTTCTGCTCCTGATGCAGTGGGATGGAGTCGTGGTCCGGACCAGCGCCTGGTCCTGCCACGGGGGTGCCAAAGGGGGCTGGGATCAGCCCTCGACCGTGATGCCCATGGAACGGGCGGTGCCGGCGATGATCTTCTCGGCGGCGTCCAGGTCGTTGGCGTTCAGGTCGGGCATCTTGGTGGTGGCGATGTCACGGACCTGGTCGCGGGTGATCTTGGCGACCTTGGTCTTGTGCGGCTCGCCGGAGCCCTTCTCCACGCCCGCGGCCTTCAGGATGAGCTTCGCGGCCGGGGGGGTCTTGGTGACGAAGGTGAAGGAACGGTCCTCGTAGACCGTGATCTCCACCGGCACGACCATGCCACGCTGCGACTCGGTCGCGGCGTTGTAGGCCTTGCAGAACTCCATGATGTTGACGCCGTGCTGACCCAGCGCGGGGCCGACCGGCGGGGCCGGGTTCGCGGCACCGGCCTGGATCTGGAGCTTGATGAGCCCCGTGACCTTCTTCTTCTTGGGAGGCATGCTCTCTCCGGGTCCTAGTGAGAGGTGTTTCGCCGACCCATCCGGTCATCCGGATGGAGGCATACCGCACAACGATAACGGGTATGGTCGCGCGGCCAAAAACCGACAGGTCAGACAGGCTGGCGCCCGTCTGACCTGGCCGGTGGCTGGTGGTCCGGGAGGCCGTACGGCCCGCCCGGATCAGGGGGACTCGATCAGTTCTTCTGGATCTGGTCGAAGGACAGCTCGACCGGGGTCTCCCGGCCGAAGATCTCGACCAGGCCCTTGACCTTCTTCGAGTCGGCGTTGATCTCGTTGATCGTCGCCTGCAGCGTCGCGAACGGACCGTCGGTGACCGTGACGGAGTCGCCCACCTCGAAGTCCAGGACCTGGACCTCGACCTTGCGGGACGGCGCCGGCTTGCCCTCGGCCGCGGCGGCCTCCTTGGCGGCCTTCTCCTCGGCCTCCGGGGCGAGCATCTTGACGATCTCGTCCAGCGTCAGCGGGTAGGGGTCGTAGGCGTTGCCGACGAAGCCGGTGACGCCCGGGGTGTTGCGGACGACGCCCCAGGACTCGTTCGTCAGGTCCATGCGCACGAGCACGTAGCCCGGGAGCTTGTTCTGGCGGACGGTACGGCGGTCGCCGTTCTTGATCTGGACGACCTCTTCCTGCGGCACCTCGGCCTGGAAGATGTAGTCCTCGACGTTCAGCGAGACGGCGCGCTGTTCGAGGTTGGTCTTCACGCGGTTCTCGTAGCCCGCGTAGGTGTGGATGACGTACCACTCACCGGGCAGACCGCGCAGTTCGTCGCGGAGGGCGGCCACCGGGTCGACCGGCTCCTGCTCCTCGGCGGCCTCGTCCTCGGGGACCTCGGCGGTGGCCTCGGCGTCCTCCTCGACGTGCACCGCGGCCTCTTCGGCGGGCTCGCCGGCGGCGGCTTCCTCGGCGTCGAGCTCGTCGACGGTGTCGGCACCCTCGACGATCTCCTGCGCGGTGTCCTCGCCCTCGACCTCGGCCGAGGCAGCCGCGTCAACGTCGGCCGCTGCCGTCTCGGCGGATTCGGCGGCGTCGTTCAGGTTCGGGTCAGACACGGTGGCTGCTTCTTCCTGGCTTCAAGGGGTTGAACATGCGAAATGGCGCCCGCGCAGGCGCCCTCCGCGGGATCAGCCGAAGACGTACCCGACGACTCGGTTGATTCCCAAGTCAATCACGGTTACGAGACCGATGATGATGACAACGAAGACGATCACCACACTGGTGTACGTCGACAGCTGGCTGCGCGTGGGCCAGACGACCTTGCGGAGCTCTGCGATGACCTGGCGGTAGAAAAGCGCGAGACGCGCGAAGGGACCCTTCTTGCCGCGCTTGCCGCCGCGCCGGGGCTTCTTCTGGGACTCGGCGGCCTCATCCTCGGAGCGACCGCGCTCAGGCATGTCGATGGAGCCCAGGGCGTCCGTCACTCGTCCTCACCTGAATCCGGGTCGTGGCCGTGCCGCGCCCTGCCCTGCCGCACGGCGGTGCAATTCATACGTACACGTGCACGCACTGCGGTGAGAGTGCGTGTAGCAGGGCCGGAGGGACTTGAACCCCCAACCGCTGGTTTTGGAGACCAGTGCTCTACCAATTGAGCTACGACCCTTTGTGGTTCCCCAACCTACCGCATGCGGACGACTGCACTAAGTGCGTTCGCCGCGCCTGCCTGTTGAGGGCCAACGGTCAGCGAGTGTACGTGCTTCCGGGCCGGGCGTCGAACACGATCCGTCCGGGTGGTGCCCGCAAACCCGCGTACCGGGCCCGGCGGAGGTCTGCAACGATGCATGTATGAGCGCTGCGAACCCTTCCGTTTCGTCCCCTACCGACCGCCGGGTGTCGGCCCGCGTCGGTTCGATCTCCGAGTCGGCGACCCTCGCCGTCGACGCCAAGGCGAAGGCCCTCAAGGCCGCCGGGCGCCCGGTGATCGGCTTCGGCGCCGGTGAGCCCGACTTCCCCACGCCCGACTACATCGTCGAGGCGGCCGTGGAGGCCTGCCGCAACCCGAAGTACCACCGCTACACCCCGGCCGGCGGCCTCCCCGAGCTGAAGTCCGCGATCGTCGCGAAGACGCTGCGCGACTCGGGCTACGAGATCGAGGCGGCGAACGTGCTGGTGACGAACGGCGGGAAGCAGGCGATCTACGAGGCGTTCGCGGCGATCCTCGACCCGGGCGACGAGGTCATCGTGCCCGCTCCGTACTGGACCACCTACCCGGAGTCCATCCGGCTGGCGGGCGGGGTGCCGGTCGACGTGGTCGCGGACGAGACCACCGGCTACCGCGTGACCGTGGAGCAGCTGGAGGCGGCGCGTACGGAGCGCACGAAGGTGCTGCTGTTCGTCTCGCCGTCGAACCCGACCGGTGCGGTCTACACCCGCGAGCAGGTCGAGGCGGTCGGCCGCTGGGCCGCGGAGCACGGGCTGTGGGTGCTCACCGACGAGATCTACGAGCACCTGGTCTACGGCGACGCGCAGTTCGTGTCGCTGCCGGTGGTCGTGCCCGAGCTGCGCGACAAGTGCATCATCGTCAACGGCGTGGCCAAGACGTACGCGATGACCGGCTGGCGGGTGGGCTGGGCGATCGGCCCCAAGGATGTCGTCAAGGCCGCGACGAACCTCCAGTCGCACGCCACCTCCAACGTCTCCAACGTCGCGCAGGCGGCGGCCATCGCGGCCGTCTCGGGCGATCTGACGGCCGTCGAGGAGATGAAGGTCGCCTTCGACCGGCGCCGCAAGACGATCGTGCGGATGCTCAACGAGATCGACGGGGTGCTGTGCCCGGAGCCCGAGGGCGCGTTCTACGCGTACCCGTCGGTGAAGGAGCTGCTGGGCAAGGAGATCCGCGGCAAGCGGCCGCAGAGCAGCGTGGAGCTGGCCGAGCTGATCCTGGAGGAGGCGGAGGTCGCCGTCGTCCCGGGTGAGGCCTTCGGCACCCCCGGTTACCTGCGGCTTTCGTACGCGCTCGGGGACGAGGACCTGGTCGAGGGCGTGTCCCGGATCCAGAAGCTGCTGGCGGAGGCCAAGTAGGGAGACCGGGTACCCATTCCGGTAGGTGAAGCGGGCGGTCGGACGCGTTCCGGCCGCCCGCTCGCGCGTTCTTCCGGACACCCCGTCGGGAAAGGGCCTACCGGCGCGCCGCCCCGATACGGCAAGATCCTCCAATGGAGCACTCTTCAGCGGGACACCCCCCGAACCCCCCGTGCACCCGTGCCCGTGACGGGGTCGCCGTCCGAGACCTGCGCCGGCTGCCGAAGGCCCATCTGCACCTGCACTTCACCGGTTCGATGCGGTCCGCGACCCTGCTGGACCTCGCCGACAAGTACGGCGTCCATCTGCCCGAGGCCCTGCGCAGCGGTGAGCCGCCCCGGCTGCGTGCCACGGACGAGCGGGGCTGGTTCCGCTTCCAGCGGCTGTACGACATCGCGCGCTCGTGCCTGCGCGCGCCCGAGGACATCCAGCGGCTGGTGCACGAGGCCGCCGAGGAGGACGTCCGGGACGGCTCGCGCTGGCTGGAGATCCAGGTCGACCCCACCTCGTACGCGCCCCGGCTGGGCGGGCTGATCCCGGCCCTGGAGATCATCCTGGACGCGGTGCACACCGCCTCCCGGGACACCGGCCTCGGTATCCGCGTGCTGATCGCGGCGAACCGCATGAAGCACCCGCTGGACGCCCGGACGCTGGCGCGGCTCGCGGTGCGCTACGCGGACCGGGGCGTGATCGGTTTCGGGCTCTCCAACGACGAACGCCGGGGTTTCGCGCGGGACTTCGACCGGGCCTTCGCGATCGCCCGGGAGGGCGGTCTGCTGGCGGCGCCGCACGGCGGTGAACTGTCCGGGCCGGCCAGCGTCCGGGACTGCCTGGACGATCTGCACGCCGCCCGGGTGGGGCACGGCGTACGGGCCGCGGAGGATCCCGCGCTGCTGCGCCGGCTGGCCGAGCGCCAGGTGACCTGCGAGGTGTGCCCGGCCTCCAACGTGGCGCTGGGGGTCTACGACAAGCCCGAGGACGTACCGCTGCGGACGCTGTTCGACGCCGGGGTGCCGATGGCGCTGGGCGCGGACGACCCGCTGCTGTTCGGCTCGCGGCTGGCCGCGCAGTACGAGCTCGCCCGCACCACGCACGGCTTCAGCGACGCCGAGCTGGCCGAGCTGGCCCGGCAGTCCGTCCGCGGCTCGCGCGCCCCCGAGGACGAGCAGCGGCGGCTGCTGGCGGAGATCGACGCCTGGCTGGCCGCGTAGGCGCCCAGCGCCGTCGTAGGGCCGCAGCCGGCCGCCGTAGCCCCAGCGGCCCGTCGCGGCGCCTGGAGGCCCGTCTAGAGGCTGACGCCGACCGTCACGGGTTCGTTGACGAGGGTGATGCCGAAGGCCGCGTGGACGCCGTCCCGGACCTCGCGGGCCAGGGCGAGCAGGTCCTCGGTGGTGGCCCCGCCGCGGTTGGTGAGCGCGAGGGTGTGCTTGGTCGAGATGCGGGCCGGGCCGGTGCCGTAGCCCTTGGTGAAGCCGGCGCGGTCGATGAGCCAGGCCGCGGAGGTCTTCACCAGGCCGTCGCCGGCGGGGAAGGCGGGCGGGGCGGTGTCGGGGCCGAGGCGGTCCCGGACGCGCTCCAGGAAGGCGGCGTGCTCGGCCTCGGTGAGGATCGGGTTGGTGAAGAACGACCCGGCCGACCAGGTGTCGTGGTCCTCGGGGTCCAGCACCATGCCCTTGCCGGCGCGCAGCGCCAGGACGGTCTTGCGGGCGATGTCCAGCGGGACCCGGTCGCCGACCTCGACGCCGAGGGCACGGGCGGTCTCGGCGTACTTCAGGGGCGCGGAGAGGCCGCCGGCGTCCTCCAGGGCGAAGCGGACCCGCAGGACCACGAAGCGGTCGGGGTGCTGCTTGAAGCGGCTGTCGCGGTAGGCGAAGCCGCACTCCTCGTTGGTGAGGGTGACGGTCTCGCCGGCCCGGCGGTCGTAGGCGACGACCTCGGTGATCGTGGTGGCGACCTCCTGGCCGTACGCGCCGACGTTCTGGACCGGGGTGGCACCGGCCGAGCCGGGGATGCCGGCCAGGCATTCGACGCCGGCCAGTCCGGCCTCGACGGTGCGGGCGACGGCGTCGGACCAGTTCTCACCCGCGGCGAGGGTGAGGGCGGTGCCGTCCAGCTCGAAGCCGGTGGTGGCGAGGCGCAGGGCCGTGCCGTCGAAGCCCTTGTCGCTGATGACGAGGTTGCTGCCGCCGCCGATGATCAGCAGTGGCGTGCCGGCGTCGTCGGCCGCGCGGACGGCGGCGATCACCTCGTCGTCGGTGGTGGCCGTGACGAGGCGGTTCGCCGGTCCGCCGAGCCGGAAGGTGGTCAGCGGGGCGAGCGGGGCGTTTGCTTCTCCGTGGCGTTCCTGCACGCGCACAAGGGTACGGGGGCGGTCGGACAACCCTGTCCGGCCGCCCCCGGCTCCGTCGTCGGCGGTGCTCAGGCCAGGCGGACGACCGCGCGGGACATGCCCAGCACCTTCTGGCCCGCGCTCATCGCGGTGAGGTCGACCCGGACCGTGCGGGCGTCGTCGTCGAGCTTGGCCGCGACCTTGGCGCTGACCTCGATCAGCGCGCCCTGGTCGTCGTTGGGGACGATCACGGGCTTCGTGAAGCGCACGCCGTATTCGGCGACCGCGCCGGGGTCGCCGGCCCAGTCGGTGACCACCCGGATCGCCTCGGCCATGGTGAACATGCCGTGGGCGATGACGTCGGGCAGGCCGACCTCCTTGGCGAACTTCTCGTTCCAGTGGATCGGGTTGAAGTCGCCGGAGGCGCCCGCGTAGCGGACGAGTGTGGCGCGGTCCACGGGGAAGGTCTGCGCCGGGAGTTCGGTGCCGACCTCGACGTCGTCGTAAGAGATCTTCGCGGTCATCTCAGGCCTCCTCGGCGCGACGGGCCACCAGCTTGGTGAAGGCGGTCACGACGTGTGCGCCCGCCTCGTCGTGCACCTCGCCGCGGATGTCGATGATGTCGTTGCCCGCCATGGTCTTGATCGCCTCGATGGTGGAGGTGACGGCCAGCCGGTCACCGCTGCGCACCGGCCGGGTGTAGGCGAACTTCTGGTCGCCGTGCACCACCCGGCTGTAATCCAGGCCCAGTTGCGGGTCCTCGATAACCTGCCCCGCGGCCTTGAAAGTGATCGCGAACACAAAAGTCGGCGGTGCGATCACATCGGGATACCCGAGCGCCTTGGCGGCATCCGCGTCGGTGTAGGCGGGGTTGGGGTCCCCGATCGCCTCGGCGAATTCGCGGATCTTTTCCCGGCCGACCTCGTAGGGGTCGGTGGGCGGGTACGTGCGTCCGACAAAAGACTGGTCGAGCGCCATGGGCTCGCAACCTCCGTGTACTGATGGTGCTAACGCCGTGAGGCCGCCCCCAGGAATGGGGACGGCCTCACGGACGAGCCTGTGTTATCGCGTCTCGCGGTGCGCGGTGTGCGAGTTGCAGCGCGGGCAGTGCTTCTTCATCTCAAGACGGTCCGGGTCGTTGCGCCGGTTCTTCTTGGTGATGTAGTTCCGCTCCTTGCACTCCACGCAGGCCAGCGTGATCTTCGGGCGGACGTCGGTGGCAGCCACGTGAGTGCTCCTTGACGGACGGATGGACGGATGAACGCAGAAAAGAGTAGCCGATCGAAGGACCGACCCCACAATCGGCTACTGTCAGTAGCGGTGACCGGACTTGAACCGGTGACACAGCGATTATGAGCCGCTTGCTCTACCGACTGAGCTACACCGCTGCGATGCGAGTGGTCCCCGCCCGAAGGCGGGTACCTCACACATCAGAGCCCCAATACGGAATCGAACCGTAGACCTTCTCCTTACCATGGAGACGCTCTGCCGACTGAGCTATTGGGGCGAGCGATGAAGACATTACACGGCCCGCCGCCAAACGTGAAATCCGTATCCGCTCCGCGCCCCAACGGCCCCGCGCACCACACCGGTACGACTATTTCGCGCCTGCTCGAAGCTCCCCCGGCGGCGCCCTACGCTCGGGGCAACGCTGCGTGATCTTGCACGCCCGTGGCTTCGAGGAGCGCGATGTCCGACAGCAGTTCGCCGCAGCCGCACCCCCAGCCGGGAAAGCCCGGCGGACCCGGCCGGTACACCAGGTCGGACGGTGGCGCGCTGGTCCTGTGCGGTGCCCGGCTCGCCGACGGCCGCACCGTGGACGTACGGCTCGGCGGCGGACGCATCGAGGCCGTGGGAACGGCCGGCAGCCTCGCTCCCCAGGGGGCCCGCGTCGACCTGGCCGGCTATCTGCTGCTGCCCGCCCCCGCCGAACCGCACGCGCACTGCGACACCGCCCTGACGGCGGACTCCGACGGCCCGGCCTCCGGCTCCCCCGAGGACGTCCAACGGCGCACCACGGAGGCCGCGCTGCTCCAGCTGGGACACGGGGCCACCGCGTCCCGGAGCCACGTCAGGATCGGCGACGTACAGGGGCTGCGCTCGCTGGAGGCGGTGCTGCAGGCCCGCCGGTCGCTGCGCGGGCTGGCGGACCTGGCGGCGGTGGCGGTGCCACGGGTGCTGACCGGGCTCGCCGGGGCCGACGGGCTGGCGATGCTCCGGGACGCCGTCAAGATGGGCGCGTCGGTGATCGGCGGCTGCCCGGACCTGGACCCTGATCCGGCCGGGTACGTCGAGACGGTCCTGGAACTGGCCGGGGAGCACGGCTGCCCGGTGGACCTGCACACGGACGGTGACGACCCGGCCCGGCTGGCCCGGTTCGCGGCGATGTCCGGCGGGCTGCGGTCCGGGGTGGCGCTGGGCCCGTGCGCCGGGATGGCCCGGATGCCGCGCACCGTGGCCTCGCGGGTCGCCGAGCAGCTGGCGGCCGCCGATGTTGCGGTGGTCTGCCTGCCGCAGGGCGACTGCACCGGCCTGGAGCGGTACGGCTCGCGGGTGTCGCGGCCGGCGCCGGTGCGGCTGCTGCGGGCGGCCGGGGTGCGGGTGGCGGCCGGCAGCGGGGCGCTGCGGGACGTGGCGAACCCGGTGGGGCGCGGGGACCCGTTGGAGGCCGCGTACCTCCTGGCGTCCCTCGGGGAGGCCACGCCGGAGGCGGCGTACGAGACGGTGAGTTCGGCGGCGCGGACGACCCTCGGGCTGCCCGAGGTGCGGGTCGAGGCGGGCTTCCCGGCGGAGTTGCTGGCGGTGCGCGGCGAGCGGATCGCGGGGGTGCTCTCGTTGGCGTACAGCCGGATCGTGATCCACCGGGGGCGGGTGGTGGCCCGTACGAGTGCGGTGCGCGAGTACTGCGACTCGGCGGCCGAGGTGGCGCTGGAGCTTCCCCGGCAGTCGCAGCGCTGACGCCGGGCCGGCCGGGCCCGGTGAGAAGGCGGTGAGAAGCGTTCGTTCCCCCGGCCGGTCCCCCGCGCCGCGGCGGCCCTTCGGCGTACGGTCGGCACCATGCGCATTGTCATCGCAGGTGGACATGGTCAGATCGCGCTGCGGCTGGAGCGGCTGCTCGCCAAGCGCGGGGACGAGGTCGCGGGCATCATCCGCCGGCCGGAGCAGGCCGGCGATCTGCTGGCCGCGGGCGCCGAACCGGTGGTCTGCGACCTGGAGTCGGCGTCGGTCGAGGATGTCGCCCGGCACCTGGAAGGCGCCGACGCGGCCGTCTTCGCGGCCGGTGCGGGGCCGGGCAGCGGCGCCGACCGCAAGGACACGGTGGACCGCGGCGCGGCGTTGCTCTTCGCGGACGCGGCCGAGGCGGCGGGCGTGCGCCGCTTCCTGGTCATCTCGTCGATGGGCGCCGACCGCGAGCCCCCGGAGGGCACCGACCCGGTCTTCGCCGCGTACCTGCGGGCCAAGGGCGCCGCGGACGCCGACGTACGGTCCCGGGCCGGTCTGGACTGGACGATCCTGCGCCCGGGCCGCCTGACCGACGACCCCGGCACCGGCCTGGTCACCCTGGCCGACGCCACCGGGCGCGGCGAGATCACCCGCGACGACGTGGCGGCCACCTTGGTGGAACTCCTCGACGAGCCCCGCACCGTCGGCCGCACCCTGGAGCTGATCGGCGGCGATGTGCCGGTGGCGGAGGCGGTGGGGACGGTGGCGGCGCACTGAATGGGGGCGGCGCACTGAGGGGCGGCGGGGGCGCCCGCAAGAGCTCCCCGAGCACGAGAAAACCCCTCCACTGCTGAGTCGCAGTGGAGGGGTTTCCTCACTGTGGCGGCGCCAGGATTCGAACCTGGGAAGGCTGAGCCGGCAGATTTACAGTCTGCTCCCTTTGGCCGCTCGGGCACACCGCCGGGGTTCGCTGCCGGGAGAGCCGCTTTTCGGCGGTGCTCCGTGGCAACGACGTAAACCATACCCGATGGCTGGGGGTGGTTCGCCACTCGATTCGCGAGCGCTGGATCTTGGTGGGGTGGCTAGGCTTGGCAAGCGGTCCGGGGACGGTCCGCAGCCCCTGATGGATCTACGCACGAGGAGCCAACTCAACATGGCCGACTCCAGTTTCGACATCGTCTCGAAGGTAGAGCGGCAGGAGGTCGACAACGCCCTCAACCAGGCCGCCAAGGAGATCTCGACGCGCTACGACTTCAAGGGCGTCGGCGCCTCGATCGCATGGTCGGGCGAGAAGATCGAGATGCGGGCCAACGCCGAGGAGCGGGTCAAGGCCGTGCTCGACATCTTCCAGTCCAAGCTGGTCAAGCGCGGGATTTCGCTGAAGGCGCTGGACGCCGGTGAGCCGCAGCCCTCGGGCAAGGAGTACAAGATCTTCGCCTCCATCGAGGAGGGGATCTCGCAGGAGAACGCCAAGAAGGTCGCCAAGATCATCCGCGACGAGGGCCCGAAGGGCGTCAAGGCGCAGGTGCAGGGCGACGAGCTGCGGGTCAGCTCGAAGAGCCGGGACGACCTGCAGGCGGTGCAGCAGCTGCTGAAGGGCAAGGACCTGGACTTCGCCATCCAGTTCGTGAACTACCGGTAGCCGGTAGGCACGGCTTCGGCTTGCGGGATGGGGCGGCACGCCATGGGTGTGCCGCCCCACCGCGTTCCGGGCCGCCTCCGTGGCGGCTTCGACCGCTCTTGACCTCAAGTCCGGTTGAGATTGCAGGCTCCCTGCATGACTTCTCAGGAGAGCGCGCAGAGCGGCAACAGCCTGGTCACCGGTCCCCGCGCGGGTTGGCGCACCGATGTGTTTCCGCAGGTCAGGCGGGACGACGCGGGGACCGTCCTGATCAGCGAGTGGGACGCCGGGAGCCCGGAGGGGCAGCGGGCCGTCCTGGACGGTGTGGCCCGGGCGTGGCAGGAGACGCCGCTGCCGGCGGGCTTCCTGTCGCGGGTGCTGTTCGCGGGGACGGACGGGCGCAGCGTGCTCGATTACGCGCAGTGGACGAGCGATGCGGCGCACGACGAGTTCCTGCGCGGCGAGGGCACCGGGCTGCGGGAGCGGATCGCGGACGTGCTGGCCTCCGTGGGTGACGTCGGAACCCCCGTCCCCGCCCGCTACCGGCTCCACCGCAGCCTGCTGCCCCAGGGCGAGCCTGCGGCCCCGGGCTGCATCGTGCGCGTCGCCTTCCGTACGTCGGGGCACGATGCGGCCCGGGAGCTGGTCGACGGGCTGCTGGACCTGATCGGCGGCGTCCAGCCCGGCGAGGGCGGGATCGCCTCGCACTTCCACATCGGCGAGGACGGCACCCGGGTCGTCAACTACAGCGAGTGGACGACCGCCGAGGCCCACGAGCGGGAGATCGCCGGGAGCCTGCAGCGCGGCGGGCCGGTGATGGCCTTCATCGGGGGCCTGGACGGGGTGGAACCGCTCGGCTTCCGGAGGTACGTGGGGCCGCGGGGGCTGGTGCGGGAATGACCACCGGACCCGGGGCGCGCCCGCAGGCCCGTACGCCCGTACGTACGCCGGTGTGTCAGCGGGTCGCGAACGGCTGGTCCGTGGGGACGATCTCGCGGCCGAGCGGCAGCAGGGAGATCGGGATCATCTTGAAGTTGGCGATGCCGAACGGGATGCCGATGATCGTCACGCACAGGGCGAGGCCGGTGACGATGTGGCCCAGGGCCAGCCACCAGCCCGCGAAGATGATCCAGATGACGTTGCCGATGGCGGAGCCGGCGCCGGCGTCGTGCCGGACGACGGTCGTCCGGCCGAAGGGCCACAGGGCGTAGCCGGCGATGCGGAAGCTGGCAATGCCGAAGGGGATCGTGATGATCAGGATGCAGCAGATGATGCCCGCGAGGACGTAGCCGAGCGCCAGCCAGAAGCCGCTGAGGATCAGCCAGAGGACGTTGAGGATGAGCTTCATGATCGGCAGCCTTCCACGGGCACGGCGAACGGGTAACTGCCGTGCTAGACGCACCGGGGCCGGTGGAGCGTTGCGTTCATGATGCGCCGGTGGCCGGGGGTCGGCCAGCGGTGTCGGCGGGCGTCGGCGGGCCTCAGGGGCGCTGGTGGCCGGCCATCTGCTCCAGACGGGCGATGCGTTCGCGCATCGGGGGGTGGGTGGAGAACAGCTTGGACATGCCCTCGCCGGCCCGGAACGGGTTGGCGATCATCATGTGGCCGGCGGTCTCCAGCCGCGGCTCGGGCGGGAGCGGCAGTTGCTGGGTGCCGATCTCCAGCTTGCGCAGGGCGGAGGCCAGGGCGAGCGGATCGCCGGTGAGCTGGGCGCCCGAGGCGTCGGCCTGGTACTCGCGGGAACGGCTGACGGCCAGCTGGATGAGCGAGGCCGCGATCGGGCCGAGGACGGCGATCAGCAGCATGCCCAGCAGGCCCGGGCCCTCGTCGTCCTCGGAGCGGCCTATGGGGATCAGCCAGGCGAAGTTGACCAGGAACAGCACGACCGAGGCCAGCGCGCCCGCGACGGACGAGATGAGGATGTCGCGGTTGTAGACGTGGCTGAGCTCATGGCCGATGACGCCGCGCAGCTCGCGCTCGTCGAGGAGCCGGAGGATGCCGTCCGTGCAGCAGACCGCGGCGTTGCGCGGGTTGCGGCCGGTGGCGAAGGCGTTCGGCGCCTGGGTCGGGGAGATGTAGAGCCGCGGCATGGGCTGGCGGGCGGCCGTCGAGAGCTCACGGACCATGCGGTAGAGCTGCGGCGCCTCGAACTCGCTCACCGGGCGGGCCCGCATGGCGCGCAGGGCGAGCTTGTCGCTGTTCCAGTACGCGTAGGCGTTGGTCGCCAGGGCGACGAGGACGGCGACGATCAGGCCCGTACGCCCGAAGAAACTGCCGATGAGGATGATGAGTGCGGACAGTCCCCCGAGGAGTACGGCGGTTCTGAGCCCGTTGTGCCGGCGGTGCACGGTACGCCCTCCAAGCGGTGCGGCAGGGGAACCCTGTGCTGCGTTGCTCCACTCTCCAGTGGACCCTTACGCACGTGTCAACGCGAGATGAACGGGCCGGGTTCCCGCTGCTCGGGGACCGCGCCCGGGGCTGGCGGCGGGGACCCGCCCGTGGGCCGTCCGCCGCCGTACCGCCGTGAGGGTGGCCCAGGGCCCTCCCAGGCCCGTCAGAGCAGGGCGCCGGAGGCGAAGCGCAGGACGAGCTGGGGCGCGCCGGAGAGGGCGACGCCCACGACGGCGGCGAGGGCGATGGCGGTGGCCAGCGGGGCCGGGATCCGGGGAGCGGGCGGCCGGGGCCCGGCCGGTGCGGCCGCGGGCTCCTCGGTGCCCCGGAAGAGCACCGCGGTCCACTGCAGGTAGTAGTAGAGCGCGATCACGACGTTGACGGCCATGAGCACGGCGAGCCAGGCCAGCCCGGCGTCGACGGCCGCGGAAAAGACCGTGACCTTGGCGAACAGGCCGATGACGCCCGGGGGCAGGCCCGCCAGGCAGAGCAGGAAGAAGCCCATGGCGAGCGCCACGAGGGGCCGGCGGGCGTACAGGCCCCGGTAGTCGGTGATGCGGTTGGCGGGGCGCGTACGGGCCACCAGGGCGGCGACGGCGAACGCGCCGAGGTTCACGGCCGCGTACATCAGGGCGTAGGCGACGGTGGCGCCGATGGCGTGCGCCGGGCGGTGGGTGTAGCCCGCGGCCGCCAGCGGCACCAGGAGGTAGCCGGCCTGGCCGACCGACGACCAGGCGAGCAGCCGGACCGCGCTGTGCTCCCGGCGGGGGTCCTGGCGCAGGGCGGCGACGTTGCCGACGGTCATGGTGAGCGCGGCGAGTACGGCCAGCGCCGGGCCCCAGACGTCGGCGTACGCGGGGAAGCCCTGGACGGTGACGAGGATCAGGCCGGAGAAGCCGACGGCCTTGCCGACCACGGAGAGGTAGCCGGCGATCGGCAGCGGCGCGCCGACGTAGGTGTCGGGCACCCAGAAGTGGAACGGGGCGGCCGCCGTCTTGAAGGCGAAGCCGACCAGGGTGAGCGCGACGCCGGCGCTCGCCAGGGTGGCGAGGCGGGCGTCCGGGAGGTCGGTGAGGGCGTGCGCCACCCGGGAGAGGTAGAGGCTGCGGGTGGCCGCGTACACGAAGCTCACGCCGAGCAGCATCACGGCGGTGGCGGCCACCGAGGAGAGGAAGAATTTCAGCGCCGCCTCGGAGGAGAGCCGGTCGCCGCGGCGCAGGCCCACGAGAGCGAAGGCCGGCAGGGAGGCGACCTCCAGGGCGATGACGAGGGTGGCCAGGTCCCGGGAGGCGGGCAGCAGGGCGGCGCCGGCGGCCGAGGACAGCAGCAGGAACCAGTACTCGCCGGCGGGCAGGTCGTGGTCCTTGATGGTGTCGAGGGACAGCAGGGCGGTCAGCAGCGCGCCGCCGAGCACCAGGAACTGGATGACCAGGGCGAACGGGTCGGCGACGTAGCTGCACACGTCCGGGTGCCCGGGGAGGCAGAACGTGCGGCGGTCGCCGCCCAGGAGGGGCAGCAGCGACAGCGCGGCCAGTACGAGGCCCGCGGTGGCGGCCCAGCCCAGCAGCGGCTTGCGGGCCGCCGGCACGAACAGGTCGGCGACCAGCACCCCCAGGGCGACGACCGCGGTGATCGTGGGCGGGGCGACGGCGACCCAGTCGACGGACTGGACCAGAGAGGTGATCGAGCTCATCACTTACCGCCTCCGAGGAGCTGCTGGACGGCCGGGTCGGTGAGGCCGAGGAGGGCCGCGGGCCAGAGTCCGGCGAGGACGGTGAGGGCGGCCAGCGGGGACCAGGCCGCGTACTCGTAGCGCGCGAGGTCGGGGAGGGCCGGGGCGGGAGCGGAGGTGCCCGCCGCGGGGCGCTCCGGGTCGCCGTCGGCGCCGCCGAGCGGGGCGGTGGGGGCGAGGTGCGGGGTGCCGCCCATGCAGACCCGGCGGACGACGAGGAGCAGGTAGGCGGCGGTCAGCAGGGTGCCGAGGCCGGCCAGCACCATGAACGTCAGGAAGGCCGGGCGGCTCAGGCCCGCGGCGGGCCGGAAGGCTCCGAACATGGCGAGCATCTCGCCCCAGAAGCCGGCCAGTCCGGGCAGGCCGAGCGAGGCGACCGCCCCGAAGGCGAGCAGGCCGCCGAAGCGGGGGGCCTTGCCGTAGAGGGCGGCGCCGGTGCTGCCTGCCAGGGCGTCGAGATCGGTGGTGCCGGTGCGGTCCTTGAGGGCGCCGACGAGGAAGAAGAGCAGGCCGGTGATCAGGCCGTGCGCGATGTTGGCGAACAGGGCGCCGTTGACGCCGGTGGGGGTCATGCTGGCGATGCCGAGCAGGACGAAGCCCATGTGGCCGACGGAGCTGTAGGCGATCAGGCGCTTGAGGTCGCCCTTGCCGCCCTTGCGGACGAGGGCGAGGCAGGCGAGCGAGCCGTAGATGATGCCGACGGCGGCGAACGCGGCGAGGTAGGGCGCGTAGGTGTGCATGCCCTCGGGGGTGATGGGCAGCGCGATCCGTACGAAGCCGTAGGTGCCCATCTTCAGCAGGACGCCGGCCAGCAGCACCGAGCCGACGGTGGGGGCGGCGGTGTGCGCGTCGGGCAGCCAGCTGTGCAGCGGCCACATCGGGGACTTGACGGCCAGTCCGATGCCGATCGCGAGCACCGCGAGGAGCTGGACCGTGTGGCTGAGCTGGGCTTTCGGGCCGTTGTCAGTGGCGAGTGCGACCATGTCGAACGTGCCGGATTTCACGCCGATCAGGAGGAGGCCGAGCAGCATCACGACGGAGCCGAGCAGCGTGTAGAGGATGAACTTCCACGCCGCCGCCTGCTTCCCCGCACCGCCCCAGCGGGCGATGAGGAAGTACATCGGGATGAGGACCATCTCGAAGGCGAGGAAGAAGAGCATCAGGTCCAGGACGGCGAAGGTGGCGAGGGTGCCGGCCTCCAGGACGAGCAGCAGGGCCACAAATGCCTTGGGAGACGGGCCCGTTGGCATGTGGAAGTAGGAGTAGAGCGCGCAGAGGAAGGTCAGCAGCGCGGTCATGACGACGAGGGGGAGCGAGATGCCGTCGACGCCGAGATGGATACGGATGCCGAGCGCCGGGATCCAGCTGATGTCGGTGGTGGCCTGCATACGCGCCGGCTGAGCGTGGTCGAAGCCGGCGGCCAGGGCGACGGTGGCGGCGAGCACGACGCCGGTGACGGTCACGCCGTGGCGCAGTACGGCCTGGTCGGGGTTCTTGCCCTTCAGGCCGGGCGGCGCCGGCAGCAGCGCGGCGAGCGAGCCGAGGAGGGGGAGGACGACGACGCCCACGAGGAGGAACTGCATGGCGGTGTGATTCACGGGTCAGGCCCTCCTCAAGGGTTCGGCTCCGGCGAGGCAGACCACGAGGGCTGTCGGCTGGGGGTGCGGGGGTCGGCCCCCGGGGGATGGCAGCACGGTCAGGCTCCCGTGCCCGTGGCGACGAGGACGGCGGCAATGGCCAGGACGAGCGAGCCGGCCAGCAGCGCACCGAGGTAGGTCTGCACGTTCCCGGTCTGGGCGCGGCGGACGGCGGCGCCCAGCCAGCGCGGGGCGGTGCCCGCACCGCGGACGTAGGTGTCGACGACCTCGCGGTCCAGGAAGCGGACGAGCGTGGCGGCGGCGCGTACGGGCCGGACGAACAGCGTGGAGTAGACGGCGTCCAGGTGGAAGCCGACGGCCGCGTGGCGGTGCAGCGGGCCGAGGAGGAGGCGGCCCGGGTCGGCCGGGTCCGCGGCGGCGGCGTTGTCGCCGTAGACCGGGGCGTGGGTGGCGATGGCCGTCTCCTCGGCGAGCCCGGGGGCCGCGTCCGGGTCGACGACGACCGCGCCGATGGGGGTGCGGGCGGCGAGGGCGGTGGTGTGGCGCCAGGTGGCGTAGGTGACCAGGCCGCCGACGACGGCGATACCGGTGCCGAGGACGGAGGTGGTCAGGGTCGGAGCGAGCGAGCGCCCGTCGAACCAGTCGGGCAGGAGGGGGGCGGAAAGGCCCAGTGCGACGGTGGGGACGAAGAGCACCCACAGGACGGCGTTCATGACGACCGGCTGCGGCCCGTGGTCGGGGACCTCGACGCCCCGGCCCTTGAAGGCGAGCAGCCACAGGCGGGCGGCGTAGGCCGCGGTGAGGAGGGCGGTGAGCAGGCCGGAGACCAGGACGGTCCAGCCGGCCGCGCCGGGGATGCCGGGGGCGGCACCGGTGGCGGCGTGCTCGGCGGCGCCGAGGACGGCTTCCTTGGAGAAGAAGCCGGCGAACGGCGGGATCGCGGCGAGCGCGAGCAGCCCGACGGTCACGGTCCAGAAGGCGTCCGGGATGCGCCGGGACAGGCCGCTCATCCGGGACATGGCGGCGAGCGAGTTGGTGCCCGCGGCGTGGATGATCACGCCCGCACCGAGGAAGAGGAGGGCCTTGAACGCACCGTGCGACAGGAGGTGGAAGACGGCGGCGCCGCGGTCGCCGACGGCGAGCGCGCCCAGCATGTAGCCGAGCTGGCCGACCGTCGAATAGGCCAGCACCCGCTTGATGTCGTCCTGGGCCAGCGCGGCGAGGCCGGAGCCGACCATGGTGATCGCGGCGATCACGGCCATCACGACCAGTGCGGCCGCGGAGGCCGCGAAGACCGGGAGGAGCCGGGCCACGACGTAGATGCCGGCCGCCACCATCGTCGCGGCGTGGATCAGCGCGGAGACCGGCGTCGGGCCGGCCATCGCGTCCGGGAGCCAGGTGTGCAGCGGGAACTGCGCGGACTTGCCCGCGACGCCGGCCAGCAGCAGCAGCGCGATCAGCGTCGGGTGGTCCAGGCCGCGGTTGGCGACCGAGCCGAGGATGCCGGTGATCCGGAAGGTGCCGGTGTCGGCGGCCAGCGCGAAGATGCCGAAGAGGAAGGGGACGTCGCCGAGCTTGGTGACCAGGAAGGCCTTGAGGGAGGCGGACCGGGCGGTCTCGGTCTCCCAGTAGTGGCCGACGAGGAAGTACGAGCAGATGCCCATGACTTCCCAGCCGACCAGCAGCACCATCAGGTCGCCGGTGTAGACGACCAGCAGCATCGCGGCGGTGAAGAGCGAGACCAGCGCGGCGTAGGAGGGGTAGCGCGGGTCGTCGCGCAGATAGCCGGTGGAGTAGATCTGCACACAGCTCGCCACGACGCCGACGACCACGGCGATCAGCGCGGCGAAGCCGTCGATGTGCAGCGCCAGATCGATCGGGATCGACCCGGTCGGGGTGAGCCGGGTGGCGACGTCGGTGGCCGGGCCGCCGCCCTGGCCGACGGCGACCGCGATGGTCAGTGCGGCCGCGACGAGCGTCGGCAGCACGGCCAGCGGCCGTACGAAACCGGGCGCGCGCCGCCCCAGGAGGAGGCCGGCGACGGCCCCGAGGAAGGGCAGGAGGGGAACGAGAACGGCGGTGGTCGTGAGGGTCACGCGGTGGCCTCCGCCTGGGTGTCCGGCTGCGGGGTCCCGTCGGCGTCGGCGCCGTCCGGCCGCTCGGCGAGGTCACGGAGCCGGTCGATGTCGGAGCTGCCGCGGTTGCGGTAGACGAGCAGCACGATCGCCAGGCCGATGCCGATCTCGGCGGCGGCGATGGCGATGGTGAAGAGGGTGAGCGCCTGGCCGGCGTGCAGGGTGTCGCGCAGCCAGACGTCGAAGGCGACGAGGTTGAGGTTGACGGCGTTGAGCATCAGCTCGACGGACATCAGCACCAGGATCGCGTTGCGGCGGGCGAGCACGCCGTACAGACCGGTGCAGAAGAGGAGGACGGCGAGGACGGCCGGGTAGGCGAGATGCATCAGCGCTGCTCCTCTCGTGGGGCGGGGGCTGTGGTGGCGCGGGCCGCGCCGTCCTTGAGGGCGGCCGCCGGGGCCCGGCCCTCACCGCTCCTGCGGGACAGCACGATCGCCCCGACGAGCGCGGCGAGCAGCAGCACGGACAGCGCCTCGAAGGGCAGCACCCAGTACTGGAAGAGGCTGCGGCCAGAGGCCTCGGTGGAGCCCTGGACGGCCCCTCCGAAGTCGATCCAGGTGGTGCGGAAGGCGTCGACGACGACCCAGACCAGGGCGGCGGCCGCGGCGAGCGCGACCGCGAGCGCGGCCCAGCGGTTGCCGGAATCGGCGTCCGGGGAGCGCCCGATGGGTGCCTTGGTCAGCATCAGTCCGAAGAGCAGCAGGACGACCACGGAACCGACGTAGATGAGCACCTGCACCCAGGCGATGAACTCGGCCGTGAGCAGGAGGTATTCGACCGCGACCCCGCCGAGCGCGACGACCAGCCAGAGGGCGGCGTGCACCAGCTGGCGGGTGGTGACGGTGATGACGGCCGCGCCGAGCGTGCCGATGCCGACGAGCAGGAACGCGATCTCGACGCCGGTGGGCGACAGGAAGCCGTGCCCGGCGGCCGTGGCGGCGAGCGTCACGTCCCCTCCTCCTCGGTGTCCGAACGGTTCTGGTTCTCGGGCCGGTCCTCGTCCTGCGCCGCGGCCTCGGCGGCCTGCTGGGCGGCGAGTTTGTCCGCGGCCTTGCGGGCGGCGGCGATCTCCTTGGGCTCCTCGGCCGCCGGGTCGAGCGCCGGCGGCTCGGGCACCGTCCACATCCACTCGCGGAGCTTGTCGCGCTCGTGGGTGAGGTCGCGGATGTCCGTCTCGGCGTACTCGAACTCCGGCGACCAGAAGAGCGCGTCGAAGGGGCAGACCTCGATGCAGATCCCGCAGTACATGCACAGCGCGAAGTCGATGGCGAAGCGGTCGAGCACGTTCCGGCTGCGCTCACGGCCTCCGGGCGCGGCCGGCGGCACCGTCTCCTTGTGGGAGTCGATGTAGATGCACCAGTCGGGGCACTCACGGGCGCACAGCATGCAGACCGTGCAGTTCTCCTCGAACAGCCCGATGACGCCGCGGGTGCGCGGCGCGAGCTCGGGCTGGACGTCCGGGTACTGCGCGGTGACGGAACGCTTCGTCATCGTCCGCAGGGTGACGGCCAGGCCCTTGGCGAGACCGGAACCGGGGAAGCTCATGACGAGATCACCACCTTGACGACGCCGGTGAGGGCGATCTGGGCCAGCGCGAGCGGGATGAGCACCGTCCAGGCGAGCTTTTGCAGCTGGTCCTCGCGCAGCCGCGGGTAGGTGACCCGCAGCCAGATGACGCCGAAGGCGAGCAGCGCGGTCTTCAGCAGCGTCCACAGCCAGCCCAGGCCGTCGGCGCCGAACGGCCCGTGCCAGCCGCCCAGGAAGAGCACCGAGGTCAGCGCGCAGAGGACGACGATGCCCGCGTACTCGGCGAGCAGGAAGAGGGCGAACCGCAGTCCGGTGTACTCGGTGTACGCGCCGAAGATGATCTCCGAGTCGGCGATCGGCATGTCGAACGGCGGCCGCTGCAGCTCTGCGAGGCCCGCGGTGAAGAACACCACGCCGCCGACGATCTGCCACGGCACCCACCACCAGTGGAACGCCTCGACGATGCCGGGCAGCGAGAGCGTGCCGGCCGCCATCGCGACGGAGGCCGCGGCGAGCAGCATCGGCAGCTCGTACGCGAGCAGCTGCGCGGCCGTCCGCAGGGCGCCGAGCAGCGAGAACTTGTTCGCCGAGGCCCAGCCGGCCATCAGCGAGCCGAGCACGCCGACGCCCATGACGGCGAGCACGAAGAAGATCCCCGCGTCCAGCACCTGCCCGACGGCGTTGTGCGGCCCTATCGGGATGGCGACCAGGACCAGAAGGTACGGCAGCAGGGCGACGGCCGGGGCGAGCTGGAAGATCCGCCGGTCGGCTCCGGCCGGCACGATGTCTTCCTTCTGCGCGAACTTCACCCCGTCGGCGACCAGCTGCGCCCAGCCGTGGAACCCGCCCGCGTACATCGGACCGAGCCGGCCCTGCATATGGGCCATGACCTTGTGCTCGGTCTGCCCGATGACCAGCGGGAACACCAGGAACACGGCGAAGACGGCGATGAGGCGCAGCGCGGTGTCGAGCGCGTCGCTCATGGGGTGTCGCCTCCTGCCGGGTCGTGGGGCTCGTGCGGGGCCTGGGGGTCGTGCGGGGCCCGGGGGTCGTTGGTCTGCGGCTTGGTCTCGGGGGCGGGGGCGGGCTTCACCTCGGGGGCGGGCTTCGCCTCGGGCTCGGTTTCGGGGGCGGGCTTCGCCTCGGGGGCGGGCTTCGCCTCGGGCTCCGGCTTCTGCTCCGGTTCGGGCTTGGCCTCCGGGGTGGGCGTCGCCTCGGGCTTGGCCTCCGGCTCGGGCTCGGGCTTGGGCTCGGGCTTGGGCTGCTTCTGGGGCTCGTCGAAGGCCGGGCGGGCGTGGTGCCACGGTGCGTCGGAGGAGCGCGGGGCCGCCGGGGCCTTGGGTGCCGCGGCCTGCGCCGGAGCTTCGGCCTGCGCCGGAGCATCGGCGTTCGCCGGGGGTTCGGGCTTCGCCGGGGGTTCGGCCTTCGCCGCTGCCGCCTGCTGGCTGGCCGAGCCCTGGCTCGCCGACCTGGTACGGCGTGCCGGCCGCTCCGGCCGCTCGGCAGGCGCCGGGGCCGCGGGAGCCTCGGACGACGCGCCCTCGGCCGCCTGCTGGCTGGCCGAGCCCGCGGCCGCCGACCGCGTACGCCGTACCGGACGCTCGCCCGCCGCGCCGCCGGCCGCCCGCGCACCACGCGCCGGACGTGCCGGTGCGGGCGGCAGCTGGCCCTTCAGCGGACCCCACTCGTTCGGGTCGGGAACGCCCGGCGGCAGCATCTGCCGGCGCTTGGGCCCGCCGTGCCCCGCCGCAGGCTCCCCCGGCTCCTTGGCCCCCGGCCACGCCTTGGCCACCCGGGCCGCCAGCACGAAGTCCTTGCGCAGCGGGTGCCCCTCGAAGCCCTCCGGGAGGAGCAGCGGTACGAGGTGGGGGTGGCCGGTGAAGTCGACGCCGAACATCTCGTGCGTCTCGCGCTCGTGCCAGGCCGCGCCCGCGTACACGCCGACGGCGGTGGGCAGCGCGGCAGCGTCGTGCGGCACCGTGGTCCGCACGACCAGCCGGTGGACGGGCCCCGGGCGGGCCACGTCCGCGAGGTGCGCGCAGATACGGAAGCCGGTGCCGGGCTCGTCGACGGCGCTGAGCCAGTCGAAGTAGCGGCAGCCGAGGTCGTCCCGGGCGGCGGTCAGCGCGGTGAGCCAGCCGTCCGCCGGGACGTCGACGGTCAGCAGGTCGTACGCCAGTTCCGCGGTGGCGCCGGCACCGAAGATCTCGCTCGCGGGCCGCGGTAGCCACCCGACGACCGGCTCGGCGGGCTCGGCGGGCTCGACCGGCTCGACGGCCTCATCAGGCTGCTGCTCGGGCTGCTGCTCGGGCTGGTCGCTCATCGGGGCTCCTCCCCCGTGGACGTCGGCGCGGGCCCGGACGTCGGCGCAGGCCCGGACGTCGGCGCGGGCGGCGTCACCAGGCCGCTGCGCAGGGCGGCCGCCGAGGGCCGGGGCGCGCCGCCCTTGGCGTAGCGCTCCCCCAGAGACTCGCGCGCGATCTTCTCCTGGAGCTTGAGGATGCCCTGGAGCAGCGCCTCCGGGCGCGGCGGGCAGCCCGGTACGTACACATCGACCGGGATGATCTGGTCGACGCCCTTGGTGACCGAGTACGAGTCCCAGTAGGGGCCGCCGCAGTTGGAGCAGGCCCCGAAGGAGATGACGTACTTGGGCTCGGGCATCTGCTCGTAGAGGCGCTTGACGGCCGGGGCCATCTTGTCCGTCACCGTGCCGGAGACGACCATCAGGTCGGCCTGGCGCGGGCCGGGCGCGAAGGGGATCACGCCGAGCCGGATGAAGTCGTGGCGCGCCATGGAAGCGGCGATGAACTCGATAGCGCAGCAGGCCAGCCCGAAGTTGAAGACCCACAGGCTGTAGCGGCGGCCCCAGTTGAGGACCACCTTCATCGGTTCGGGCGCGAGCCGGGCCAGGGTGCCCAGGCGGCGCGGCTCCGGGAGGAATTCCGGCACTGCGCCCCCGGCCGCGGCCGCGGAGCTGTTGGCGGCGGGGGTCACGTCCATTCCAGGACGCCCTTCTTCCATGCGTAGAGCAGGCCGACGGCGAGGAAGCCCAGGAAGATGAACATCTCCACGAGCGTCACGCCGCCGAAACCGGGGGCGGCGAAGATCGTCGCCCAGGGGAACAGGAAGATCGAGTCGACGGCGAAGATGACGTAGAGGAAGGCGTAGACGTAGTAGCGGACCTGGGTGTGCGCCCAGCCCTCGCCGACCGGGTCCACGCCGCACTCGTACGTCAGCATCTTCTCGCGCGTCGGTACGACAGGCCGCAGCAGCCGCCCGGCCCCGAAGGCGACGGCGACGAAGAGCACACCGATTACGGCGATGATCCCGACGACCGAGTAGCCCTGGAAGTAGTCCGCGGCGACGGTGGTGCGTACGGTCGCGTCCGGCACGTCCGCCCCTCGCTCCCTGACTGCGCTTGTTCAACGACTTCGACGATCTGCGATCTGTACGAACCGGAGTCTAGGCCCTGGTCGCCCCGCCCAGAGAAGCCGCGTCGTCGCCGACGGTGAGCTTGTCCGTACTTCGCCCTTCCTGGGCGGCTGGCAGCGTAAACGGCGGGCCCGGTTGTCTCAGAAGTTGTCTCACGGAGCGGACGAGGATCCCGCTCGGAAGCTGCCGACTCGGAAGATCCCAATCAGTGGATCGGGCCGCCGTCGAAGGGACTGCGCCGGTCGGGGGCGGGGGGAGGCGGGGCGGGCGCCGGAGTCGAGGTGGGAACCGGGGCCGGTGCTGGGGGGACGGCTGGGGTTGGGGCTGGGGGGACGGCTGAGGTTGGGGTTGGGGCTGGGGCTGGGGCCGGTGGTGCCGTCTGGGGTGCGTACGCGGGCGGCGCCTCGTGGGGCGGAGGTGCCTGATGCGGCTGAGGTGCCTCCTGTACCTGATGAGGTACCTGCTGCGCCTGTGACTGAGGTACCTGCTGCGTCTGAGGTACACCGTGCGGCTGGGGTGCGCTGTGGGGGTGCGGCGGGCTGTGGGGGTGGTGTGGCTGAGGGGCCGGGCGCTGGCGGCGTATCGGGTCCCGGGACACCGCGCGGTCCATGACCTCGGCCGCGATCCGGGCCGCCGCCTCCCGCGTCCGCTCGCCGAGCAGTTCGGTCCGGATGGCGCCGCCGGCCGCCAGATGGCGGTCGTACGGCAGCGGCAGCACCGCCGCGCCACCGGCACCGAGGTGGTCGGCGGCCTTGCGCACGTCGACGCCGCTGTCGGGCGAGGAGTGCGTGAGCACGACGACCGTGGTGGGCAGCAGACCGGGGTGCAGCCCGCCGACCCAGTTGAGTACGGCACGGGTGGCCGCCACGCCCTCCGGGGTCGCCGGCGTGACCAGCACTCGCGCCTGCGTCGTCACCAGCGCCGTACGCGCCACTTCGGCGGGCAGCGTCTCGCAGTCCACCACCGTGGCCGCGAAGTGCCGGCGCAGGGAGGTCATCACGATGCGGTAGGTGTCGAGGTCCAGCCGGGCACCGATGGCGCCCTGGCTGCCGGGCAGCAACCAGCCACCGCCCGCGAACGGCAGCAGGTAGCCGGTCAGGTCCGTGATCAGCATCGACGGATCGACGATCTGCGCCAGGTCCGTACCGGACCAGCGCACCTCGCGGGCGCCGAGGCGGTGCGGCAGGGTGCCGAGCGCCGGGTCGGCCTCCACGGCCAGCACCGGGTCGGGCCGGTAGTGGGCATAGGTGAGTGCCAGGAGGGCGGCGACGGTGGACTTGCCGGCGCCACCGCGGATGCTCGACACGGCTATCTGCCGGCCGGTCGTCACCGGCTGCTGGATGGCGTGGGCGGCCTGCGTGACGGCGGCCGTCTCGGCGGCCGGCGACGAGGCGAACACTCGGCGCAGTGCACGGCCCGCCCGGCGGGCCAGCGGGTCGCCACGGCGCGGCCGCGGCCCGCCGTCGGCCAGTTCCGGAGGCAGGAGCGGAACGGAGACCGGCGTACGCGCCGGCAGCCCGGGCGCCGACCGGCCGTACCGCCCGGGGGCGGGCGCGGGAGCCGAGGCCGGGGCCGGGTCCGGGGCCGAAGCCGGGGCCGTAGTGGGCGCGGACGTGGGGGTGGGGCTGTAGATGGGGGTGGGGGTGTAGACGGGGCCGGTGGTGGGGGTGGCGCCGGGGTCGGGGGTAGGGGCAGCGGCCGGCTGCATCAGCATCGAGCCGGAGGCGGGCGCAGGTCCGGAGGCGAGGACCGGTTCGGGCGCCGGCGCGGGCCCGGAGACAGGCGCGGGCCCAGGCACCGGCGCAGTCCCCGAGCCGGACGTCGGCCCGGACGCGGGCGCAGAACCGGCGGCGGGCGCCTGCCCGGATGCCGGCATCGGCCCGGAGGCAGGCATCGGCCCGGGGGCAGGCGCCGGTGGGGGACCGGTGGGCGCCTGCGGGGACGCCGCGGGTACCGACGGGGCTACGGCAGGTTGCGCCGGCGCGGGCATCGGCCCCGCACTCGGGACACCAGACTCCCGCAGGGCGGCCAACTCCTGTTCGCCGGAGGGGATTTGTCCCGCGTTCGGCAACCGACCGCCAGCCGGCGCGGGCTCGCCCACCGCCACGGGCTCAGCCGCCACAGGCTGAGCAGCCACCACGGGCTCAGCAACCGGCACGGGTTCAGCAACTGGTACAGACCCAGCCGCCGGAAGGGCATTGCCACCCGCCCCGGCAGCCCCGTCCCTCGTCGTCACTGCGTCCACGTCCCCTCCTGCGTCCCATCCGGTCCAGCCCCCGTGCTCCCCCGCTCCCCGCGCTCCCCCAGCTCCCTCGCCCCGCCCTGCACCCGACTCCTGATACGTGCCCGCATCCACCCGCAGGCCCGCATCCGCCCGCGAGCCCGCGTCCGCCCCCGCGTTCGCACCCGCCCGCAGGCCTGCGTCCGCCCCCGCGTTCGCACCCGCCCGCGCGCCCCCGCCCGTCCCCGTGCCCGCATCGCCCTGCGCGCCCATGGGTGCCCCCGAAACCGACATGCCGTGATCCCTCCGGCTCAGGACGTGCCGAGCAGCAGGTCGTAGAGGCCGAAGGCCTCCAGGGTCACCGGGATCAGTGCCGCCACGCTCACCGACTCGACCAGGTTCAGCCACCGCCGCAGCCGGGCCCGCAGCGGTTCCGGCACCCGTATCGCCAGGAGCGCGGCGGGCAGCAGCGCCAGTACTCCGAGGGTGGCCAGCGCGGGCACGGGGGCGCCGCCGTCGGTGGCCCAGAGCAACACCAGCCGGACGGCTATGGCGAGGCCGGCCGCGAGCAGCGCGACGACCTCCACCGCCAGCGGGTACGCCCGCGCCCGCGAGCACAGGACGACGCTCAGCAGCAGTGCCGCGAGCACCGTCCACAGGCCGGGGGTCTGCGCCGCGAGCACCCCGCCCGCGCCTGCCGAGACGGCCGTCGCCACCGTGACCAGGGAGAGTTCCCGGTGGGCGCCGCCGAGGGCGGCCCCCACCTGGTGGCGGCTGACCGGTGTGCCGCCGGACCGCTGGTCGTCGAGCCGGGTCAGCCCGGCCGTCATCAGGGCGAGCCGGGGGAGGTAGCCGAGGACCAATACGGAGACGAAGGCGAGCACAACTCCCGTACGGGCAGGGGTGGTCAGCGCGAGCCCCAGCTCCCACGCGCCGACCGCGAGCGCGACCGACGCGGCGCCCGCCAGGGCGGCGCGACCCACGCTCGTGCAGAGCCCGAGGAGTGCGAGCACGGCCGCGGCGGTGAGGCCGACGGCGGCGAGCCGGGCGCCGCCACCAGGAGCGGCCTGCCAGGCGGCGGTCACCCCGAGGGCGCCGCCGAGCAGCAACAGGGCGGCTGCGGGGGCCTGTTGCCCGCTCCGTACGGTACCCGGGGGACGCTGCCCGTCCCTCCTGGTGAGCGCGCCGACGGCCGCTCCGGCCCCCGTGACCACGACGGCGGCGATACCGGCCGCCAGGGCCGAGCCGTCCCCGAACCAGCTGTGCGCACACGTCCCGGCGACCGCCGCGAGCAGCACGCTCGCCGTCGCCGCCGTCCACGTCCTACTGCGGTCGCCCCAGCCCCAGCCGCGGACGTCGAGGGGCGCGGCCACCGTGCCGGTGGCGTGCGACGCCGGGTCGGCCGGCTGCCGTACGGCGGATTCCGGCGTCACTACCAGGCCGTCGTCGCCCCGCGCCATCGCCCTCGCCCCTCCCGTTGTGCATCGCCACACAATAAGGTCCCGCCGGCGCGCCGTGTCCACCGCTGTGGATAACGAGAACGGCATCAACCTGCACCAACGCCCCGTACGTGCCGCATTACCGAGGCGCCGCTCGGGTTGCCGCTCGGGTCACCGATCGGGTTGCTGATCGAGTCGCCGCTCGGGTCGCCGATCGGGTTGCTGATCGGGGCGCTGATCGGGTTGCTGATCGGGTCGAGCACTCGCCCGCGTACCGCGGCGCGCCGATGAGCTGTGGGAAGGGCCGCTGCGCGAGGCGCGGAGCGGTACGCCGTCCGGTCCGGCGCGAGGTGCAGCGAGGTGGGGAAAACCCCACCGCCGCCGCCCCGGTCACCCCATGGCACGCCGGGCCGCGGCCGGGCAGGCTGGGCACATGACCGAGAGTTCCCGATCCCATGCCGCCGACGACGCCCTTGACGAGGCGTCACCTCCGCCACCGCGCGCGCCGTTCGACGCCGCGACCTGGCGGGAGATCGGCCATCTGCTGGCCAACCTGCCGCTGGGCATCGCGGCGTTCGTGGTGCTGGTGGTGTGGCTGACGCTGGGGACCGGGCTGTCGGTGACCGTCATCGGGCTGCCGCTGCTGGCTCTCGGCCTGAAGGTGTGCCGCCGGTACGGGAAGCTGGAGCGGGCCCGGGCGCGGGCGCTGCTCGGGGTGCGGGTCGCCGAGCCGAGCCCACTGCGCCCGCGCGACCAGGGGTTCTTCCCGTGGTTGTGGACGAGCGTCAAGGATCCGGTCGCCTGGCGGCACGCGCTGTTCGCATTCGTCCGGCTGCCGTGGTCGGTGCTCACCTTCGCGGTCGTGCTGGTCTCGCTCTTCGTCGGCTGGCCGGTGCTGCCCTGGGTGGCGCGCGCTCTGACGAACGTGGACCGGGCGATGGTGCGCGGGCTGCTGTCGCCCTCGGACGAGTTGGAGCGGCGGATCGCCGAACTGGAGGTGGACCGGATGACGGTCACGGATACCGCGGCCGCCGATCTGCGGCGTATCGAACGGGACCTCCACGACGGCGCGCAGGCCCGGCTGGTGGCGCTCGCCATGGGGCTGGGCCTGGCGAAGGAGAAGCTGCTGGAGGGTCAGGCCGACGCGACCGTGGCGGCGATGGTGGACGAGGCGCACGGCGAGGTGAAGCTGGCGCTGCAGGAGCTGCGGGACCTGGCGCGGGGCATCCACCCGGCGATCCTGACCGACCGCGGGCTGGGGCCGGCCCTGGCGTCGCTGGCCGGGCGCTGCACGGTGCCCGCGACCGTGGCGGTGGACCTGGACGAGCGGCCCGCGCCGGCGATCGAGGGCATCGCGTACTTCACGGTGTCGGAACTGCTGCAGAACGTCTCCAAGCACAGCGCGGCCCGGCAGGCGTCCGTCGAGGTGTGGCGGGCCGCGGACCGGCTGCTGATCCAGGTCGGGGACGACGGGAAGGGCGGGGCGCAACTGGACGGCGGCAGCGGGCTGGCCGGGCTGGCCGAGCGGCTGGGGTCGGTGGACGGGCTGTTCCTGTTGAGCTCACCGGCCGGCGGGCCCACCCGGGTGACCGCGGAACTGCCGTGGCGGGCCCGTCCGGGCTCCGGCGCGCGGGCAGAGGCGGGACGGAAGCGCCGCTGAGCACCGAAGGGCACCGGAAGCGCCGCTGAGCACCGAGGGACACGGGAAGCGCCGCTGACCAGTGGCGAACGCCCGGAGCGCCCGCCGCTGAGCAGCGGAGGACACCCGAAGCGTCCGTCGCTGAGCGGTGGCGGACGCCCGAAGCGCCGCTGAGCAGCGGAGGACGCCCGCCGCTGGCCCTCGTATCGCCGCTGACCAGCGGGCCGTCCCGGCCCGCGGCCCCGGGGTGGGGAAAACCCCCGCAAAGGACTGCGAGCAGCCTCATGGTGCGGGGAGGTGCGGCTCACGGACTCTGGTCACGACGGAACGCGCCACGGCCACGGCCATCCGGCAGACCGGCCACCCGGCAGAACGCCCGTCCGGCAGACCGGCCTCCCGGCCCCAGCCCCGGCCCAGGCCCCGACCCAGCCCAGGCCCAGGCCCCAGCCCAGGCAGAACGACCGACGAGACGAGACGAGACGAGACGACGATGGATACCGCATACCCCCCGCAGCCCCACCCCCGTCCGTCCCGGGTGCCCATGGCGCTGCGCGCCCCCTTCTCCGGGCGCACCTGGCGGGAGTTCCTGTACCTCTTCCTCAACTATCCGATCGCCTGCCTGCTGTTCATCTATGCGGTCGGGGTGATCGCGGTCGGCGCCGGCCTGCTGGTCACGTTCCTCGGCATCCCGGTGCTGGCGGGCGGCCTGGCCGGTGCCCGGGGGCTGGGCGGCCTGGAACGGGCACGGGCCCGGGCGCTGCTGGGGCTGGAGGTCGCCGCCCCGGAGCCGGTGCGGCCCGCGAAGCCGGGCCTGATGGCGTGGATCGGGGCCGTCCTGAAGAGCGGGGTGTCCTGGCGGCACCTCCTGTACTGCCTGCTGCACTTCCCGTGGGCGATCTTCGCCTTCATCTGCTCGTTCACGTTCTGGACGCTCGGCTGGACGCTGCTGACCTACCCGTTGTGGCGCTGGACCTTCCCCGCGTACCTGGGGCAGCCGGGCATCCAGCTGTGGGGCGACGGCCTGGGCAACGGCGTTTACCTGGACACCCCGGCGGAGGCCGGGCTGGCCAGCGGGATCGGGCTGCTGCTCGTGCTGGCCGGGCCGTGGCTGATCCGCGGGCTGACCCAGGTGGACCGGGTCATGGTCCAGGGCCTGCTGGGGCCGTCGCCCCTCGCCACCCGGGTCTCACAGCTGGAGTCGGACCGCGGGGTGGTGGTGGACACCGCGGCGGCCGATCTGCGGCGCATCGAGCGCGATCTGCACGACGGGGCGCAGGCCCGGCTGGTGTCGCTGGCGATGGACCTGGGCCTGGCCAAGGAGAAGCTGGCGGACGATCCGCAGGCGGCCGCGAAGATGGTCGAGGAGGCGCACGGCGAGGTGAAGATCGCCCTCCAGGAGCTGCGCGACCTGGCCCGCGGCATCCACCCGGCGATCCTCACCGACCGGGGGCTGGGCCCCGCGCTGTCGGCGCTGGCCGCGCGCTGCACGGTCCCGGTGACGGTGACCGTGGACCTGGACCACCGGCCGGCCGCGGCGATCGAGGGCATCGCGTACTTCACCGCCTCCGAGCTGCTGCAGAACGTCTCCAAGCACGCCCGGGCCACCGGCGCCACGCTGGACGTCTGGCGCACCGGCGACCGGCTGATGGTCCTGGTGACGGACGACGGCCGGGGCGGCGCCCATACGGACGACGGGACCGGGCTGGCCGGCCTCGCCGAACGCCTCGCCGCCGTCGAGGGCCTGCTGGTCGTCGACTCCCCGGTCGGCGGCCCGACGCACATCACCGCCGAGCTGCCCTGGCGCGGCTGACCGGGGGCCGCGCCGCCCCGCCCCGCGCCCGCCTGCCGGGGGCCCTCGGAGGCCCCGTACCTCAGCCCGTCACCTCCCGCCCACCGCGGCCGCCCCGTACCTCAGCCAGCCACCTCCCGCCACCTCGTACGCCCTCCCGTAGGCCCTCCCGTACGCCGTCGCGTACGCCCTCGCCTACGCCCTCTCGTACGCCCCTCCCTGCCCGCCGCCTCCGCTCCGTCCGGGTCCTGGGATGCTGGGTCCCGACACGACGGGCGCGTACGAAGCATGCGCTTACGGAGCGTGCGCTGACGCAGCATGCGCGCACGAGGCATGGGGGACGGGGGATCCGATCCGTGGAGGACAAGAACAAGGTGCGGGTGGTCATCGCCGAGGATTCGGTGCTGCTCCGGGAGGGGCTGACCCGGCTCCTGACCGACCGGGGGCACGAGGTCGTGGCGGGTGTGGGGGACGCCGAGGCGCTGATCAAGGTGATCGGGGAGCTGGCGGACGAGGGCGCGCTGCCGGACGTGGTGGTGGCGGACGTGCGGATGCCGCCGACGCACACCGACGAGGGCGTCCGGGCCGCGATCCGGCTCCGCCGGGACCACCCCGACCTGGGGGTCCTGGTGCTCTCGCAGTACGTGGAGGAGCAGTACGCCACGGAGCTGCTGGCCGGGTCGACCCGGGGTGTCGGCTATCTGCTGAAGGACCGGGTGGCCGAGGTCCGGGAGTTCGTCGACGCGGTGGTCCGGGTCGCCGGCGGCGGCACGGCCCTGGACCCCGAGGTGGTGGCGCAGCTGCTGGGCCGCAGCCGCAAGCAGGACGTGCTGGCGCATCTGACGCCGCGCGAGCGCGAGGTGCTGGGGCTGATGGCCGAGGGACGGACGAACTCCGCCGTCGCCCGTCAGCTGGTGGTCAGTGACGGCGCGGTCGAGAAGCACGTCAGCAACATCTTCCTGAAGCTGGGCCTGGCGCAGAGTGACGGGGATCACCGCAGAGTGCTCGCCGTCCTGACCTACCTCAATTCCTGAGGACCTGACAGGCTGTCAGACGTCCAGTTCACAGGGTGTTCACCGCCGGACAGGAGCGCGGGGCCGAGAACCAGGGGCGAAGTCCGGAGCGTCACGAAGAAGGGGTCATGGGGGCGGTGATTTCATGACAAAACGCACCAGATCGGTGTCTCATGGTGACGTCCATCATGTGATCGACCCAGGGAAGGGCACCCTTACCCACGTACGATGGTTATGGGACAACCGGTCGGTACGACACGTCCCGAGCCCTGCCTCCGGCGGGGACGCCGCACCCCTTAGAGGGAGGTCCGAAGCAGTGACCAGCCAGGTCAGTAGCCCAGCCGAGCAGACCGACGCAGCGCTCGTCGGGGGACAGCGCTCCTCCGGCAGTGACGGCCAGGGCAAAGAAGTCCGGCGCCTGGACCGGGTGATCATCCGGTTCGCCGGTGACTCCGGTGACGGCATGCAGCTCACCGGGGACCGGTTCACATCGGAGACGGCGTC
>NZ_JBFACE010000015.1:0-183899 GCF_040640655.1 Streptomyces sp. NPDC021749 | reverse complement strand
TGGGAATGCGGTGGGTGGGGGTGGACGTTGGGGCCTGCAAGGGGGCGTGGGGTCCCGTAGGGGTGGGTCGAACAGATCCCGTAGGGGGTGCGAGGACCCCCTGCAGGGCCTCAACTCGACGCGCCGGGCTGGATATTCCCGGTACTAGAGGTCACCCCACTCGCAGCGCCTCCGCCACGCGGGAGAAGAAGCGTGTGTGCGCGAGCCGGCTGCAGGGCGCCTCCGGGTTCCACGGGAGCAGGCGTACGTGCGACTCCAGCGCGCGCCAGTGCGCATCGGCACGCAGGGCCTCGGGGCGCGCCGCATTGGCGCGGACGTCGATGAGGATGACGTCGGGGGCCAGCCCGGCCGCCTCCGCCCAACCGACCGTGGACCAGTTGATGCCCGCGCCGGCGGGCGGTTCCACCAGGTTCACGCCGTGCTCGGCGAGCGCCCGCAGGTCCGGCCAGGAGCCGGGCCGGGCCAGATGGACCCGCTCCGGGCCCGCGGGGGACAGGGCCAGGACCCGGGGCCGGGCCGGGCGGCCGGCCGCCTGCCGCAGGGCGTCCTCCGCGGCGTCCAACTCCCGTGCCAGACCAAGCGGTTCGCCCCGGCCGAGGGAGCCGGCCAGCGCCGCGAACCGCTCGCGGACCTCGGCCAGGCTCCGGCCCGGGCCCACCGCGACGGTGGCGACCGGGACGTGCGCCTCCAGCTCCAGCGCGGTCTTCTGCTCCAGGCCGTAGAGCTGCTCGCCGTCGTACGTCACCGCCACCACGAGGTCCGGCCCGGCCTCCAGCAGGGCGTCGGGGTGCAGCGCGGTTCCCGCGCCCAGGTAGGGGATCTCCGCCAGCGGCAGCTCGCCGCCCTTGGCGGGGTCGGGGGCGGCGCCGTCGTGCTGCGACCCGAACAGGCCCACCGGGCGTATGCCGTGGTCCCACAGGGTCGCTCCGGCCTGTATGTACGTCACGAGCCGTTCCGGCCGTTGTCCGGCCACCACCAGGCGCCCCCGGTCGTCGGAGAACTCCCACGGTGTGCGCTGCTCCATGACCTGCCGCCCTCTCTGTGTCGTCCGCCATGAGGTCGTGCCGCTTGCGAGGATTGCCCGCCGGCGTCGGCGGATACCTGCCCATCGCGCCACTCCCGCACCCCTCCGGCCCGCCCCTGCCGGTGTTGCACCGCCCGGCTGACGACGGGTGCAACACGACGCATCCGTATTGATCGAGCGTCACGGTATTGCCACGGATGGTGACATGCTTCTACGGTGTCTCCTTCTCACGCGGAATCTACGGGTGTAGACCGGTCATGACGTGGCGTCAGGCAGGCACGGGTAGACAGGCAGGGAGCTGACATGGTGAGCCGTACGGTCGTCCGGGGCGGACTGGTGATCACCGCCGCCGATGAGATCCATGCCGATGTCCTGGTGGAGGACGGGCGGATCGCCGCCCTCGCCGCCCACGGCAGCCCGACCGCCGACAGCTGGGCGGCCGCCGCCGACCGCGCCCTGGACGCCACCGGCAAGTACGTCATCCCGGGCGGGGTCGACGCCCACACCCACATGCAAATGCCGTTCGGCGGCACGACCGCTTCCGATACGTTCGAATCGGGCACGCGTGCGGCCGCATGGGGCGGCACCACCACGATCATCGACTTCGCGATCCAGTCGGTCGGCCAGTCGCTGCGGCAGGGGCTGGACGTCTGGCACGCGAAGGCCGACGCCCAGTGCGCGATCGACTACGGCTTCCACATGATTCTCTCCGACGTGAACAAATCGACGCTGAGGGAGATGGACGGGCTCGTGGGCGAAGGAGTGAGCTCGTTCAAGCTCTTCACCGCTTACCCGGGAGTCTTCTACAGCGACGACGGGCAGATCCTGCGGGCGATGCAGCAGGCCGCGGACAACGGCGGACTGATCATGATGCACGCGGAGAACGGCATCGCGATCGACGTGCTGGTGCGACAGGCACTGGAGCGGGGCGAGACGGAGCCGCGGTATCACGGTGAGGTGCGCAGGGCGTTGCTGGAGGCGGAGGCGACGCACCGAACGATCCAGCTCGCCCGGGTAGCGGGTTCCCCCTTGTACGTGGTGCATGTGGCGGCTCAGGAGGCCGTCGCGGAGCTGACGGCGGCCAGGGACATGGGGCTGCCGGTCTTCGGGGAGACCTGCCCGCAGTACCTGTACCTGTCCACCGACAACCTGGCCGAGCCCGACTTCGAGGGCGCGAAGTACGTGTGCAGCACGCCTTTGCGGCCACGTGAGCACCAGGCCGCTCTGTGGCGGGCCCTGCGCACCAATGACCTCCAAGTGGTCTCCACCGACCACTGCCCGTTCTGTTTCGCGGGCCAAAAAGAGCTGGGCCGCGATGACTTCTCCAAGATCCCCAACGGTCTGCCCGGAGTGGAGAACCGTATGGACCTGCTCCACCAGGCGGTCGTGGACGGGAAGATCAGCCGCCGCCGCTGGATCGAGATCGCGTGCGCCGGCCCGGCCCGGATGTTCGGACTGTACGGCAAGAAGGGCACGATCGCGCCGGGCGCGGACGCGGACGTGGTCATCTACGACCCGACCGCCGAGCAGGTCATGTCGGCAGCGACGCACCACATGAACGTCGACTACTCGGCGTACGAGGGCAAGCGCGTCACGGGCCGGGTGGAAACAGTCCTGTCGCGCGGCGAACTCGTCATCGACCAGCGGGAGTTCGTCGGGCACGCCGGCCATGGCCAGTACATGCCGCGCGCCACCTGCCAGTACCTGAACTAGGAGGCCCCACGGTGGATTTCGGACTGGTTCTGCAGACGGACCCGCCCGCGTCGACGGTCGTCGACCTGATGCGGCGCGCGGAGAGCAACGGCTTTCGCTACGGCTGGACCTTCGACTCGGCAGTGCTCTGGCAGGAGCCCTTCGTCATCTACAGCCAGATTCTGGAGCACACGACTGCGTTGACGGTCGGACCGATGGTGACAAACCCGGGGACGCGCACATGGGAGGTGACCGCGTCGACCTTCGCGACGCTCAACGACATGTTCGGCAACCGCACGGTGTGCGGCATCGGCCGGGGCGACTCGGCGATGCGGGTTGCCGGACGGAAGCCGAACACGCTGGCCACGCTCGGCGAGGCCATCCACGTCATCCGTGATCTGGCGGAGGGCCGCGAGGCCGAGGTGGACGGGCGGGCCCTGCGGATTCCCTGGGTACGCGGCGGGCGTCTTCCCGTATGGATGGCGGCATACGGCCCGAAGGCGCTGGCCCTGGCCGGCCGGCAAGCCGACGGCTTCATCCTCCAGCTGGCCGACCCGTACCTGACGGAATGGATGGTGAATGCCGTACGGGATGCGGCGGCTGCCGCCGGACGCGACCCGTCCTCGGTGACGATCTGTGTGGCCGCACCTGCGTACCTCACCGATGACACCTCGCCCGCCGCCCTTGCGCACGCGCGTGAGCAGTGCCGCTGGTTCGGCGGTATGGTCGGCAACCACGTCGCGGATCTCGTCGCCAAATACGGCGAGTACTCCGATGCCGTCCCCGAGGCCCTCACCGCTTACATCAGGGAACGAGAGGGCTACGACTACGCCCATCACGGCCGCGCCGGCAATCCTGATACTGCCTTCGTACCCGACGAGATCGTCGACCGCTTCTGCGTCATCGGCACCGAAGAACAACACCTCAAGAAGCTGCGAGCGTTGCGGGCATTGGGCGTCGACCAGTTCGCGGTGTACGCCATGCATGACGCCCGGGAAAAGGTCATCGACGGGTACGGGTCGGGTGTCATCCCTTCTCTGGGGCACTGAGAGCGGCATAGAGGCCGACTCGTCGGTCAATGTGTCCTGACCGAAGAACATCCTGCTGTGCGCGGCGTTCTCGGGGCTGCTGCTCACCGAAGTGAACAGGGCGCTGCACAACTCCTCCCCATCGTCCTCGACGGCGCCCGCCTCGCAGACCGGGCCGTTGCCACGCTGCCTCGGGGGTGCTTCGCCCTGTGTCGACTCGTCTCAACTCATCCAGGGCGCGTCGTCCTCCGGGAAGGTGGCATGGAGCCGGCCGTTTACCGGTCGGACATACGGAGAGGGGAGAGTTGTCATGGCCAGACGGCCGATGAGCCGTCGCGAGTGGCTGACCCTGATGGGAATCATCGTGGGCAGCCTTGTTTCCGCCATCGCCGGAGCGGTCACCAGCGAGGCGTTGAGGATGCTGCTGTCTTGAGTGCACGATCTCGAAATGCCGCAGCGCATGCCCCGACGCTCACCCGACTGTGCGGCGTGACCGCGCTCGATGTGCTGCCGTGGGCCGCTGTCGTCCCAGCTTGCTCTGCCTCGGATGCTGCCTTCGGCAGACGGCTGGTGAGGCGCTCGGGCCCGAAGACGGTGCTTACCCGTCGCCGGTGTACGGCGAAGCCCTTGCAATCCTCTTGCATTCCGTCACTTTGTGTGTGGCTTCGGCTTCGGCACGCAAGGATGTCTCGATGACCAGTCACAGGAGTAGTTCGCGGCAGGGAAGCCAGCGGCGCATTCCGCAGCCCCTGGGCGTGACCCCGGCGGCGCTGCGTGACTTGAAGGACTACGTGTATCAGCTCTACGTGGAAGCGGGAACACCGCCGGTGCAGCACGTAGCGGCTGAGATCGAGAAAGATGACACATTCCCTGGCAGCCCCTCAAAGGCCACGGTCCACCGCATCATCGGCTCACGGGAACTGCTGGCGGGACAGGAGGACGTTGTCTCTGTTGCCGTGCTGCTGGCCCGCACAGCGGGCAAGGATGCAAGCGCGGTGGAGAGCCGGGTCAAGGGCATGTGGGCCGCCGCCCAGCTTGCACAGCCTCTGGGGACTCCGGTGAGAGATCTCGATCCGTTCGCCCTTGAGGTACACCAGGCCATCACCGTCCCCGGGCGGGAGTCACTGCCTACGTTGCCGCTGTACGTTGAGCGGGATCACGACCGAGCGCTGAGCGAACTGGTGGATCGGGCGTCCTGTGGCGAAAGCCTCCTGGTTACGTTGGTGGGGGAGTCCTCAACGGGGAAGACCCGGGCTTGCTGGGAGGCGTTGCGCCGACTCCCCGACGGATGGCGCGTGTGGCACCCCTACGATCCGACGCGCCCCGACGCCGCGCTCGTCCACCTCGCCGAGGTTGGCCCACGGACCGTGATCTGGCTCAATGAAGCCCAGCACTACCTCCTCGCACCGGACGAGAAGACCGCTGAGCGCATCACCGCAGGGCTGCGCACGGCTCTTGTCGACCGACACCGGGGTCCTCTGCTGGTCCTCGCCACCATTTGGCCGCGGTTCTGGGACCCTCTGACAGCTCCCTCCGCCACGGGGGCTGACGACCGGTTCGAACAGCAGCGCAAACTCTTGACGGGGATCGGCCAATACGTCCTGGTGCCCAAGGCGTTCACCGAGAGCGACCTGCGTCAGGCGCGCCAGAAGGCGGACGGCGACCCACGACTGGCCAGTGCTCTCGACGGGGCCACGGACGGGGAAATCACACAGTTTCTCGCCGGCGTGCCGAAGCTCATGACCCGTTACCGTTGTGCGCCACCGGGCGCGATGGCGCTCATCCATGCAGCCATGGACTATCGGCGACTCGGGCACGGCCCCGCACTGTCCCGTGCGCTCCTCGCGACGGCCGCTGAGGGCTACCTCAACGAACGTGAACTCGCCTGGTCCGGGGACGACTGGGTGGACGAGGCTTTGGCATTCTGTGGCACACCGTGCAACGGCGTCCCGGGACCGTTGACGAGGATTCCGCGCAGGAGCAATGACGTCGACGGGCCGGTGTACCGGCTCGCCGACTATCTCGAACAGCAGGGTCGCGTTGAACGCCGGCTGATGTGCCCACCGGCCTCCTTCTGGGAAGCTGCAGCCTGGCACTGCCACGGCCACGAGGACTGTGCGTCGCTGGCACGTGCGGCAGAGGCGCGAGGGCGCCTGCGTGCTGCTGCGGCTCTTTACCAGAAGGCTTTCGATGGCGGTAACACCCATGTACGGCCCGACTTGGCCCGGCTCCTCGAAGGTGCGGGAAACGCCGCGCAGGCGAAGCGGCTTTATGAGGCTGCTTGGAAGGCCGATGGCCGGGTGCGATGGGAGCTTGTCCGGCTTCGGGAGATCACAGGGGAGCTGAACGGAGCTGAGGAACTGGCCCACGTGGCTGCCAGCCAGGGAGACACCACCGTCCTGACCCGACTGGCCCGGCTACGGCAAGAGGCCGGTAACGAGCAGGGCGCAGAAGACCTGATGCGGAAGGCCGCCGCTATAGGGGAGATCAGAACGTTCGCCGGGCTGGCCCGGTCGAGCGAAGACTCGGGTGACCGAGCAGGAGCAGAGGCACTCGCCTTCTCGGCTCTGGAACGAACGGGCAGCCCCTATGCCCTGTCCATGTTGGTATGGATACGGGAGCGGTCTGGCGACTGTGATGCTGCCGAGCGCTTGGCGCGAGCGGCCCTTGTGCATGGCAAGGTCCGCCCGGCGGTCAGGCTGGCCTGGATGAGACAGCAGGCAGGCGACATGAGCAGCGCGGAACGTGTTCTGGACCTCGCGGCCGAGTCGGGCAGCAAGTTCGCCTTGCTGGAGCTGGCTCGCCTGAAGAAAAAGGCGGGAGACAGTGAGGGGGCGGAAAGACTCCTTCGTACGGCAGCGAGTAAGGGCAGTACTCTCGCCCTGACTGAATTGGCTCGCCTGCGCGACAAAGCCGGGGACGCCGAGACGGCGCTGCGGCTGTACCGTACCGCGGCTGACAAGGGCAGCACTGATGCGCTGGCTCACCTGGCTCTGCTGCGAGAGGAGGCAGGGGTCTGTGAAGAAGCCGAACGCATGGCCTGCAGCGCTGCGGATGCGGGCAGCACCTTCGCCCTGCTTGAGCTGGTGTGGCTGCGTGAGAATGCCCGGGACCGCGGCGCAGCCGAGCGGCTGGCGGACACTGCTCAGCGCGCAGCCAATACAGGAGCACTCGTACTGCTCGCCCGTTTACGTGAAGAAGCCGACGACAAAAGCGGTGCCGAACGGCTTGTGCTCCGCGCGGCGCGAGCCGGTGACAGTCTCGCGCTCCACGAATTCGTTCTGCGGAGAGAGAAGAACGGTGACCGTGAAGGGGCCGAGCGCCTGGCCTCGGCGGGAGGCGGTCGGGTACTCGTGCAACTGGCCCAACTGCGGGAGGAGGCCGGAAGACCACAGGACGCGGAGCGTCTGTACTGCCTTGCGGCCGAACTGGGGAAGACGCAGGCACTGGGGGAGTTGGCCCGTCTGAAAGAGGAGGCGGGGGATGGTGAAGCGGCGGAAGGGTTCGCCTGCAGAGCGGCACATGCCGGCCATGTGGAGGTCTTCTCCGAGCTTGCTCAAGCACGCGCCACGAGAGGAAGGCTGGGGGACGCCTACCGCCTTCACCGCGCTGCTGCCGATGCGGGATATGCAGCAGCGTTGAACCATCTCGCACGACTCCGTCAGCGATGGGACCCCAACTGGGAGCACCTACTGCGCTATGGCCTAACCGCCGACGGCCAGATGGCAGAGCCGTGGGGGTCTCTGCTGACGCCTGTGTCCATGCCGCTTGTGGGCGCGTATGGAGTGGCCCTGCCTCGCCGATGGCGGAACCGGATCTCATGGTGACCGGGCGAGCCCTGGGCGAGCGCGGCATGGCTGTCGGCATGGACGCCGTGTTGGCTCCCGGAGGTGGCCCTCGGTTGGCTTGCGGGGCAGCACATCTCGTGACCGCCGACAGCGGCGCGATCAAGATCACTGATTTCGGGATCGATCACTGATTTCGGGATCGCTTGCTTCACCGAGAGGGCCGCCCCCGCGCTCACCTCCACCAACCGGGGAAGGGGAACTGGTGCGGAGACGGCCGGATATCCCGGATGCCTTCGACGCCTGCCTGCTAGGCATGCTGGCGGCGGAACCTTCGGAACGTCCCACGGCGGCACAGGTGGCCGACTGCTTCCGCCCCCTGTTCCGGAAGAAGGGGGACCACCACAACCTTCCTTCGCGTGGTGGGGCCCCCGGACGCTGCCGCTCTCCGCGGCCGACCCGCCTCGGTCGGGCGGAGCCTCTTTCCGAGCACACCGAGCCAACATGTTGATCGGCCTCGCCGGGACGGTCGTCTTCGGAGGGGCGGCTGCTGTCGGCATGGCACTGAGGATGCGAGTGAGCCCGCTGAGTTACAGCCCGCAGGAGCCGCGGTCGAGATGGAAGTACCGGGCGTTGGCCCAGCGGCACAACCGGATACCGACGATGACGCCGACGATGGTGATCAGGGCGGGTAGGTATCCGCTGGCGACCTGGATGATCGGGATTGCCGGGCACCCGCCTGAGATCGCCCAGCCCGTACCGAACAACACCGCGCCGGGGATCACGCCGGCGTGGATGCGTCCCGGGGTGCGGCGAACCCGCAGCAGAGCGAACGCGCACACGAGGATCATCACAGCACCCGCGAAGGAGAGGAACATGCGCAGGTCCTGGAAGGTGAACATGCGGTTCAGCTCAGCGAAGTCACCGAAACCGATGTGGGCGACGGTGTAACCGAGAGCTAGTCCGGTGAGGATATTGGCCAGCAGAATCGCGCCCCGGGTACGCATCAGATCACCTTCCACAGGAGGAACGACACCGCGACGGCGGTGCCGAAGAACACGGCGGTCGCGACGATGCTGACCGGGCGCAGCCGGCCGCACCCGCTGAGGCCGTGGCCGGAGCTGCACCCACCGGCCAGCCGAGTGCCGAAGCCGACCAGCACACCTCCCACGAACAACATGGCGATCATGGTGGTCGAATCGGCGGTGACCAGGTCCCGATAACCGGGGCCCATGTCGGAGCGGAGGTGGAACCGCCCGGAGGTGACCGCGGCGATGAACCCGCCGAGGAAGATCGACATCAGCAGGGCAGCCTGAGTGACCAGGGGGGCCGGGCGCAGGCTCGTGGCTGCGGGACGCTCACTCGCTGCCGGTTCGGTGTCGGCTTCCAGTGGCTGCGACTTCTCGTACGGAGCCTGCGGCACGGTGGACGTACCGGTGTCGGTGCCGAAGTGCTCCGCTGTGGCTGCGGCAAGCGCCTCGGCCAGAGCTTGATCGTCGGCGAACTCCTCGTCCATCCGTTCGAGCTCGCGTTCGCGGCGCCAGTGCAGCACGCGATCCCACGCGGCCGACACCCCGAGAGACCGATCAGTGATGAGGGTGTGGTTGAGGGTGACCAGAGCGAGCCCGATAGCGCCCGCCCACCAGGGCCAGTAGGTACTCATGCGGGTCCTCTCATCCAATCGGCAAAACGAGCCCACCAGCCGCGCTTCGGGGCGGGCGAGTGCCCTGATTGCCGAGCGAGGCTGTCCGAAGGTCGCTGGACCTGTGGGTGCGGTGACGGCTGGTCAGGCCAGACATCTGCTGGTGGAGGTGTGGTCCCGAACTGGGCCATGGCTTCCGGTGTCGCGGTTTCAGGTCCCGACTGTGACTGCTCAGGTGCCTGGGGCGGTGCCGGCTGGGTCCAGGACGCGGGCTCCGGTGGCCCCGGAGTGGGTCGTGGCGGCGGGGACTGCCGAGGGGTGGCTGTCGCGCTGGTGGCGCTGGATCGGCCCGCCTCGGCCCGGGCTTCGAGGTGTCGCGCACTGGCTCCGTTGGGCAGCAGGCTGATCGGCACGCGCTCGCCGGTGAGTGACATCTGGTAGCGGGCACAGCCGAGCCATCGATCTGCGCTGTCGCAGTAGTACTCGCGCCAACCTTGCAAGCTCGCCCTGAGGAGAGGGAAAAGGGGACATCCTGCGGCATGCGAGCAACTCACGTTGCTCCTTTCTGGCCGGCGCACCACCCGTTCGGGGAGAGTGGTTGCCGTTCTCGATCCCTGCCCTTGCTGTGCCCGGTCGACGGTCTCAAAAGCAATGTGGTGGCGGAAAATGACATAAGGCGCTGTGCCTCCCTTTCTCGACGGGGCGAGATGCAACCATTGTTTCGGTGTCCCGAGCAACTCTGGGAATTTTTCCAAACAGGCCACTTGGCGCTACTTAGTGAGATACTCTCCGCGACGGATATGCGGCGCCTGCCTCTCATGTCCGGATATTTGTGCCCGCCGGCGACGTTACTTGGGCCGTGATCCGACTTCGTGAGGGCGGCCCGCGCCGGCGCAAGGAAGTTCTTTCTGAAGGAGCTGTAAATTCTGGAGTTTATTGTGGTGATGGCGTGAATATCGTGGATCTCAAGCGAAGAACTAAGGGAGGCAATCGTGTGTCAACGTGCCGTCTGTCCGTCGTGCCGGAAGTTGACCTATGAGGGGTGCGGGAGGCATGTGGACCAAGTGCTCATGGGCGTTCCGAACGCTCAGCGGTGCATGTGTGAGCCTGCGGAAAGCAAGCGTGCGCGCCCAGTGAAGGCGGCGACTCGATCGGGCTCGGCGCCAGCCCTGCAGGGCGGGCCGTCGCGACGCGCACACGCCTCTGGTGCCCCAGGGAGTCCACAGGGCCGGTCGAGGGGCGGCTGGTGGGCTCGGCTCATCGATTGGGTGAAAAGCCCGGCCTGAGGTAATCATCCGAGTGCGCTTACTTTCGGTCCCTTGAGTCCAAGGCGTGGATTGTTGGGAGATGAGAACCCCCATTTCAGAAATCCGGAGTGCCGCGTTGCGCCGAGCGCGGAGCCAGCACCGACACCCGCGTCTCGCGACGAACGTCAACGGCGCTCCGCGTGACAGCATCCGCTTCTTCTGATGGCCTCGTCCTCGTCCACTTTCTGCGGGCCCGCTGCACCGAAGAATGGCGGAGCGCGATGATGCTCCGGATGTAGAGATGAGGCTCCGGACGGAAAACTGCCGGTCGCGCGTCGCCGCCGTAAATGCCGGGCAGACGTCGTGGACGCGCGCGAGAGGGCGAATATCCTGGCCGCCGGTGCCATCCCACGGCCTCTGAGGGATTCGCTGCTGACGGCAGCCCGGGTGCCACTTACACGTGGGACGCCCGGGCTGTCGTATGTGCGCAGGGGCGAGCCGGCACGGGAGAACCAGCCTGCTCCTGCGATCGGCGCCCCCGCACCTCTCCATGAGGGGGAGCGCCTCGGCTCTCGTGATCGGGTCACCCCTTCCTGCGCGCCGTGTCCCTGAAATGTCACTGCTGGCGGGAGACGGCCACGAATCCAGCACTCTGGTGAATGGAGCAACTTGCGGCCATCACGACTCAGCCGAGGCCCCTGCGCGCACCTCGTCCTCTGGCGGGGCTGCCGGTAGCAGCCGGGCTCTGCGCCACCCGGAAAGACAAGGTCGCAGGGCCGGTACGCTGGGGCCGCTGCGGCCCCCCGCACCTTGATCCGCGCTCCATGGTGAGCCATGGCTTGCGGCGATCAAGACGTCTTTGGGTATGAGGATGAAGAGCAAGTGCTGATAGCGGGCCGATACCGGCTGCGAGACACCGTCGGGCGGGGCGCGATGGGGGAGGTCTGGCGGGCCTTCGACGAGACGCTCGGCAGACCGGTCGCCGTGAAACTCCTGCTTCCCCACGACTCCGACCCCACCGCGCCCTCCCGCTTCCGGCTGGAGGCGCAGACCGCCGGTCGCCTCAGCCACCCGCATGTGGTCGGCGTTCTCGACTTCGGCGAGCACGAAGACCGCCTGTTCCTGGTGATGGAGCTCGTCGACGGGGGCAGCCTCGCCGACCTGCTCCCCGTCTCCGGACCACTGCCCGCCGAGCACGTGGCCCGTATCGCCGCACAGGCCGCCGTTGGGCTGGCCGCCGCGCACCGGCAGGGCATCGTGCACCGGGACATCAAGCCGGCCAACCTCCTGCTGGGCGCTGACGGAACCCTGAAGATCGGCGACTTCGGCATCGCCCGCTTCCTCGACGACCCTGGTGCCGCGCTCACCGCCACCGGGCAGATCGTCGGCACGAGCCTTTACCTCGCGCCCGAGCGGGCTCTGGGGCGCACCGCCGGCCCGCCATCCGACGTGTACTCCCTGGGCTGTGTGCTCTACCAACTCCTCACCGGCCGGCCGCCGTTCCAGGCGGACACCGCGCTCGCGGTGCTTCATCAACACCTCGATGCCGCCCCGGTCCCACCACGGCAACTCGGCGCCGATCTACCGCCCGCCTTCGAGAGCTATCTGCTCGGTCTGCTGGCTAAGGACCCCGAGAACCGAGCCACGGCTGAGGAGGTGGCGGACTGGTTCGGGCGCGGAGCCTGGCGCGGCGCGCCGGAGCCGCTGCCCAGCGAACACCAGGCTCACGGCCGCCCGGACCGGCCGCACGTCACCGGTTCCAGAGCCGCCGCCCGTGCAGGCTCCGTCCCCGCGCCCACCGGCCACTCCAACGGTGTCGTCGCCCCGGTGGCGGGCACCGAGTGGCAAACGAGCGTGCACCGGGCCGTGACCCGCCGCTCACACCTGCCGTTCCTCCGCCGTTCCCCGCTGGTGGCCGTGCTGGCCGGCGCTGGCGTCTTCACCCTGGCGTTGGTGGTGGGCATGGTGTGGTTCTCGCCCGGCACCGGCTCAGCGCAGGGGCCGCAGACCAGCGTGTCCACGAGCACGAGCACGAGCCCCGCCACGCCGCCTCTCTCGACGCCATACGAGACCGCTTCCCCACCCCCGGCACAGCCTGCCCAGCAGAAGCCGGAGGGGTCGACCGACGCCAAACCAGGCCCCAAGAAGGTCAAGGAGGCCTACGAGCCCGGCAAGCGCAAGCACTGACAGGGGCGCGGGGCCCGAGTCCTCGCACGGTCTGCATCGCCTGGCTCCCGTCGCCTGACCCGGTTGCCGCGCGCGGCCCGGGCGGCAAGCCGGACGGGACGTAATCGCCTCTTGAGGAACTGTCACTGAATGACAGCGTCCAGCTCACCTGCGGGGGTCGGTTGACCAGGGGCTTTGTTCCACGTGGGTGTAGTGCTGCCGGGCTGGGCGGACGAGATGCTCGACAGCATCGGCGTTTCATGGCCGAATGTGGACGAGGACGACTGCCGCGATATGGCCGATGCGCTGCGGGAGTTCGCGGACGACATCGGCGGTGCGAACGAAGCGCATCAAGCCATCCAGAGCGTCGTCGGCTCGGCGGGCGGTTCACTGGGAGTGGAGGCGCTCAATGCCCACCGGGGCAAGATCAACGGGAAGCGCCTGAAGGGTCTCGCTGAGTGCGGGCGCCTGGCTGCGACAACCATGGACGGCGTGGCTGTGCTCATCGAGGGCGCCAAGATTGCCGCAATCGTCCAACTTGGTGTTCTCGCTGCTGAGGCGGTCGCCGCTCAGGTCGCGGCACCATCGCCCCCGGTGCCGACGCCGACCTCGTCATCTACGATCCCGCGGCCGAGCAGACGGTCTCCGCCCGGACCCACCACATGAACGTCGACTACGCGGCCTACGAGGGCAAACAGCTCACCGGACGGGTCGAGACGGTCCTCTCGCGCGGCGAACTCGTCATCGACCGCCGGGAGTTCACCGGACGCGCGGGGCACGGCCAGTACATCCCGCGTGGCACCTTCCGCGACCTGGCGGAGGGCCGCGAGGCGGACCTGGGCGGCGGCCACCGGATCCGCATCCCGTGGGTACGCAACGGCCACCTGCCGGTGTGGATGGCCGCGTACGGTCCGAAGGCGCTGGCCATGGCGGGCCGGCTGGCCGACGGCTTCCTCCTCCAGCTCGCCGATCCCTTCCTCACCGAGTGGATGATCAAGGCGGTGCGCCAGGCCGCGGTGGACGCCGGACGCGACCCGGCCGCGGTCACGATCTGCGTGGCCGCCCCCGCCTACGTGGGCGAGGACCTCGACCACGCCCGCGAGCAGTGCCGCTGGTTCGGCGGCATACGGCGCTACTCCGCCGGCTCGGCCAGCCCCGCCAGCAACCTGGGCAGCGCGGTCCCGATCGGCTCCCGGACGACCTCGTCCGCGAGCGGGTCGTACGGCGTCGGCTCGGCGTTGACGATGATCAGCCGCGCTCCGTGCTCCGCCGCGACCCCGGCGAGCGAGGCCGCCGGCTGGACCTGGAGCGACGTCCCGACCGCGAGGAACACCTCGGCGGCCTTGGCCACCCCCAGCGCGGTCCCCAGCACCTGCGGATCCAGCCGCTCGCCGAACATCACCGTCGCCGACTTCAGGATCCCGCCGCACACCAGACAGTCCGGATCGGGCTCGCCGGCCGCCACCCGCGCCAGCGCGTCCGCCATCGAGGACCGTGCATGGCAGCGCGTACACGTCACCGCCCGCACCGTTCCGTGCAGCTCCAGCACCTTGCGCTCCGGTACCCCCGCGAGCTGGTGCAGCCCGTCCACGTTCTGCGTGATCACCCGCACCGGCGTCCCGGACCGCTCCAGCCGGGCCACCGCCTCGTGCGCCGCATTCGGCTTCGCCCGGAACGCCGGGCTCTCCCGACGCATCTGCCACGACCGCCGCCGGATCTCCGGATCGCTCATGTACGCGTCATACGTCACGAGCTTCTCGGCCTCCGGATCCCGCCGCCACAACCCGTTCGGCCCCCGGTAGTCGGGAATCCCCGAATCCGTGGAAATCCCCGCCCCGCTCAGGATCCCCACCAACACCCGCCGACCCCGGCCCCCGTCCCCTGCACCACTGCTGCTCATGGGGCCGAGGGTACGCAGGGGACCGGCCGTCGGCGAGGGAATTGCGGGCGGCCGAGGGGTCTCCGGAACCGCCGGGCGGGAAGATCGTTCCCCGCTGCCGGGGCGGCACGATGACGCAGACACGAAGGAGGAAGGGGCGGATTCCGAGCTGCCGGCTCTCGATCCGCCGGCGGCCGTCGACGAGAGGGCGCTGGGGGTTCCCTGCGCCTACACGGGCGGAGGCCCTGCACCGACATGGGCGGAGCGTGGCCGGGTACGGATCGGGGGCGTCGGTGCGGGCGGGCTCTGGCCGGGCGTGCGGCGGAGCGGCCGGCGGGACGTGGAGAGAAGAGGAGTTGCGGCGACGTGTTCAGCACCCGGCCCACCCTTCAGGGCACTTTCGGGATGGTCTCCAGTACGCACTGGCTGGCGTCGCAGTCGGCGATGGCGGTGCTGGAGGACGGCGGGAACGCCTTCGACGCGGCGGTGGCGGCCGGGTTCGTGTTGCAGGTGGTCGAGCCGCATCTGAACGGGCCCGCGGGCGAGGTGCCGATCCTGCTGGCGCCCGCGGGCGGGCCGGTGCGCGTCCTGTGCGGGCAGGGACCGGCGCCGGCCGGGGCGAGCGTGGCGCACTACACCTCGCTGGGGCTGGCGCTCGTACCGGGCACCGGGCCGCTCGCCGCCGCCGTCCCCGGAGCCTTCGACGCCTGGATGCTGCTGCTCCGCGACCACGGCACCAAGCCGCTCGCCGAGGTGCTGCGGTACGCCATCGGCTACGCCGAGCACGGCCACCCCGCCGTCGAGCGGATCGGCCGGACCGTCGAAACCGTCCGGGAACTCTTCGAGACGGAGTGGACGTCGTCCGCCGAGGTCTACCTGCCGGGCGGGAAGGCGCCCGCCCCGGGCGGTCTGCTCAGGAACCGCCCGCTGGCGGCCACCTGGCGGCGGCTCCTCTCGGAGGCCGAGGCTGCCTCGGCCGGACGGGAGGCGCAGATCGACGCGGCCCGCCGGATCTGGCGCGAGGGGTTCATCGGCGCGGCGCTCGCCGACTTCGCTGCCCGCCCGGCCATGGACACTTCCGGCGAACGGCACGCCGGCACCCTCACCGGCGACGACCTGGCCGCCTTCTCCGCCACGTACGAGGCGCCGGCCACCCGTGACGGGAACGGCTGGACCGTGGCCAAGGCGGGCGGCTGGTCGCAGGGGCCCGCCTTCCTGCAGCAACTCGCCCTCCTGCCCGACGAGTTGCCGGCGTACGGCAGTCCCGAGTACGTCCATCAGCTCATCGAGGGCTGCAAGCTGGCGATGGCGGACCGGGAGGCCTGGTACGGCGACGCGGACGAGGTGCCGCTCGGCACCCTGCTCGGCGACGAGTACAACGCCGCCCGCCGGGCGCTCATCGGCGAGCACGCCTCGTACGAGCTGCGGCCCGGCAGCCCGGACGGCCGTGTCCCGCGGCTCAGCAGGCATGCGGCGGCGGTGGCGGCCGGCGAGGACGGGTACGGCGCGGGCGCGGCTCCCGGGACCGTGAGCGGGCTCTCCGTCCGAGGGGCGGGCGAGCCGACCGTGGGCGGCCGGGTACCCGCGGACGTCGCGCCCGAGGTGGACCGCAGGGGCGCCACCCGCGGCGACACCTGCCATCTCGACGTCGCCGACCGCTGGGGCAACCTCGTCTCCGCCACCCCCTCGGGCGGCTGGCTCCAGTCCAATCCCGTCGTCCCGGCCCTCGGCTTCCCGCTCGGCACCCGGTTGCAGATGGCCTGGCTGGAGGAGGGCCTGCCCAATTCGCTCACCCCGGGGCGCCGCCCCCGCACCACCCTCAGCCCCTCTCTGGCGCTGCGCGACGGCGTACCGGTGATGGCCTTCGGCACACCGGGCGGTGATCAGCAGGATCAGTGGCAGGTGCATTTCTTCCTGGCGGTGGCGCTGCGCCCGGCGGTCCGCGGCGGCCTCGACCTGCAGGGCGCCATCGACGCCCCCAACTGGCACAACGACTCCTTCCCGGGCTCCTTCTTCCCGCGCGGGATGCGGCCGGGGAGCGTGACCGTGGAGTCCCGGATCGGCACGGCGACGGTCGAGGCGCTGCGGCGGCGTGGGCACCTGGTCACGGTGGGCGACGCATGGTCCGAGGGGCGGTTGTGCGCGGTGGCACGGGACCCGGAGACCGGGGTGCTGTCCGCGGCGGCGAACCCGCGCGGGATGCAGGGGTACGCGGTCGGGCGCTGATGCGGGCGGTCCCACGGCGCCCGCGGACCGGCCTCCGTCCCCGGCCCCGCCGTCCCCGGCCTCTCCGTCCCCGGCCTCTCCGCCTCCTGGCCCCGCCGTCCCCGGCCCTTCCGCTCCCTGCCCCGCCGCCCCCGGCCCTTCCGCTCCCTGCCCCGCCGCCCCCGGCCCTTCCGCTCCCTGCCCCGCCGCCCCCGGCTGCTCCCAGCCTTGCCCGCCGTGCCCGGCCGCTCCGAGCCCTGCCCCGCCGTCCCCTGCCCGGCCGGTCGGCACCTGGTCGTACACCCGGCGGTACCCGGAGTTCATCTTGCGGCCGGCCGCTGTGTCAGTGGCTCATGGTTCGATGGACACATGATCGAAGCACTTCGTACCCAAGAACCGGGAGACACCACGAACATCACCGATGCCGCTGCCGTCACGAACGTCATCGATGTCACCGATGTCACCGATTCCGAGGTCACCGCTATGGCCGATGCGGCAGGCGCCCCCATGACCCTCTCGCCGGCCCTGTCACCGGACCTCTCCGGGCTGGACCTGGCCGCCGTCGACGCCGCCATCCGCCGCGCCGCCGCCGACGAGATCATGCCCCGCTTCCGGCAGCTCGCCGTCGAGGACATCATCGAGAAGAACGGCCCGCACGACCTCGTCACCATCGCCGACCGGCGCGCCGAGGAGCACCTGACCGCCGCCCTGACCGCCCTGCTGCCCGGCTCCCGGGTGGTCGGCGAGGAAGCGGTGCACGCCGACCCGGCCGTGCTCGACGCCCTGCACGGCGACGCCCCCGTCTGGATCGTCGACCCGGTCGACGGCACCCGCCAGTTCGTCCATGGTGACCCCGGCTTCGCCACCCTGGTCGCACTCGCCCACCGTGGAGAGCTGCTCGCCTCCTGGACGTACGCCCCTGCGCTCGGCCTGATGGCCGTTGCCCGCCGCGGTGCCGGCGCCGAGCTGAACGGCGTCCCGCTGCGCACCGGCAGCCCCGCCCCGGACGCGATCCTGGACGTGGCGACGTCCCACTACGACTTCACCGACAACGACCAGAAGCGGGTGCTGGCCGCCCTCGACACCGGCGGGATCGCCCCCCGCCCCTGCGGTTCGGCCGGCCTGGAGTATCTGCACATAGCCCGCGGTGACCTCGACGCCACGGCCTTCAGCTGGGAGAACGCCTGGGACCACGCCGCCGGCCTGCTGCTGGTCCATGAGGCGGGCGGCGCCAGCGGTACGGTCACCGGCCAGCCGTTCCGGATAACCGGCGGCAACGCCCTGCCCTTCACCGCGGCCCGGGACGCCGAAACCGCGCGGCGTATCCTCGGACTGCTGGCAGCCGCCAACTGATCCTCACCGACGAGGGTCGGACGTGAGGGGAGTGGCGCAGGTGCCGAGGATGCTCGATGCCGTGGTGATCGGGGCAGGACCCAACGGCCTGACGGCGGCCGTCGAACTGGCCCGCCGGGGCATGTCCGTCGAGGTCTTCGAGGCCCGCGACACCATCGGCGGCGGCGCCCGTACGGAGGAGCTGACGCTCCCCGGTTTCCGCCACGACCCCTGCTCGGCGGTGCACCCGACCGGCGCCGGCTCGCCGGCCTTCACGAAGATGCCTCTGGACCGCTACGGCCTGGAATGGGTGCACCCCGAGCTTCCGATGGCGCACCCGTTCCCGGACGGCACGGCCGCGGTGCTCGCGCACTCCGTCGGCGAGACCGCGATGTCGTTCGGCCCGCGCGACGCCGGCGCGTACCGCCGGCTGGTGGCGCCGTTCATCGGCAGGTGGGACGCCATGGCCCAGGACTTCCTGCGGACCCAGTGGCTCGGGGTCCCCTCCGACCCGCTGACCTACGCCCGCTTCGGCCTGGTCGCCGCGCAGCCGGTCACCCTCCTCAACCGCCGCTTCCAGGGCGAGAAGGCCCGCGCCCTGATGGCCGGTCTCGCGGCGCACGCCATCTCGCCGCTCGGCGGACTGGGGACCTCCGGCATCGCCCTGATGTTCGCGCTCGCCGCACACGCCAACGGCTGGCCGGTCGCGCGCGGCGGCTCCCAGGCCATCTCCGACGCGCTGGCCGGGCTGCTGCGGGCGCACGGCGGCGAGGTACACACCGACTTCGAGGTCAAGCGGCTGGACGACCTGCCGCCGGCCCGCGCGTACGTCTTCGACACCTCGCCGACGGCGCTGGCCCGGATCGCCGGCCTGGGCAACGCCTACCGCGACGTCACGTACGGCCCCAGCGTCTTCAAGATCGATTACGCCATGGCGGAGCCGGTGCCGTGGACGGCCGCGGCCGCCCGCCGGGCCGGCACCGTCCACATCGGCCCCACCAGCACCGAGATCGGCGCCGCGCTCAGCGCAGCCGTCCACGGCCAGGACCCGTCCGTCCCGTTCCTGATCACCGCGCAGCCCAGCCTGTTCGACGACACCCGCGCCCCCAAGGGCAAGCACGTCTTCTGGGCGTACGGCCACGTTCCCAACGGCTGGGAGGGCGACGCCACGGACCTCGTCGAGCGGCAGATCGAACGTTTCGCCCCCGGTTTCCGCGACCTCGTGCTGGCCCGCGCGGTCGCCGGCCCGCCGCAGATCGCCGCCCGCAACGCCAACTACGTCGGCGGCGACACGGCCACCGGCTCCGCGGCCGGACTGCGCCTGCTCATCCGCCCCAAGCTCACCCGCGTCCCCTACGAGACCGCCCACCCCGCGGTCTTCCTCTGCTCCCAGGCCACCCCGCCCGGCCCCGGCGTCCACGGCATGTCGGGCCACTACGCCGCCAAGGCGGTCTGGCGCCGGCTGCGCGCCAACCGTCGCTGACCCGAGCGGCTCCGCGTCCTACGCTCGCCCCATGAGCTCCGATCACATGCCCGACGACGACGGTCGCGCCGCAGCCCGTGCTCCCCGCCTCACCCTCGTCCAGGGCGACATCACCGAACAGGCCGTCGACGCCGTGGTGAACGCCGCCAACTCCTCGCTGCTCGGCGGCGGGGGAGTGGACGGCGCCATCCACCGGCGCGGCGGCCCGGACATCCTGGCCGAGTGCCGCGCCCTGCGCGCCTCCCACTACGGCCGCGGCCTGCCCACCGGCCAGGCCGTCGCCACCACCGCCGGCCGACTGCCCGCCCGCTGGGTCATCCACACCGTCGGCCCGGTCCACTCCGCCTCCGAGGACCGCAGCGCCCTGCTGGCTTCCTGCCACCGCGAATCCCTCCGGGTGGCGGACGAACTGGGCGCCCGCACCGTCGCCTTCCCGGCCATCTCCACCGGCGTCTACGGATGGCCGATCGAAGACGCCGCCCGGATCGCGGTCGAAACGGTGCGCGCCACGGACACGTCCGTCGAAGAGGTCCGCTTCGTACTCTTCGACGAGCGGGCGTATGCGGCGTTCGCGGCACAGGTGCACTGACCGGGGACGGGAGGACGGCACGAGGGCGGGCGGCTGCGCGGTCCGCCCGGTACTACGGGGCATCGCGCACGCGCAACGCCCCATGAAACAACGGGATGTGGGGTTGCGGCCTCGCATGCTTCGCACCCACCCCGCACGTCCAGCGATGTCCCTTATCGCGCGCATTTTCCGTGTTGCACGTTTGTGACCTGCTGGGGTGGCGTCGCCCCGCGCCGCGGTCGTAGCGTGGCGGGGAAAGAGCACGACCGCCCCGCGGGAACACCGGTCCCTGACCGAGCCGGGCCCCGCGTCGCAGCCGGTGCGTACGCATACGAAGCGGTTCGAGGAGCGGGTATGCGAGCTCAGCGCGCGAAATCAGCATTTCTGGTCTGTGCCGGAGCGGCCCTCGCGGTGGCCACCGTGTCGGCGCCGGTCTCCGCCTCGTCGGCACCACAGGCACAGACACAGACGCAGGCACAGACACAGGCGCAGACACGGACGCAGGCGCAGGCACAGACGCGGCCCGGTGCGGCGGTCGTCGACTGCACCGAGAAGCCGCAGGTTCGCCCCGGCACGTTCATGCTCGCCTGCGGCGACGGCAACAACGTCCTTACGTCGCTTCGCTGGTCGCGATGGCAGCCGCAGTCCGCGGAGGCCGAGGGGCGGGACATGGTCAACGACTGCCGGCCCTACTGCGCCGCGGGCCACTTCCACAGTTACCGCGTCCATGTACGCCTCGACGAACCGCAGCGCCGCCCGGGCCACCCCGGTCAGTGGCACTACACCCGGATCACCCTGACCTACCCCGCCGACCGCCCGGCGGACACGCCCCGCGTCGTCACCACTCGTCTCTGGAACTGACGGAACGTCATTTACCGTGCCGGGTCAGGCCCTTCGACGCCTCGTGCGCAGTCCGCTCTCCCCGCCGCCCGCAACCGGCCGTGCATTCCCAGGCCCCGCCGAGCGCGGGCCCTCAACACCGAGCACGGACCCCTGACGCCGGGCATGGGCCCCTCACGCCGAGCACGGGCCGCTCACGCCGGGCTCGGGGCCGGTTCCCGTTCCTGTGGGGTGGTGTGGTCGTGGCGGGGGAGGAGGAGCGGGGTGGCCAGGAGGAGGAGACCGGCCAGGGCGAGGGCGGTGCGGGGGCTGGTCAGGGCGGCCAGTAGGCCCCAAAGGGCGGTCAGGGCAGCGGTGGTGGCCTTGTTGCTGACCGACCATGCGGAGAGGGTGCGGGCGACCCGGTCGGAGTCCGTGTGGTCGAGGCGGTAGGTGGCGTAAACCGGGTTGAACACGCCGCAGCAGGTGATCAGGCCGAGTTCGACGGCCATGACGAGGACGAGCCCGCTCGTGCCGGGGTGGATGAGGGCGAGACCGAGCGGCCAGCAGGCGCGCAGCGTCCCGGCGGTGCGCAGGACCCGGTGCCGGCCGAACCGTGCGACGAGCCGGCGGGCCAGCCGGGAGCCGATCAGGCCGCCCAGGCAGGGCACCGCGAAGGCGAGCCCGTACTGCCAAGGGGTGAAGCCGAGTTGGCCGAGCATGAGGACGGCGAGCAGGGGAGAGGCCGCCATGATCAGGCCGTTGTTCAGGAGCGTGTTGAAGAACAGCGGGCGCAGGGCGGGGCTGGTGAGGATGTAGCGCCAGCCGTCGAGCAGGTGGGTGGTGGACGGTCCGGTGGGGCGGCCGGTGCGCACAAGGCGACCAGTACTCATGAGACGACCGGTGCTTACGAGGCGACCAGTACGTACGAGGCGACCAATACTTACGAGACGACCGGTGCGCACGGGACGTACGGGGCGCTCCTCCTCGCCGCCGATGGCGCGGAGCCCCAGGGCCGAGAGCAGATAGCTGACCGCATCGGCCACTACGGTGATCACCGGGCCGAACACTCCGAACGCGGCCCCGCCGAGAGGTGGCCCCAGTGCGGTGGCGGTCCACGTCGTGGCCTCGAAGCGGGCATTGGCGACGAGGAGATCGTGCGGCGGTACGAGCGATTTGAGGAAAGCCCCGCTGGCCGCGGTGAAGCCGATGTCGGCCGCGGCAACGATCACTGACACAACCAGGAGTTGTGTAAAGGTGAGCCCGTCGAGCGCGAAAGCGGCCGGGACGGTGAGCAGCGCGGCGCACCGGACCAGATCCATGGCGATCATCACCGGCCGCTTGCGGCGGAACTCCACCCAGGGGCCGAGCGGTACCGCGACCGCCGCGCCCACCGCCAGTCCCGCGGCCGCCAGCACCGCCACCTCGGTCGGGCCGGCATGCAGCACGAGGACCGCGAGCAGCGGAAAGGCATCGAAAGCAAGCCAGGTGCCGAACGTGCTCGCCGCGTACGCCGCCCACAGCCAGCCGAACCGCCGTCCCAACGACCGTCCGGCCCGGCCGTCCGTGGCGGTGTCCGTGCCGCCGCCCGTGCCGGCCTCCGTACTCATGTCGGCATGCCCTCCCTCGCGTCGCCCTCGATTGACCGGCGACAGCAAAGCGGGTGCGGAGCCGGTGTGGCAAACAACCGAAGCGCCTTCACACGCACAACCAGACGTTGTGTCTGCGTACGATGGGGGCGTGGATCTCGATGCCGTGCGCACCTTCGTCGCCGTGGCCGACGCCGGCCGATTCCAGGAGGCCGCCGCCCATTTGGCGATCACCCAGCAGGCCGTCTCCAAGCGCGTCGCCGCGCTGGAGAAGGACCTCGCGGTGCGGCTGTTCACCCGTACCGCGCGCGGTGCCCTGCTCACCGTCGACGGGCAGGCCTTCCTGCCGCACGCCCGCGACCTCCTCCGGGCCGAGGAGCGGGCCGCCGCTTCCGTACGCCCGGGCAGCCGCGCGCTGCGCGTCGACGTCATCGGGCGGCGGCTCGCACCGGCGGATCTGCTGCGCGGCTTCCACCGCGCACACCCCGACACCCCGCTCGACGTCGTGACCCTCTTCGACGCCGAGGCGGCCCTCGCCGCCGTCCGGGCCGGCACGATCGACGCGTCCTTCCGCGCCGTCACCCTGCCCGCGCGGCAACTCCCCGAGGGCATCGAGGCCGCCCGGGTCCACGACGAGCGCCTGGAGCTCCTCACCGGACCGGCCCACGAGCTCGCCGCCGCCCGCGCGGTCACCCCCGCCCAGCTCGCCGGCCACCGGATCTGGATGCCCGGCATCGTCGCCGGCACCGAATGGGCCGCCTACTACGACGACCTCGCCGCGGCGTTCGGGCTCACCATCGAGGTGACCGGACCGGACTTCGGCACCGAACCGCTGCTCGACACCATCGCCGACTCCCCGGTCCTGGCCACCTTCGTCGGCGCCCAGACCCGCCTCGTATGGCCCGCCGACCAGGACCTCCGACGCATTCCCGTACAGGACCCCGCCCCGGTCTACCCGCACTCCCTGATCTGGCGCAGCGACAACCCGCACCCGGCGCTCGCCACCCTCCGCGGCTATCTGCGGGCGAGGCGGGACGACCACGACGGCGCCGCTGGGACCTGGACCCCCGCGTGGGCCCGCTAGCGTGACGCCATGCGCACTCCGAGCGTTCCCTATCCGCCCGTCGAGCCGTACGACGCCGGGATGCTCGACGTCGGCGACGGCAACCTCGTGTACTGGGAAGCGTGCGGCAACCCGCGTGGCAAACCCGCACTGGTCGTGCACGGCGGGCCGGGCTCGGGGTGCACCGCCCGGGCACGCCGGCACTTCGACCCCGACCGCTATCGGGTGGTGCTCTTCGACCAGCGCGGATGCGGGCGTTCCACCCCGCATGCCGGCGACCCGGCGACGGACCTGCGGCACAACACCACCCCCCATCTGCTCGCCGACATGGAGCGGCTCCGCCGGCATCTGGGCATCGAGCGCTGGCTGCTGTTCGGCGGGTCGTGGGGTTCGACGCTCATCCTGGCGTACGCGCAACGGCACCCGGAGCGGGTCTCGGAGATCGTCATCGCGGGCGTCACCACCACCCGCCGCTCGGAGACCGACTGGCTGTACCGGGGCGTCGGCCGGTTCTTCCCCGAGGCGTGGGAACGCTTCCGGGACGGGGCGGCGCGGGCGCCGCGGCGGGTGGACGGGGCGGGTGGTGTGCCTGCGGCGGAGGGGGGCCTGGGCCTGACCGCGGCCTATGCGCGGCTGATGGACGACCCCGATCCGGCCGTACGGGGGCGGGCCGCCGCGGACTGGTGCGCCTGGGAGGACGCGGTGCTCGCCATGGAGCCGCACGGCGACGCCAACCCCTACGGGGACCGGCCGTCGAAGGCACAGCTGGCGCTGGTCCGGATCTGCGCGCACTACTTCTCGCACGGTGCGTGGCTGGAGGAGGGCGTCCTGTTGCGCGAGGCAGGGCGGCTCGCGGGCATCCCCGGGGTGCTCATCCACGGCCGCCAGGACCTGAGCAGTCCGCTGGACACCGCGTGGGAGCTGGCCCGGTCCTGGACCGACGCCCGGCTGATCGTGATCGACGACGCCGGGCACAAGGGGAGCGGGCGGACCCGCGCCGAGGTGATCGGGGCGCTTGATCGCTTCGCGCGGTGAGGCCCGACCGTGTCCCGTGATGTGGCCCTGTCGCCTCGCGCGCTGAGCTGGGGACACGGGGTGCGGAGGGCGATCCGCGACAGCCCTGGTAGGCCGACGTTGATGTCGGATTTCCGCCAGCCCTGCCCTTCGCACTGCGGAATCCTGAAGCCATGCACACCGACACCGAGCGCTGTGTGCGCGCCGTGCAGTCCAAGGACGCCCGCTTCGACGGGTGGTTCTACACGGCCGTGCTCACCACCCGCATCTACTGCCGGCCCAGCTGTCCCGTGGTGCCCCCGAAGCCCCGGAACATGCGCTTCTACCCGAGCGCGGCCGCGGCGCAGCAGGCCGGCTTCCGGGCCTGCAAGCGGTGCCGGCCGGACGCCAGCCCGGGATCGCCGCAGTGGGACGAGCGGGCCGACCTCGTCGCCCGCGCCATGCGGCTGATCGCCGACGGCATCGTCGACCGCGAGGGCGTCCCCGGCCTCGCCTCCCGGCTCGGGTACAGCACCCGGCAGATCGAGCGCCAGCTGCTCGCCGAGCTCGGTGCCGGTCCGCTCGCCCTGGCCCGGGCCCAACGGGCACAGACCGCCCGGCTGCTGGTGGAGACGACGCAGCTGCCGATGGCCGAGATCGCCTTCGCCGCCGGGTTCGCCAGCATCCGCAGCTTCAACGAGACGGTCCGGGAGGTCTTCGCGCTCGCACCGACCGAACTGCGCCAGCGCGCCCGGCCGGACCGCCGGGCGGTCGTCCCGGGCACGCTCGCGCTGCGCCTGCCGTTCCGCCGGCCGCTCAACCCCGACAATCTCTTCGGGCACCTCGCCGCCACCGCCGTACCGGGAGTCGAGGAGTGGCGCGACGGCGCCTACCGACGGACCCTGAGCCTCCCCTACGGGCACGGCATCGTCGCCCTCGCGCCCCGCCCCGACCACATCGACTGCCGGCTCGCGCTCACCGATCTGCGCGACCTGGCCGGGGCCATCGCCCGCTGCCGCCGGCTGCTCGACCTCGACGCGGACCCGGAGGCCGTCGACGGGCTGCTGCGGGAGGACCCGGGGCTGGCACCGCTGGTCGACAAGGCGCCCGGCCGCCGGGTCCCGCGGACCGCCGACGCCGACGAGTTCGCCGTCCGCGCCGTCCTCGGCCAGCAGGTCTCCACCGCGGCCGCCCGTACGCACGCCGGACGGCTGGTCCGCGCGCACGGCACTCCCGTCGAGGACCCGGGCGGTGGGCTGACGCATCTCTTCCCGCCCGCCACCGCGCTCGCCGGCCTGGACCCGGAGTCGCTGGCCATGCCGCGGACCCGCCGGGCCACCCTGCTCGGCGTCATCGACGCGCTCGCCTCCGGAGAGCTGCAACTCGGCGTCGGCAGCGACCGCGAGGAGGCCCGCGCCCGGCTCGCCGCGCTGCCCGGCGTCGGCCCCTGGACCGTCGAATGCATCGCCATGCGCGCGCTCGGCGATCCGGACGCCTTCACCCCCACCGACCTCGGCCTGCGCCGCGCAGCCGCCGGCCTGGGTCTGCCGCACACCCCGGCCGCCCTCATCCGGCACTCCGCGATCTGGCGGCCCTGGCGCGCCTACGCCGTCCAGTACCTCTGGGCGACCGACGACCACCCCATCAACCACCTCCCGACGAACTGAGTCCACCGCCATGACCGTGCACGCCCCCGCGCCCGACGCGCCCCTCACCCACACCGTCCTCGACGACACCCCGGTGGGCCCGCTCACCCTCGTCGCCGCCGGCGACGCCCTCAGCGGGCTCTACATGACCGACCAGCGCCACCGCCCGCCCCAGGAGACCTTCGGCGCGCCGGCGGACCCCGACGACCCGCCGTTCGCCACGGCCGCGGCCCAGCTCCGCGCGTACTTCCGCGGCGAGTCGACCACCTTCGACCTGCCCCTGGCGCTCCGCGGCACACCCTTCCAGCGGCGCGTCTGGGCGGCGCTGTGCACCATCCCCTACGGGGAGACCCGGACGTACGGGCAACTCGCCGCACTGCTCGGCGCGCCCGGTGCGGCCCGCGCGGTGGGGCTGGCGAACGGTCGCAACCCGGTCGGCATCATCGTCCCCTGCCACCGCGTGGTCGGCGCCGACGGCAGCCTGACCGGCTACGGCGGCGGCCTGGACCGCAAGCGACGCCTGCTGGCCTTCGAGCGCGCGGCGGAAGGCCTCTTCCCGTCGGAGGCGGACGCGACGGACGCGCTCTTTCCGTCGGAGGCGTGCGGCTGAGGCGCTGAGGCGGGCCGATGCGGGGTTCGGGGGCTGAGTGGCCTCGGCGGCGGGGGCGACCTTAGGGGCGGTCGAACGGATCCCTTAGTTAGGGGACGCAGGGCCCCCCTTGCGGGCCACAACGCTGGTGGGGGCGGCGAATTCCTCTGGTGCAGGGGCCGGTTGAGGGGAGCCGCGACGGTCCCGGCGGTTCCTACGGAGCCCCCGGCGCCGGCGGCCGGAGGCCGTCGAGCAGGGCGCGGACGGTTTCGGTCGCGAACTCCCGCTCGTCTTCGGGGAGTAGCGCACCGGCGGGGGCCTTGGCGTCGAAGAACAGGTCGAGGAAGGCGCGGTGGAAGCAGGCGCCGATGAGCAGGGTGGCGGCCGCGTGCGGGTCGAGGCCGGCCGTGATCCGGCCCAGCTTCTGCTCGGCCGCAAGATAGGCGGCCACGTGCTGGACGGCGTTCTGCGGCCCGTCGGTGCCCAGTTCGTCCAGCTTGCGCCGGTGGGTGGCCAGCAGCTCGGGGCTGGCGAAGAGCGAGGCCGCGATCGGGAACGAGCGCCGGTAGAAGTGCAGGGCCGTCAGCGCCACCTCCTCCAGGTGCCGGGCCGGGCCGCGGTCGTCCCCCACCGCGTCCGGCAGCCGCCGCAGCGCGTCCGAGAACCGCGGTGCGCGCTCGTGCAGTACCCGGACGAAGATCTCTTCCTTGTTGCGGAAGTGCTTGTAGAGCGCCGCCTCGGAGCAGCCGGCCTCCCGGGCGATCTGCTTCGTCGTCGTACGGGTCAGGCCCACGGCCGTCATCAGCGCGGCGGCGGCGTCGAGGATGCGGGAGCGCGTCAGCGCGCCTCCGGTCAGGGGGGCGGCGGCGTCGGAGGTCATGGACCGAGCTTACCTTGACAGGTGGGTGAACACTCACTCACCCTGGTGGGTGAGTGCTCACTCACCTGCGAGGGGTGGGCACGGTGGGCTTTTGGTCTGCCCATTCCGCGTCATCCCGCTCGTCCGCAGCCCACCTCGTCCCGGGAGGGACCATGAAACTCACCGTCCTCGGTGCCTCCGGCGGTGTCGGCCGGCAGCTCGTCACCCACGCCCTCGCCGACGGCCACGAGGTGACCGCCGCGCTGCGCAGCCCCGAGAAGCTGACCGAACGCCACGAGCGGCTGACGGTCGTCCGCGCCGACCCGCTGGACCCCGCCTCCCTCAAGACCGTGGTCGACGGCGCCGACGCGGTGCTCTCCGGCATCGGCCAGGCCGGCCGGCACGATCCACTGCGCCCGGCGTCCACCTCGGCCCGGGCCGCGGTCGAGGCGATGACCGCCACCGGCGTCCGGCGGCTCCTGGTGGTCAGCGCCGGCCCGCTCAACCGCACCGGCGCCGGCCAGCCGTTCCTCAGCCACCGGGTCTTCGGGCCCCTGCTGTGGGCGGTCCTCAAGGAGCTCTACACCGACCTGGCGCGGATGGAGACGGTGCTGCGCGACAGCGGCCTCGACTGGACCGCGGTCCGCCCGCCCCGGCTGCTCGACGCCCCCGGCGAGGGCCGCTACCGCCATGCCGTCGAGGCCGGACCAGCCGGTTCCGTCATCACCCGGGCCGACGTCGCCCGGGCCATGCTCGATTTCGTCACCGACCCCCGCACCTACGGTCACGCGGTCGGCATCAGCCGCTGACCGCGGACCTGCTTACGGCGCACCGCGCACCGCGCACCGGAGGCACCCCGGCGCACCCGCCGCCCGCCCTCCGGAGACAACGCGGCGCCCACGCATCGGCTCAGTCACCCGCCGGAGACCCCGCCCCGACCACGCCGCCCACCTCCTCCACCAGCCGCTCCGCCTCCTCCAGCGAGCCCCGGAGCTCCGCTTCCGTACGCCCGGGCCGGGCGAGCAGGGCAGTGGCGCGGGCGGCGAAGTCGGGTGGGGTGTCCGGCAGGGCCGCGACGGCAGCGAGGGCGCCCTTCTCGTTGAGGCACCAGGTGCCGTGGTGCGCGTACAGGGCCTGGACGAGCTGGCCGATCGCCCGGGACAGACACAGTGCCGCGTGCAGCACGTCCTGGGCCGGGTACGACTTGCCCGCCATCGCCACCGAGAACCCGGCGTCCCAGACCGCCGCGCCGGTCAGCGACGTACGCAGCGCGGGAGGGTAGGTGCGGGTCTCCTCCTGGAGGGAGGACAGTGCGCCGTCGGTGTCGGCGAGCACCCGGCCCAGGGCCACCTCGCCCGGGTACGCGGGCGACCAGAAGCCGAGCGGATGACCGGCCTGCATTCCGGTCTCGAAGCGGCCCGCCCGGCAGTCCGCCCAGACCCGCCGCACCCGGTCGAGGTCGCGCAGGATCCAGTCCACATGGCTGCCGTCGGGCAGCACGAGCCAGGCGCCGCCGTTCACCCACGGCCCCCAGGCGCCCGGCCCGAACACCTCGACCGGCCCGCCGGTCACCTCGGCGGCCAGCGCCTCCAGCGCGGCGAGGTCCGGCTCCCCGCGGTAGTACACCCCCAGGTCCCAGTCGGAGTCCGCCCGATGCGTCCCCCGGGCCCGGCTCCCCCCGAGCATCACCCCGACGACTCCCGGCACCTGCGCGATCTTCGCGGCGATCTCTTCCATGCCGGCCACCCTAGGCAGAGGGGCGGCCGGCGATCACGTCATTTCCGGGCGCCGGCCGCTCCCACGGGCGGGACGCCGTCCTCCAGCTCCGCCGGGCCACAGCCGTCCGCGAGGGCCTTGAGGGCGGCGCCGATGCGCAGCGCCATCCCTTGGCTGACCAGGGTCCGGGCCTCCTCCCAGTCGACCAGGCGCCAGGACAGCAGCTCCTCCTCCTGGAGCCGGATCGCGGCGAACCGGTCCGCGTCCAGCACCCCGCCGTCGAAGAGGTACGACACCAGCGGCGGCCGCCCGTGCCCGCGGACCCAGTCGACCGCGAGCAGCGGGCCCAGCTCCAGGTCCAGGCCGATCTCCTCGGCGGTCTCGCGGCGGGCGGCCTGGCGCGGCGACTCGCCGGAGTCCGACTCGACGGTGCCGCCCGGCAGGATCCAGGTGTCGCGGTAGTTGGGCTCCACGAGCAGGATGCGGCCCTGCGCGTCACGGAAGAGGGCGCCGGCGCCCGCGAGCACGCGGGGCAGCCCGGCGATGTAACTGGCGTAATCCGAGGTCGTCACGGGCGCGAGCCTAGAGCCTGCCCGGGGGATCTTCGAGGCGCATTCCAGGGCGCTCGAAGCGTCCGCGTACCGGTATGCCCTGTTCGCAGCGCGGCGCGCCGGATAAGGTCACAGCGGCGCGACTGCCAGTTCGAAAGCAAGGGGAAACACGGTGGCGGACGCTGCAAGGACAAACACAGCACATGTGCTGATCGCCGCGGACAAGTTCAAGGGTTCGCTCACGGCCGTCGAGGTCGCCGAGCACGTCACGGCCGGTCTGCGGCGCGTGGTCCCCGGTCTGGACGTGGCGGCCGTGCCGGTCGCGGACGGCGGTGACGGGACCGTCGCCGCGGCGCTCGCGGCCGGCTTCACCCGCCACGAGGCGCGGGTCACCGGCCCCACCGGCGCCCCCGTGACGGCCACCTTCGCGCTGCACGAGGACGGCACCGCGGTGGTGGAGATGGCGGAGGCGTCCGGCCTCCAGCACCTCCCGGAGGGCGTCTTCGCGCCCCTGACAGCGACCACGTACGGCACCGGCGAGCTGCTGCTCGCCGCCCTGGACGCGGGCGCGACCACGATCGTCTTCGGCGTCGGCGGCAGCGCCACGACCGACGGCGGCGCGGGCATGCTCGCGGCGCTGGGCGCCCGGTTCCTGGACGCGGACGGCAATCCGGTGGCCCCCGGCGGCGGACCGCTGCGCGAGCTGGCCACGGCCGACTTCTCGGGCCTGGACCCCCGGTTGGCCAAGACGGAGGTCGTGCTCGCCAGCGACGTGGACAATCCGCTGACCGGCCCCAAGGGCGCCCCGGCCGTCTACGGCCCCCAGAAGGGCGCCGGTGAGCGGGACGTCGCCACCCTGGACGCGGCGCTCGCGCACTACGCCCGGGTGCTGGAGCGGGCGGTCGGCCCCAAGGCCGCCGAGTACGCGGCCGCGCCCGGTGCGGGCGCGGCCGGCGGGATCGGTTACGGCGCGCTGGTCGGCCTGGACGCCACGTTCCGGGCCGGTATCGACGTGATGCTGGAGGTGCTCGGCTTCGCACCGGCGCTGGCCCGCGCCACGTTCGTGATCACCGGCGAGGGCTCGCTGGACGAGCAGACGCTGCACGGCAAGGCCCCGGCCGGGGTCGCCGCCGCCGCCCGGGCGGCGGGTCTGGACGTGGTCGCGGTCTGCGGCCGGCTCCAGCTGCCGCAGGAGGCCCTCACCCGGGCCGGCATCCGGCGTGCGTACGCGCTGGCCGACCTGGAGTCCGACCCGGCCCGCTGCATGGCCGAGGCGGGCCCGCTGCTGGAGCGGGCGGCGGAGAACCTCGCCCGCGACTTCCTGCTCTGACCCGCGGCACGGAAGGACACCGACGGAAGAACGCCGGGAGCCCGGGCGAATCGTTCGCCCGGGCTCCCGGCGTTCTGCGCTTGCGGTGCGGCCCCCGCTAGGGGAGCTGCGCGGCCCGCGACTCGGCGCGCGACTCGCGGCGGTTGTCGCGGAAGGTGTTGACCCGGCGGGCCGTGGCGAAGACCGGGATCATGGCGCCCAGGACGATCTGCAGCGAGCAGCCGGTCTGCAGCAGCAGCTGGCCGCCGGGGGCGTCCAGCGCCCAGGCCGCGAGCATGCCCATGCTGAGCACGATCCAGCTGAGCATCGCCACCGCGAGCCGGCCCCGCGGCTTGGGGTACTCGACCCGGCTCACCATCAGCCAGGCCACCCCGATGATCGCCAGCAGCGTCGGCAGGAACGGCAGCTCCAGCAGCACGATGGCGACGACGGTCAGCGCGCCGAACGGGCTCGGCATGCCCTGGAAGATGCCGTCACGCAGGGTGACGCAGGAGAACCGGGCGAGCCGCAGCACCACCGCCAGCAGCACCACCACCGCCGCGACCACCGACACCCGCTGGTGCGCGTCCTGGGCGACCATGCCCCAGGTCACGACGAAGTACGCGGGCGCCAGCCCGAAGCTGATCAGGTCGGAGAGGTTGTCGAGCTCGGCCCCCATCGCCGAGGCCCGCAGCTTGCGCGCCACCAGCCCGTCGAAGAGGTCGAAGACCGACGCGAACAGCATCAGGATCACGGCCATGGCGGCGCTGTGCCGGGCCATCCCGCCGTCCTCGGTCCCCGTGAGGTGCGGGATGAGCACACCGGTGGTGGTGAAGTACACCGCCATGAAGCCGCAGATGGCGTTGCCGAGGGTGAGGGTGTCCGCTATTGACAGCCGCGTCGACAGCGGCATGTCGTCGTCGTCCTCGTCCGTCTCGGGCGCCCAGCCCGCCTGTGTCTCGGGATCAATCACGGTCAAGGCGTGTCACCCCCGCGGTGGTGGCCTGGCCGACCTCGACCGCGACCTCGACGCCCGCCGGGAGGTAGACGTCGACCCGCGAGCCGAAACGGATCAGCCCGATCCGCTCGCCCTGCTCCACCTTGGTGCCCTGGGGCACGTAGGGGACGATGCGGCGGGCCACCGCGCCGGCGATCTGCACCATCTCGATGTCACCGAGCTCGGTGTCGAAGTGCCAGACGACCCGCTCGTTGTTCTCGCTCTCCTTGTTGAACGCCGGAACGAATCCGCCGGGGATGTGCTCCACGGACGTCACCGTGCCGGCCAGCGGCGCGCGGTTGACGTGGACGTTCAGCGGGCTCATGAAGATCGCGACGCGGGTGCGCCCGTCCTTCCACGGCATGATGCTCTGCACCACGCCGTCGGCCGGAGAGATGACGCGACCCTGGGCGATCTCCCGCTCCGGGTCGCGGAAGAACCACAGCATGCCCGCCGCCAGTGCGGTGGCGGGCACGGCAACAGCGGCCCAGCGGCCCGACCGGCGGGACCGGGCGAGGCTGACCGCCGCCGTGGCAACGGTCGGCAGGAGCCACGGCGACGCTCCGCGCGCGAGGCGGACGCGACCGCGTTGTGCAGAGGATTGGCTGTGGGGCATGGATGACCTTCGTAGCGGAGGATGCCGCGTAGGGATACGGGGGACGGCGGCTTTCCCGGATGCTATCGGTTGCGAGCGGCAACTGGCCAAGAGCCAGAGCCAATCCGTGGCCGAAGAACAATGACGGGGTGTGATCTTCGTCTAGGCCAAAACGGCCCAAACTGGACGTTCACGCCTGGATTCGGTACTCCTCCAGTAGCCGGCGACCAATGATCATTTTCTGGATCTCGGCGGTACCTTCACCGATCAGGAGCATCGGGGCCTCCCGGTAGAGGCGCTCGATCTCGTACTCCTTGGAGAACCCGTACCCGCCATGGATGCGGAACGCGTCCTCCACGACCTCCTTGCAGTACTCGGAGGCGAGGTACTTCGCCATGCCCGCCTCCAGGTCGTTTCGCTGACCGGAGTCCTTTTTGCGAGCAGCGTTAACCATCATCGCATGGGCCGCTTCGACCTTTGTCGCCATTTCGGCCAGTTTGAACTGGATCGCCTGGTGCTGGGCGATCGGCTTCCCGAAGGTGTGCCGCTGCTGCGCGTAGGAAACGCCCAGCTCGAAGGCGCGCTGGGCGACGCCGCAGCCCCGCGCGGCGACATTGACCCGGCCGACCTCGACGCCGTCCATCATGTGATAGAAGCCACGTCCGGTCTGGCCGCCGAGCACCCGATCGGCCGGGATCCGCAGCCCGTCCATGATCAGCTCGGTGGTGTCGACGCCCTTGTAGCCCATCTTGTCGATCTTGCCGGGGATGGTCAGCCCGGGCCGCACCTCACCGAAGCCGGCCTCCTTCTCCACGAGGAAGGTCGTCATCGACTTGTGCGGAGCGGTCCCCTCCGGGTGTCCCTCGTCCGTCCGGCACAGCACCGCCACCAGCGTCGACGAACCACCGTTGGTGAGCCACATCTTCTGCCCGGTCAGGACGTAATCGTCGCCGTCCCGGACACCCTTGGAGGAAATGGCCGAGACGTCCGAGCCGAGCGCCGGCTCCGACATCGAGAAGGCGCCCCGGATTTCGCCGGCCGCCATCTTCGGCAGGAAATAGTCCTTCTGCTCCTGCGTGCCGTGCTGCTTGAGCATGTACGCCACGATGAAGTGGGTGTTGATGATGCCCGAGACGCTCATCCAGCCGCGGGCGATCTCCTCGACGGTCAGCGCGTAGGTGAGCAGGGACTCACCCAGCCCGCCGTACTCCTCGGGAATCATCAGGCCGAACACGCCGAGTTCCTTCAGGCCCTCGACGATCTGCGTCGGGTATTCGTCGCGGTGTTCCAGCTCGGTGGCGACCGGCAGGATCTCCTTGTCCACGAAGTCGCGGACCGTCGAGAGGATTTCCCGCTGGATGTCGGTCAGGCCCTCGGTCTGCGCAAGACGGGTCATGGCGGTCACTTCTCCTTCTTGGCCGCGGGGGCCGCCGGCTCGGGGCGGCCGGGCTGCTCGCCGCCGCGCTCCTTGATGTAGGTGGCCGTGGGGACCATGACCTTGCGGCGGAAGACGCAGACCAGGGTGCCGTCCTGCTTGTAGCCCTTGGTCTCCACGTAGACGATCCCGCGGTCCGACTTCGACTTCGACGGCGTCTTGTCGAGCACCGTGGTCTCGCCGTAGATCGTGTCGCCGTGGAAGGTCGGCGCGACGTGCTTCAGCGACTCGATCTCCAGATTCGCGATGGCCTTTCCGGAGACGTCCGGCACCGACATGCCCAGCAGCAGCGAATAGATGTAATTCCCGACCACGACGTTCTTGCCGAAGTCGGTGGTCTGCTCCGCGTAGTTGCTGTCCATGTGCAGCGGGTGATGGTTCATCGTGAGCAGACAGAAGAGGTGGTCGTCGTATTCGGTGACCGTTTTCCCCGGCCAGTGCTTGTACACGTCGCCGACGGTGAACTCTTCATAGGTGCGGCCGAACTGCATCGCGCTCATGCCTCCGGGGCTTCGAACTTGGATGTACGGATCATGCCGGCGGCCCGGCCCTTCCCGGCGATGACCAGCGCCATCTTCCGGCTCGCCTCGTCGATCATCTCGTCGCCGAGCATCGCGGATCCCTTCTTGCCGCCCGCCTCCGAGGTGTGCCACTCGTAGGCGTCCAGGATCAGCTCGGCGTGGTCGTAGTCCTCCTGGGACGGGGAGAACACCTCGTTGGCGGCCTCGACCTGGCCCGGGTGCAGCACCCACTTGCCGTCGAAGCCGAGCGCGGCGGCGCGACCGGCGACCTCCCGGTAGCCGTCCACGTTCTTGATCTGAAGGTAGGGGCCGTCGATGGCCTGCAAATCGTAGGTGCGTGCGGCCATCAGAATGCGCATCAGAATGTAGTGATACGCGTCCGCGCCATAGCCGGGCGGCTGCTCGCCGACCACCAGGGACTTCATGCTGATCGACGCCATGAAGTCGGCCGGGCCGAAGATGATGGTCTCCAGCCGCGGTGAGGCGCCGGCGATCGCGTCGACGTTCACCAGGCCCTTGGCGTTCTCGATCTGCGCCTCGATGCCGATCCGGCCGACCTCGAAGCCCATGGTCTTCTCGATCTGCGTCAGCAGCAGGTCCAGCGCCACGATCTGCTGGGCGTCCTGGACCTTCGGCAGCATGATGCAGTCCAGGTTCGGGCCCGCGCCCTCGACGACCGTGATGACGTCCCGGTACGTCCAGTGCGTGGTCCAGTCGTTGACCCGCACGACCCGGGTCTTGCCGGTCCAGTCGCCCTCGTTCAGCGCCTCGACGATCGTGTGCCGGGCGCCCTCCTTGGCGAGCGGCGCACAGGCGTCCTCCAGGTCCAGGAACACCTGGTCCGCCGGCAGGCCCTGGGCCTTCTCCAGGAAGCGCGGATTGCTGCCGGGTACCGCGAGGCAGGAGCGCCTCGGGCGCTGCCGGTTCACCGCCGTCATGCGGGGACCTCCAAGGGGTCGAGCTGGTTCGCCGTCCGGATCTCGTCGACGATACGGCCGATGATCTCCGTAATACCGAAGTCCTTGGGCGTGAAGACGGCCGCCACTCCGGCCTCCCGGAGCGCGGTCGCGTCCGCAGAGGGAATGATGCCGCCGACGATGACCGGGATGTCGTCGACGCCGGCCCGCCGCAGCCGGGCCAGCACGTCCGGCACCAGCTCCGCGTGCGAGCCGGACAGGATCGACAGGCCCACGCAGTGCACGTCCTCGGCGACCGCCGCCGAGACGATCTGCTCCGGCGTCAGCCGGATGCCCTGGTAGATCACCTCGAAGCCGGCGTCCCGGGCACGTACCGCGATCTGCTCGGCGCCGTTGCTGTGCCCGTCCAGGCCGGGCTTGCCGACCAGCAGCCGCAGCTTGCCGCTGCCGAGCTCGGCCGCCGTCTTGGCGACCTTCTCGCGGACCGCGGCCAGCGGGCTGCCCTCCTCGGCCGGGACCGCCAGCGGGGCGCTGGAGACGCCCGTGGGGGCCCGGAACTCGCCGAAGACGTCCCGCAGGGCCCAGGCCCACTCGCCGGTCGTCACACCGGCGCGGGCGCACTCCAGGGTCGCCGCGAAGAGGTTGGTGTCGCCGGCCGCCGCCTTCTTCAGCGCCGACAGCGCCTCCTGGGCGCGGCCCTCCTCGCGGTTGTCCCGCCAGTCGTGCAGCCCCCGCACCACCCGCGCCTCGTTGGCCGGGTCGACGGTCATGATGGCGGTGTCGAGGTCCGCGGTGAGCGGGTTGGGCTCGGTGGACTCGAAGCAGTTCACACCGACGATCTTCTCCTCGCCGGCCTCGATCCGGCCGCGCCGCTCGGCATGCGCGGACACCAGCTGCGACTTGAGGTAGCCGGACTCCACCGCGGCCATCGCGCCGCCCATCTCCTGGATCCGCTCGATCTCGGCCAGGCAGTCGGTGACCAGCGCGTCCACCTTGGCCTCGATGACGTGCGAACCGGCGAAGATGTCCTCGTATTCGAGCAGGTCGCTCTCGTGCGCGAGGACCTGCTGGATGCGTAGCGACCACTGCTGGTCCCAGGGCCGGGGGAGGCCCAACGCCTCGTTCCAGGCCGGGAGTTGGACGGCCCGGGCGCGGGCGTCCTTCGACAGCGTCACGGCCAGCATCTCCAGCACGATCCGCTGGACGTTGTTCTCCGGCTGGGCCTCGGTCAGCCCGAGCGAGTTGACCTGGACGCCGTAGCGGAAGCGCCGCTGCTTGGCGTTCTCGATGCCGTACCGCTCACGGGTGATGTGGTCCCAGATGCGGCCGAAGGCGCGCATCTTGCACATCTCCTCGATGAACCGGACTCCGGCGTTCACGAAGAAGGAGATACGGGCGACCACGTCGCCGAACTTCTCCGGCGGCACCTGCCCGGAGTCCCGCACCGCGTCGAGGACGGCGATCGCCGTGCTCATCGCGTACGCGATCTCCTGGACCGGGGTCGCCCCCGCCTCCTGGAGGTGGTACGAGCAGATGTTGATGGGGTTCCACTTGGGGATGTGGGAGACCGTGTACGCGATCATGTCCGTGGTGAGCCGCAGGCTCGGCCCCGGGGGGAAGACGTGCGTCCCGCGCGACAGGTACTCCTTGACGATGTCGTTCTGGGTCGTCCCCTGGAGCTTGGTGATGTCCGCGCCCTGCTCCTCCGCGACGACCTGGTAGAGCGCCAGCAGCCACATGGCGGTGGCGTTGATGGTCATCGAGGTGTTCATCTGGTCCAGGGGGATGTCCTGGAACAGCCGCCGCATGTCACCGAGGTGGGACACCGGGACCCCGACCCGGCCGACCTCGCCGCGGGCGAGGATGTGGTCGGGGTCGTAGCCGGTCTGCGTCGGCAGGTCGAACGCCACCGACAGACCGGTCTGGCCCTTGGCGAGATTGCGCCGGTACAGCTCGTTCGAGGCCTCCGCCGTGGAGTGGCCGGCGTACGTGCGCATCAGCCACGGCCGGTCCCGTTCCCTGCGCCCCTGGGACTGAGGGTGACGTTCTGTCATGGGTTGCCTCCCGGCCTCAGACGTTCCGGAAGCGGTTGATGGCGTCGAGGTGCTTGGCGCGCATCTCCTGGTCGCGCACGCCCATGCCCTCCTCGGGCGCCAGCGCCAGCACGCCGACCTTGCCCTGGTGCAGGTTGCGGTGCACGTCGTACGCCGCCTGCCCGGTCTCCTCCAGGGTGTAGGTCTTGGACAGGGTCGGGTGGATCTTGCCCTTGGCGATCAGGCGGTTGGCCTCCCACGCCTCGCGGTAGTTGGCGAAGTGCGAGCCGATGATCCGCTTCAGCGACATCCACAGGTAGCGGTTGTCGTACTCGTGCATGTAGCCCGAGGTCGAGGCGCAGGTGGTGATGGTGCCGCCCTTGCGGGTGACGTACACGGAGGCGCCGAAGGTCTCCCGGCCGGGGTGCTCGAAGACGATGTCGATGTCCTCGCCGCCGGTGAACTCGCGGATGCGCTTGCCGAAGCGCTTCCACTCCTTCGGGTCCTGGGTGCGCTCGTCCTTCCAGAACTTGTAGCCCTCGGCGTTGCGGTCGATGACCGCCTCGGCGCCCATGGCGCGGCAGATGTCGGCCTTCTCGGGGCTGGAGACGACACAGATCGGGTTGGCGCCGCCGGCCAGCGCGAACTGCGTGGCGTAACTGCCGAGGCCGCCGCTGGCGCCCCAGATCAGGACGTTGTCGCCCTGCTTCATCCCGGCGCCGTTGCGGGACACCAGCTGGCGGTACGCGGTCGAGTTGACCAGGCCCGGGGCCGCCGCCTCCTCCCAGCTCAGGTGGTCGGGCTTGGGCATCAGCTGGTTGGACTTGACCAGCGCGATCTCGGCCAGGCCGCCGAAGTTGGTCTCGAAGCCCCAGATGCGCTGCTCGGGGTCGAGCATCGTGTCGTTGTGGCCGTCGGAGGACTCCAGCTCGACGGACAGGCAGTGCGCGACGACCTCGTCACCGGGCTTCCAGGCGTTGACGCCCGGGCCGGTGCGCAGCACGACGCCGGCCAGGTCGGAGCCGATGACGTGGTACGGCAGGTCGTGCCGCTTGGTCAGCTCGGAGAGCTTGCCGTAGCGCTCCAGGAACCCGAAGGTCGACAGCGGCTCGAAGATCGAGGTCCAGACGGAGTTGTAGTTCACGGAGGAGGCCATCACGGCCACCAGCGCCTCGCCGGGGCCGAGTTCGGGGACCGGGACGTCGTCGACGTGCAGCGACTTGCGCGGGTCCTTCTCCTTGGTGGGCAGGCCGGCGAACATCTCGGCCTCGTCCTTGTGCACGGTCACCGCGCGGTAGGACTCGGGGATGGGCAGCGCGGCGAAGTCGGCGCTGGTGGTGTCGGGCGCAAGGATCGCGTCCAGGATCTCGTTCACGGTGTGCCTCCGGCGAAGCGCGTGGGAAACGGCTTGAGGGAACGTCGGGGGTGGTGCGGGAGGTGGTGCCGTCGGTTCGGCCGGGGTGGCGCCGCCGCCGCCGTCCCCGCCGGTTTCGCGGAGGCGTCGGCCGTGGTGCCTGGCAGCGCCTTGGTGAGCGCGGAGCCCGGCGGGTGCCGGGCGGTGTGTGCCTGTGACGCAGGCGCCCGGGCGGGCAGCCCGGGAGGGCTGCTGGGACAGCCGGCACACGAGGATCGCCTCGTCCGCCGGTCGCCCGGACACCCTCAACGTATGACACCGCGTGCCAGTCGACAAGACACTGAGTGCCAAGAATTTCTCTCAGATGTCATTTGCGCGGCACGTATGAGCGGTAGATGGGCCGATAGGGGGCCTGCCGGTGACGGAAAGAATCCGCGATATTACGGCAGGTGATCGGTGGGGCGGTTAGGCCGTTCGGGTGGGCCGTGCCCCGGTCACGCCCGGGACCGCAGGCGCTCACGCGCGGCCGGCCACAGCTGAGCGGCGGTGTGCAGCACCAGCAGACCGGCCGTGACGGCACTGCCGCCCGGCGCCCCGGCCCAGCATCCCGCCGCCAGCAGCCCTGCCGCACCCACCGCGTGGAAACGGTGCAGACCGAGCGCGGCCAGATCACCGAACCGGCCGCCGCGGCTGCGCTGCCAGACCCGCCGCGCCGCCCACGCCGTGCCCCCGGCCAGCGCCAGCTGCGCCGGCCACAGGGCCACCGGACCGCCCTCCACCAGCGCCGCCACCAGGCAGCCGAGCGCCCAGAGCACCCCGCAGCACGGCAGGGCCAGCAGCCGCAGCAGTACCGGCCGCACATGGCGGGCGGACCGCTCCACGGGCGGGTCCGGCACCGCGGGCGGCGGCTCCTGCGGCTCGCGGTCCGCCCCCGCCCGGGGCGTGGCGGCGGCCTCCGGTCCCGCCGGCAGCTTCAGCCACGGCGGCTTGATCTCCCTCAGACGCTCCCCCAGCAGCGGCAGGTTGTGCGCCCCGGCCTCGCTGTGCGCCTCCCGCAGCAGCTGCTCGGCCGCCCCCGGCCGCCCCGCCTCGGTCTCCGCCTCCGACAGCCGCGCCAGCGCCTCGACCGTCACCCGCACGTCCCCCGACCTGCGCGCCACCTCCAGTCCGCGCCGCAGCAGCTCCAGGACCTGCCGGCGGTCATGACGGTGTGCCGCGCACCCCGCCAGCTTCAGCCAGGCGTGCGCCACGACCGTGAGGTCCTCGTCGTGCGCCGTCGCCACCGCCCTGCGGTACGACAGCGCCGCCTCCCGGGCCCGCCCCAGCCGCTCCTCCGCGTCCCCCCGCTCCATCAGCGAGGTCGCCAGCCGGCGCCGGTCACCGCGCAGCGCCCAGCCGCGCACCGCCCGCCCGTAGTGGTGCGCGGCGGCCTCGTGATCCCCGCGCTCGGCCGCCTGCTCCCCGAGGTCGTCGTCCAGCTCGGGCGACCGCACCCCGGCCCGGATACGCGCCAGATGGCCCGCCTCCGCACAGGACCGGGCCTCAGCCCAGCGCTCCAGCGCGCGGTAGTGCCGCCGCATCATCCGCAGCAGCTCCGCCTCCCGGAGGTGATCGGCCCGGTGCCGGGCCGCGAGGACGCCCTGCCGCAGCACGAACAGCGCATCCACGGTCCGGCTGCGCCGCAGCAGATACGCCACCAGGTGGTCCACCACCGGAGCGACCCGCTCGTAACGGCCCTGGTCCACCGCCTCCGCCAGGGCCGCCGCCAGCGCCCCGCGCTCCCGGTCGAACCACGCGTCGTCCGCGGTGGCGGCCCGCTCGCCGTAGTGGGCCAGCAGCCGCTCCGACGCCGCACCACGCGCCGACTCCGGCTCCTGCGAGGCCAGTTCACCGACGTACAGCCGCAGCAGATCGTGGAAGCGGACCCGGCCCTCGCGGCCGGTGGGGCGCAGCAGCTGCGCCCTGACCAGGCGGCGCAGCGCCCGGTCGGCCTCCGCCGGCGAGACCCCGGCCAGCGCGGCGGCCGACTCGGCGTCGATCTCGGCTCCAGGGTGCAGCCCCAGCCGGCGCAGCATCCGTGCGTCCGGGTCGCCGAGCGCCTGGTACGACGCCTCGAACGCCTGCCGTACCGGGTCGAGTTCGGCCAGTCGCTCACCGGGCGGGCGTAACGCGGACAGGACGCGCTGCGCGCTGTCGTCGCCGTCCCGCAGCCGGCCGGCCACCACGTCCAGCGCCAGCGGCAGATGGCCGCAGAGCGCGGCGATCTCGTCCAGCTGCGACGGCGGGACCGGCTCGCCGGCCGCGGCCTCCAGCAGCGCCAGGGAGTCCTTGGGGCTGAGCGTGTCCAGCCGCAGCACGGCGAAGTGCGCGTGCTCCGGGACGGTCCGGACGGTGACCAGGAGCCGGTGGCGGCCGTCCGGCGGTATCAGCGGCACGAGGTGCTCGTCCGGCGCGGCGTCGTCGAGCAGGATCAGCAGCGCCCCGTCCGCCTCCCGCAGCCGGCTGCGGAACTGGCCGAGCAGCCCGGCCCGGTGCGGCTGGAGCTGGTCGCCGGGGATGCCGAACGCCCGCAGCCAGGTGCCGAGCAGCTCCTCGATGCTCATCGGGCCCCCGCCGCCGTGCGCCCGGGCGTCCTCGTAGAGCACCCCGCCGGGGAACCACTCGTGGGCCTCGTGCGCGGCGGCCGCCATCAGCGCCGACTTGCCCACTCCGCCCTCGCCGGTCAGCGCTATCGCGGTGGGCGCCCCGGCGCGGTCGCCGGGCGCCAGCAGGGCCAGGAGTTCGGCGAGCGGGCCGGCGCGGCCGAGCAGGGCGGCCGGACGGGGCGGCAGCGCGTTCAGGGAGCGGACCGGGGCGGGCGCCGGGTAGACCTGGACGACACCACCCTGGATGACGTCGCGGGCCTGCCCGCCACTGAAGGTGTTGTGGGTGGCCGGAGCCGGCCCCGCCTCGCTCGCGTCCGCCACGCCGTAGTGGATAGCACGAGCGGGCCGGGCCCGTCAGGCCGTTACGGGATCATCTCCGGTCCTTGATCGCCTTGCGGATCGTGCGCATGACCTCCTCCAGCGGGGCGTCCGTACGGGCCACCGCGACCAGCACCTCGCCCTCCCGGGAGACGGACGCCGAGGGCTGCTCGCCCGCCGTGCCGCGGCCCGCACCGATCCCGGCGCCGAAAGTCTCCCGGACGATCTCGAAGGCGTGGTCCAGCTGGGCCTCCACATCGCCCTCCGCGCCGGCCCGCAGCCAGCGGCGCAGGACGTGGTTGTGCGCGGTGACCACGGCGGACGCGGCGACCTCCGCCAGCAGCGGGTCGTCATCCCCCTCGCGGTGCGCGCCCTCGTCGAAGTGGCCCAGCAGATAGCGGGTGAACAGCCGCTCGTAACGGGCCACCGAGGCGATCTCGGCCTCGCGGAGCGTGGGGACCTCGCGGGTCAGCCGGTAGCGGGCCACCGACACGGCCGGCGAGGCCGCGTACATCCGCATGACCTCCTTGATGCCCCGGCACACCGTGTCGAGCGGGTTCTCGTGCGGCGGGGCGGCGTCCAGGACCGCCTCGGCCCGCACCAGGGTGTCGTCGTGGTCGGGGAAGATCGCCTCTTCCTTGGAGCGGAAGTGGCGGAAGAAGGTACGCCGGGCGACGCCCGCGGCGGCCGCGATCTCGTCGACCGTCGTCGCCTCGTAGCCCTTGGTCGCGAACAGCTCCATCGCCGCCGCCGACAATTCGCGGCGCATTTTGAGCCGTTGTGCGGCCGCGCGGCGGGTGCCGGGAGTGCTGCTGTCGGGGGCGTCGGAGGGCTGCGTACGAGCGGGCTGGGACATGTGGGGACGGTACTGCATATTTACCCGGCCTGCGGCATGAGGTCCCACCTCCGCCCTCGTGAGCGGGGGTGGACCGCCGTCCGGCTCCAGCAGTCCACCCCAGCCGGCCCCGTCCGGGCGGGGGCGCCCCCACGGGTCAGCGCCGGGCGTACTCACGGAAGCCGCGGCCCGTCTTGCGTCCGAGGCACCCCGCCGCGACGAGGTGCTCCAGCAGCGGCGCCGGGGCCAGCCCCGGGTCGCGGAACTCGGCGTGCAGCACCTTCTCGATCGCCAGCGAGACGTCGAGGCCGACCACGTCGAGGAGCTCGAACGGGCCCATCGGGTAGCCGCCGCCGAGCTTCATCGCCGCGTCGATGTCGTCCAGCGACGCGTAGTGCTCCTGCACCATCTTGATCGCGTTGTTCAGGTACGGGAACAGCAGCGCGTTCACGATGAAGCCGGCCCGGTCGCCGCAGTCCACCGGGTGCTTGCGGACCTTGGCGCACACCTCCCGCACGGTCGCGTGCACCTCGTCGGACGTCAGGACCGTGCGCACCACCTCGACCAGCTTCATCGCCGGCGCCGGGTTGAAGAAGTGCATCCCGATGACGTCCTGCGGGCGCGAGGTGGCCCGGGCGCAGGCCACGACCGGCAGCGACGAGGTCGTGGTGGCCAGGACCGCGCCCGGCTTGCAGACCTTGTCCAGGGTCCGGAACAGCTCCTGCTTGACGGCGAGGTCCTCGGCCACCGCCTCGACCGCGAGGTCCACGTCCGCGAACGCGTCCAGCGTCCCGGCCGGGGTGATCGCCGCCAGCGCCGCGTCCCGGGCCTCGGCGGTCAGCCGGCCCTTGTCCACGGACCGGCCCAGCGACGTGGCGATCCGGGCCTTGGCCTTCTCCGCCTTCTCCGGGCTGCGGGCGGCCAGCACGACCTGGTACCCAGCCTTGGCGAAGACCTCGGCGATCCCGCTGGCCATCGTCCCGGAACCGGCGACGCCGACCCGGGTGACGGTACGCCCGGCCGTGGCCGCAGCGGTGGCCGCCGGGCTCTCCGCGTCCGGCACGACCGTGGCCGAGCCCGGCGCCTCGTACGTGTAGAAGCCGCGGCCCGCCTTGCGGCCGGTCAGCCCCGCCTCGGCCAGCTGGCCCAGGATCGGCGCCGGGGCGTGCAGCCGGTCCTGGGAGTCGGCGTACATCGCCTCCAGGACGGTCCGGGCGGTGTCCACGCCGATCAGGTCCAGCAGCGCCAGCGGGCCCATGGGAAGGCCGCAGCCGAGCCGCATCGCGGCGTCGATGTCCTCACGGGTGGCGTACCGGGACTCGTACATCGCGGCGGCCTGGTTCAGATAGCCGAACAGCAGGCCGTCGGCGACGAAACCGGGCCGGTCACCCACCGCGATCGGGTCCTTGCCCAGGTCGCGGGCGAGCTCGGTGACCGCGGCGACCGCCGCCGGCGCGGTGAGCACCGAGGAGACCACCTCGACCAGCTTCATGGCCGGTGCGGGGTTGAAGAAGTGCAGCCCGAGCACCCGCTCGGGGTGCTGCGAATCGGCGGCGAGCCGGGTCACGGACAGTGCGTTGGTGCCGGTGGCCAGGACGGTGTCCGGCCGCACCACGGCGTCGAGTTCGGCGAAGACCTGCCGCTTGAGCTCGTAGTCCTCGGGGACCACCTCGATGACGAGATCGGCGTCCGCGGCGGCCTGCAGATCGGTGAAGGTGCGGAAGCGGGCCAGGACGTCCTGCCGCTCGCGCTCGGTGATCCGCTCACGGCGCACCGCACGCGCCGTGGCGGCTTCCAGTGCGGCGACGGCATGCCGGGCCGCGGCCTCGTCGGTGTCGATGCCGATGACCTCACGGCCGGCCCGGGCGAGCACCTCGGCGATGCCGGTGCCCATGGTGCCCAGGCCGACGACGGCCACGGTGGAGAGGGACAGGGGGGAAATGTCGGGAGAGAGATCAGGGGTGGACGAAGGGCCCATCGCGAACTCCTGAGGGTGTTCCCCTAAGGGCAGGGGAGAAGTGACGACTGAGGGGTGGCCGCGCGGACGCGACGGGCAGCGGATACGCGACGACCCAAGGCGCGCGGCGGGGCCGCGGAGGGCCGCAGTGCTGCTGGCAGCGCCGGCGGTGCGGGAGCTGCGGCGGGCCCTGTCCCGGGGCCGTGCCGTGCTCCGTACTGATGTCGTGCTGTTGCGAGTGCCGAACCGACTTCACTCTGTGGCGGCTGCGTCACCAGGCCGCCCGAGCAGGGGTGCTGCTCGTCCCAGCAGGTTAACCGGTGGGTAACCGCAGCGCCAGGGGTAGTGCGGGTCATTAGTCTGTGGTGCAGGCCACGTCTCGGCAACCGGGGCGCCCCGGCGGGAGGGAAGCGGCAAATGGAAGACGAATTCCACGAGTTGACGGACCGGGTGCGGGCCGAACTCCGCTCCCCACAGGATCTGGTCGCCTACGAGCGCCTGCTGGGACTCGCCCGCAAGAACACCCCCGCCGGACGGGAAGAACTCGCCCGGATGCTGGTCGCCGTCGAACGCCCCCTGTGGGCCCGCGAGATCGCCGCCTTCATCCTCGGCTGCGCCGGTGACAAACGCGCCTTCGAGACGCTCGTCCTGCTGCTGAACTACCGCGATCCGGTGCGCTGCGCCACCGCGGCACACGCCCTGAGCCGGCTCGGCGACCCGCGCACCGCCCGCGCCGCCGCCGCCCTCGCCACCAACCCGCTGCGCACCGCGTACGCCCTGCACCCGGTCCGGCTCCTCGCCGAGCTGCGCGCACCGCAGTCCGTGCCGGCGCTGATCGCCACCCTGGAGCGGCTGCTGACCCCGCACAACCCCTACTGGCGGGTGGCACTCGCCTGCGTCGAGGGCCTGGGCGCCCTGGGCGATCGCCGCGCCGTCCCCGCCCTCACCGCCGCCACCACCCACCCCCGCCTGGCCGCCGCCGCGGCGGCCTCACTGGCCCGGCTGGGGGTGCACGAGCTGCCGGGGGAGGACGGAGCGGCGGGTGGGGGCGGGGTGAAGGGGGACCCGGGTGCCGCGAAGGGCGGGACGGGCGCTGCGGAGGAGGGGTCGGGGATCTGAGGCGGTCGGGCGGCGGTCGGCGGTCGCGGCGCTTGGTCGGCGGCTGGTCGGCGCTCAGCGGCGGTCAGCGGCGCTCAGCGGCGGTCACCGGACGTCCCGAGTGCATGGGACGTCCAACGTCGGGTCCGGGCAGTACGGAGACAGGGGGCGCCGGTAGCGCAGCTCGGGGACGCTGCTGCCGCCCACCTCGTACGCCTCCTCCGCCCCGTCCGGTACGAAACCGGCGCGCTCGTAGAACCGCTGGGCGCGGGTGTTGCCGCGTACCACCCACAAATACAGCGCGCGGTATCCGCTCTGCCGTGCCACGTCCAGGCCCGCGGTCATCAGGGCCCGACCGACACCGGTGCCGATCCGCTCAGGCGCGACGTACAGCGCGAACAGCTCACCCGCCGTCGGGCGTGGGGCGGGCAACTCCTCGGCGCCCGGGGCCACATCGGGATCCCGGGCCGGGCCGACCGAGGTCCAGCCCACCACCTCACCGGCCGACTCCGCCACCAGGTCGACCACCTCCGGCGACCGCCGCCCGAACCACGATCGCCGCCGCTCGGCGTCCGCCGCCACGCTCATCCCGTCCAGGTACGCCTGCGGTATCAGCCCGCGGTACGCCGTCTGCCAGCCGCGGACCCGTACCGCCGAGACCGCCTCGATGTCGGCCTCGCCCATCTCCCGTACCCGGAGCGGTTCTCCCGGCCTCCTGCCCATGCCCCTGCCCGTATCCATGACGGAGAGGGTAGGGGCCCGGTCAAGGGGGTTTTGCCGCCGCGGGCTTGACCTTGCCCCTGAGGACAAGGTTCAAGACTTCCGGCATGGCACGCAGCACGCACACCACGTCCACCGCGCACACCACGTCTGCCACGCACACCGCGCACACCACTTCTGCCACGCACACCGCGCACGGCACGTCCGCCGCGTCCACCGCGCACGGCACCCACGCGCCGCAGCAGCCCGGGACGCACACGCCCGGGACGGACGCCCCGGCAACGGAAAGGCATCGCACGGACGTTCCGCCCCGCAGGGTGGTGATCATCACCGGCGCCGGTACGGGGATCGGGCGGGCCGCCGCCCGGGCTTTCGCGGCCGAGGGGGCGCGGGTGCTGGCGGTGGGCCGCCGGTCCGAGCCGCTGGCGGAGACGGCGGCGGGCGCCGAGGGGGACGGCGGCCGGGCTCACGCTCGCCGACGTCCGCTGCTTCACCGCCTGCCTGGACGGCGACATGACCACCGCCCGTCCGTCCGCGGAGGGCCTGCGGATCGCCCGTGAGCGGCTCGCCGTCATCGACGAGCGGATCGCCGCCCAGACCGAGGCCCGGAACCGCCTCGCGCGGGCCCTGGAGGCCGTCCCGACCGTCCCGGCCATCCCGGCGGTCCCGGCCGCCCCGACCTGAGCGGTCGGCCCGGCTCGCGCCCGGCAGGCGGCGGACCCGCTCGTTCGACCAACGGAGGCGGCGGACCGGCCGGGTCAGATGAGGGTCAGTTGGGTCGGGCCCGGGGGCAGAGCCGCAGTCTCCGGCGTAGGCGTGTGCGTAGACGTATGCGTAGGCGCATGCATAGGCACAGGCACAGGCACAGGCGTGGGAGCGCGCGTGGGCGGGGGAGCGGGCGCGGGTGCGGAGTTTCCGGTGGTGTCGCCGGACGGCGGCCGGATGCGGCGGGCCTCGCCCGAGCGGGCCGGGCCGATGCCGTATTCGGCGGCGAGCTCGTGGACCTGGCGGGTGATCCGGCGCTGGTACCACGTGGGGGCGTAGGCGCCGTCCGCGTACATCGTCGCGTAGCGCCGTACGAGATGCGGATGGTGGCGGTCCAGCCAGGACAGGAACCACTCGCGGGCGCCGGGGCGCAGGTGCAGCACCAGCGGCGTGACCGATCCCGCGCCGGCCTCCGCGATGGCGCGGACCGTGGCGCGCAGCTGCTCCGGCGCGTCGCCGAGGAACGGGATGACGGGTGCCATGAGCACACCGCACGGAATGCCGTGCGCGGTGAGGGTGCGCACCACGTCCAGCCGGCGTTCGGGGGCGGGCGTACCGGGCTCGACGGTGCGCCACAGCTCGTGGTCCAGGAAACCGACGGAGACCGAGATGCCGACGTCGGTGATCTGGGCGGCCTGCCGCAGCAGTTCCAGGTCCCGCAGGATGAGCGTGCCCTTGGTGAGGATCGAGAACGGGTTGGCGTGATCGCGCAGCGCCGCGAGGATGCCGGGCATGAGGCGGTAGCGGCCCTCCGCGCGCTGGTAGCAGTCGACGTTGGTGCCCATCGCGATGTGGTCCCCGCGCCAGCGGCGCCCGGCGAGTTCGCGGCGCAGTAGTTCCGGGGCGTTGATCTTCACCACGATCTGGGTGTCGAAGCCGAGGCCGGTGTCCAGGTCCAGATAGCTGTGGGTCTTGCGGGCGAAGCAGTAGACGCAGGCGTGGCTGCATCCGCGGTAGGGGTTGACCGTCCATTCGAACGGCATCCGGGAGGCGCCCGGGACGCGGTTGACGAGGGAACGGGCGCGCACCTCGTGGAACGTGATCCCGCGGAATTCGGGGGTGTCGAACGTCCGGCTGACCACGTCCGCACCGAAGAGTGCGGCCGGGCCGTCGCCCAGGTTGTCCCAGCGCATCGGGCCTCCTTCTGCATGCTGCATGCCGTCGAGCCCCCGGACGCCATAATAGAACACGTGTTCCCTTCTCGTTCCGTCGCGACGGGCTCGCGCGGATTTTGGGCGCGCCCCCCTGTGGTGGTTGGCTTGGCGGCGCATCGCAGGACCGGCAGCCGACTACTGGAGGAAGACACACATGGGTCAGGTCGAGGCCACCACGCAGCGCGAGATCGCGGCGGACCCGGAGGACGTGTTCGACGCGCTCGCCGACTACAGCGGCACGCGCCGGCAGCTGCTGCCCGAGCACTTCACGGAGTACGAGGTCCGCGAGGGCGGCGACGGCAAGGGCACCCTCGTCCACTGGAAGCTCCAGGCCACGAGCAAGCGGGTGCGCGACTGTCTGCTGGAGGTCGACGAGCCCACCGACGGCCAGCTCGTGGAGAAGGACCGCAACTCCTCCATGGTGACCACCTGGGTCGTCACGCCGGCCGGCGAGGGCCGTGCCAGGGTCGTCGTCACGACCACCTGGCAGGGTGCGAGCGGCATCGGCGGCTTCTTCGAGCGGACCTTCGCCCCCAAGGGCCTCGGCCGGATCTACGACACCATCCTCGCCAACCTCGCGGCGCGCATGGAGAAGTGATCGGACGTCCGACGTCCTCTCTGCTTGCGTGGTGCATGTCTCGCGTCATGCGGGTCGTACGCGATCATCCCTGTCGTGCGCATCGTGCGCATCGTGAGTGTTCCCCGTCTTGCGTGCCTTGCGTGTCTTGCGGGGCGTGCACGCCATGTGCTTCGTGCGCTGAGCGCGGGCGTCACATGCGTCACCCTGAGTCCGTTCCGTCACGCTCACCGGTTCGGGTGGTTTCCGCCGTGCCGAAGCGCAGCGGCCGCCGCGCCGGTTCCGTACGGAAAGCCCTGATGGGAACCCAAGGGGCCTGGTCGGCAAGGCACTTGACGTCCGTTCCGGCCCTGCTGGACCCCTTTCGTCGCGCTTGAACGCTGTTGTCGCCCAATGCGAGAAATTGGGCGACAACAGGCGTGACGAGGGGAGCAGCACGTGGGCGGGACCACCCTGAGCGATCCGGCCGGGCGTACCGGTCCACCGGCCCCCGGCCCGGCCATGGCACCGGCCGCCGGGGGCCGACCCGGCGCATCGGACGGCGCCGCGCCGCTGCCGCTCGGCCCCCGCCGGCTCCGTCCGGTCCTCGCCGGGCTGCTGTTGGCCCTGCTGCTCGCGGCCCTCGGCCAGACCCTCATCGCCCCCGCGCTCCCGAAGATCGTCGGCGAGCTGCACGGCCTGGGCACGATGTCCTGGGCCGCGACGTCCTACCTCCTCGCCTCCGCCCTCGGCCTGCCCCTCTACGGAAAACTCGGCGACCTCTTCGGCCGCAAACCGGTCTTCCTCTTCGCGCTGTTGGTCTTCACCGCCGGGTCGGCGCTGGCCGGCTGGTCCCGCACCATGGACGAGTGGGTGGCCTTCCGGGCCGTCCAGGGCGTCGGCGGCGGCGGACTGATGATCGGCGTCCACGCCATTGTCGCCGACGTCCTACCTTCCTGGTCCCGCGGCCGCTCCAGGGGACTGCTCGGCGCCGCCTCGGGCGTCGCCCTCGCAGTCGGACCGCTGATCGGCGGCTTCCTCGTCGATCACCTCTCCTGGCGCTGGTGCTTCTACCTCAACGTCCCGCTCGGTGCGCTGACCCTCCTCGTCATCGCCTTCGCGCTGAAGCTGCCCCCGTCGCCCGGCCGGCCCAGGCCCGACCTCGTCGGCGCACTGCTGCTCGCCGCGTTCTCCACCTGCCTGGTCCTGCTCGCCAGTTGGGGCGGTACGGAGTACGCCTGGAACTCTCGGGTGGTCCTCGGTCTGGGGGCCGGGGCGCTCGGCAGCGCGCTGCTCTTCCTCGCCGTCGAGCACTTCGCCGCCCAACCGATCGTCCCGCTGCGGCTGTTCCGCGATCCGGTCTTCCACCTCACCTGCCTGATCGGCACCGCCGCCGGCATCGCGCTCTTCGGCGCCGCCAGCCGTCTGCCGACCTTCCTGCAGCGGGTGGACGGCGCCTCGGCCACCGAGTCCGGACTGCTGATGCTGCCGCTGCTGAGCGGCATCGTGCTCGGCTCGGTCGTCTCCGGCGGGCTCATCCACCGCACCGGCCACTCCCACAAGGCCTTCGCCGTCCTGGGCTGTGCGGTGGCCGCCGGCGGGATGTGGCTGCTGTCGCGGTCGGCCCCGGGCGCGTCCCGGGTGGTCTACGGCCTCTGGACGGCCCTTTTGGGCCTGGGTATCGGCTTCGTGCTGCCGGTGCTGCTGCGCGCCGTCCGGAACTCCGTACGGGCCCGTGACCTCTCCGCCGCGACCGGCCCCGCCCCTTACGTCCGGCAGCTCGGCGGCAGCGTCGGCGCGGCCCTCTTCGGCCTCCTCTTCGCCGACCGGCTGGCCCGCCAGCTCGACGACCGGCCGCCGGCGCCGGGACGGCTGCCCGACCCTGAGGCGATCACCCCGCAGCTGGTCCACGCACTGCCCGCCTCCCTGCGCGACGGCTATCTCGCCGCCTGCGCCCACGCCGTGCCGAGGGTCTTCTTCTCCCTCGCGCCGATGCTCGCCCTGGGCCTCGTGCTCGCCTTCTTCCTGAAAGAGAAACCACTGGTGTCCCACGCCCCTCACGCCCCGCAGACCTCCCCGACCCCGGACCGGACCACCGCGTACGGCGAGCCGACCGAACCGGCGGGACCCGCCGGATCTGTCGATCCGACCGGACCAACCGGGTCGGCCGCGGTGCCTCCGGCCCGTGCCGCCGTCGACCCGGACGCCCTCAACCCGACCGTCCCGATGGCCGGTTACCGGCGTGGCTATGGTTTCTCCGGTGGCGGGCACTCGGGCATCCCGGTGTGCGGGGCGGTACGGCACCACGACGGCTCGATCGTGCCGCGGGCCGCGCTCACCCTCATCGACGTCACCGGGCGGCAGATCGGGCGCGGCGCCTCCGGTGAGGACGGGCGGTACGCGCTGAGCACCCCCGGCCCCGGCTCCTACGTGCTGATCGCGGCCGCCGGCGGCCACCAGCCGCAGGCCGTGACCGTGACCGTAGGTGAGCGGCCGGTCGAGCTGGACGTGGTCCTCGGCGGTGCCGGCCGGCTGGCCGGCACCGTCACCACCGCCGACGGCACTCCCGTACGCGATGCCATGGTCACCCTCACCGACGTGCGCGGCGAGGTCGTCGCGACCACCCGCAGCGGACGCGAAGGCGGTTATGTCATCGGGGAGTTGGTGGCCGGGGAGTACACCCTGGCCTCCAGCGCGCCGGCGTACCGGCCGGCCGCGCTGCCGGTCACCGTCCAGGCGTCGCGGGAGACCCGCCAGGACATCGAACTCGCCGGAGGTGCGGTACTGCGCGGGACCGTACGGGCCGGTGGCGGGCGCCCCGTCGAGGACGCCCGGGTCACCCTGCTGGACGTCGCGGGCAACGTCGTCGACACCGCCGTCACCGGGCCCGACGGGCTGTTCCGCTTCGTGGACCTCGCGGCCGGCGAGTACACCGTGGTCGCCGCCGGATACCCGCCGGTGGCCACCGTCCTGCAGGTGGCCGGCGGCGGCCGTACCGAACGCGACCTCCAGCTCGGACACGAGGACTGATCTCGCGCCAAGGGACAGTGCCCGAGCGCCCGTTGGGCGGGCGTACCACCCGTTCGTCCGCTTCACGGAATGCCGCCGCGGCATCACCGTGCGGCCGGACCGTGGTGGCGGTGGTGCACGGCCGGGTACGGAGGAGCGACCGCCCATGGCGCCTGGCCTCCCGTCGGACGGCACCGGTACGTCCGGTACGGCAGTCCGGGTGGCCGAGTCGCGCTGGAGACCAGCCGCCGGGAAGGCTCGCCCGCCGACCTCGCACCGGCACGCGCACGGGCAGGCCGGCAGGCGTGACCGGAGCGGTCGCCGGGCCGGGGGCGACGCCGCCGTCGGCGGTCCGGTGGTACGCGCGGGTGGCGGGTCTCAGCGCCGCAGGTCGCGGTGGATGACCCGGGCGGCGCCCTCGACCGTGGCGACTCCGTAGTCCATGGTCCTGTTGCCGGTGGAGAGGACGGCCATGCCGTAGTCGTGGCCGTGGCCGGTGAAGGTGCCGACGCTGTTGATCCGCCAGCCGCCGGTGTCCCGCGGCAGCCAGCCGTTCTTGACGTGGACGGTGGCGGTGGCCGGGGCGCCGGCCGGTACGCCCCAGCGCTGGTCGGACGCGACCCGGTGCATCAGGTCGAGCGCGTATCCGCGGGAGGCCGGGCCGAGCACCGCTCCGTCCGTGGTGAGCAGCTGCATCAGGGTGAGCTGGTCGGCGGCGGTGACCTGGGTGAGGCCCCAGGACGCACCGTGGCCCGGCACGGTGTCCCGCATCCCGGCCAGGTCGAGGAAGCGCTGGACGCCGGCCGGGCCTATCTGGTGCCACAGGGCGTTGGTCGCGTCGTTGTCCGACTTGGTGATCATGGCGGTGGTCAGCTTGACCTCGCGCGGGGTCAGCTTCCGCTGACCCTCCTCGGCCTGCCGCAGCAGTGCCCCGAGGACGGTGACCTTCACCACACTCGCCGAGTCGAAGTGGGTGCCGGCCTTGAAGGAGCAGCGGGTCCCGGTGCGTCGGTCGTAGACGGCCAGCGCCGAGGCGCTCTGCCGGCCGTGCAGGGCGCCGGCGATGTCATGGGACAGGACCGGGGCCAGGCCCGGCTTCTTGGAGGTGCAGACGACCTTGGCGCCGGCCACCGGGGTGCTGGCGGTGCCGGCCGCGGCCGGGGCCGCCGAGGTGAGCACCGTGAGCAGTGATCCGGCGGCCACGAGTGCGGCCAGCCCGCGGCGCGTGCCGGTTGCGAGGCGTCGTCCGTGGAGGCGTGATCCGTGCATGGGGGTGGTTCCTGTCCCGCTGTATCGGGGCCCCGCCGGTGGCGGTCGGCCTCGGGTGACCGGGGGTGGTCGGGCCGGCACAGCCGCGCGCGGCGGCGTGTGGGCCCTTCATGGGTCACGGTGACGATACGGGGCAGGTCAGAGGGCAGCCCGGCAATATGGGCTGCTATGTCCGTATATGGGGAGCGTGGCTTGGGTGTGAGATTCGCCAAATCGGGACGCACGGGATGGGAGGGGCGCATGGTGCGCACAGGACGGGCAGGACGCACGGGACGGGCAGGGCGGACGGGGTGGACAGGGCGGACGAGGTGGATGGGGCGGGTTGGGTGGAGGGGAGGGGTGCGGCGCATGGGGGAGCGGCGCGGCGCCCCGTGCGTAGGGCGCCCCTCAGGGCCGTGGCACCGGCTGTCGGATTTGGCTGGGGCGTGGTCGTCGGGATGCGGCGGCCCGCCGCCGGTGGGTGCCCGCCATCAGCCGGCGGCCGCGCAGGGCTAGCTCGATCTCGAAGCGGGCCCGCGGATCGCGCAGCCGGGCACCGAAGAGCTTCTCCAGCTGGCGCATCCGGTACCGCACGGTCTGCGGATGGATGCTGAGCGCCTTGGCCACCTCGGGCGCGCCCATCCCGCCCAGCCAGGCCAGCAGCGTCGCCTCCAGGCGTGCGCACCGCTCCGGTGACAGGCCGACGAGTGGCCTGAGCCGGCGCGCGATGAGGGTGCGGGTGAGCGACTCGTCCTGGAGGAGCAGCAGGCTGGAGAGGTGGTCGTCGACGAAGGCCACGCCCGCGGCGGGGCCGTCGCACCGGGCGGCCAGCTCCAGCAGGCGGGAGGCGGCGCGGACCGAGGCGGCTGCGTCCTGGGGTGGTACCGCATGGCCGACCGCGGCGGCGCGGTGGCGCAGGATGCCCTTCAGCCGGGCCCGTCCGTCCTCGCCCTCGGCGAGCGCGCCGGGAATGAGCAGGCCCGGCTCCTCGTCCGGCAGGCTGACCAGGCAGTCGCCGAGCGCGGCGGCGACGAGGTGGATGTCGGTGTCGGTCGCCAGCCGGACCGCCCGCACGGTGGCCGGCAGCGGCCGGTCGGCCCGCAGGACGTCCGCGATCAGCCGGGTGATCCGCGCCCGGTCGTTCCGCTCCAGGAATTCCCCGAAGCCTGGATTGCGCTCGCAAAGAGACCGGATGACCAGTTCGGTGAGGGCGGCCAGCTGGTCGTCACCGCTGTCGGCCTGCGGGGTGCCGAGCTGCGCTAAGGGGCTGGCGTTCTGTGCTGTGCTCATGATTCTGCCTCTGTCTCCTCATGTGGGAGGCCGGTTCGGGACGTTCTATCCCACCGGGCAGGGGGTGTCGGCGGCTGACAGAAGTCCGTCGGAACTCCATCGGAATTCTGGCGGATGCCCTTCCGCTTTGCGACAGAAACTGTGTGGAATACGGTGCCACACGAGCGCTCCCGAGTCACACGCGCTTTCTCCCGGGGCAGCAGGTGTTGCGGCCAACTCGGCGGTCCTGGAGGGTGCCGGACGAGGCGTCATGCGCCACCGGGCGCGTTCGAGGCCTCGAAACCGTTGTGAACGAGTGATGACGAAAATCGTGCATACCGCCTGCTGCCTGCGATAGGACTGGTGACCGTGAAGATCCTGATCTCCGCCGACATGGAGGGCGCCACCGGTGTGACCTGGCCGGCCGACGTGCTGCCGGGCAAGCCGCAGTGGGAACGCTGCCGCCACCTGTTCACCTCCGACGTCAACGCGGCGATCGCCGGATTCTTCGACGGCGGTGCCGATGAGGTGCTGGTCAACGAGGCCCACTGGTCGATGCGCAACCTCCTGCTGGAGAAGCTCGACGACCGGGCGCAGCTGCTCACCGGCCGGCACAAGTCGCTCAGCATGGTCGAGGGCGTCCAGCACGGCGACGTCGACGGCATCGCCTTCGTCGGCTACCACACCGGGGCGGGCACCGAAGGCGTCCTCGCCCACACCTACCTCGCCAACACCCTCACCGGCGTCTGGGTCGACGGCACCCGCGCCAGCGAGGGCTACCTCAACTCCCTCGTCGTCGCCGAGTACGGCGTGCCCGTCGTCCTGGTCACCGGCGACGACCGCACCTGCCAGGACGCCCAGGGGTACGCCCCGCAGGCGCCCGCGGTGGCCGTCAAGGACTACGTCTCGCGCTACGCCGCGGTCTGCCGGCCACCGGCCCGTACGGCCGCCGACATCCGGGCCGCGGCCGCCAAGGGCGCGGCGCTGGCGAGCCGTCACGAACCTGCCCGCCGGGGGCCCTTCCGCGTCGAGTTGGAGTTCGACGCGGAGCATCTGGTGGGTGCCGCGACCTGCGTACCCGGCGTGGAGCGCAGCGCGGAGCGCCGCGTCGCGTATACCGGTCAGAACATGTACGAAGCCATCCGGTGCTTCAAGGCGGTCACCACCGTCGTGTCGTCCGCCGTGGAGGAAGAATATGGCTGAGAAGGCAGAGCAAGAGGGCGCCGCGGGTCACCGGGCCGGGGTGGACCGGCAGGCGCTGGACGAGGTGGTGCGGTTCACCTCCGACCTGATCCGGATCGACACCAGCAACGCCGGCGACGGCACCTGCCGGGAGCGCCCCGCCGCCGAGTACGTCGCCGAGCAACTGGCCGGCGCCGGCATCGAACCGACCCTGCTGGAACGCACCCGGGGCCGCACCAACGTCGTCGCCCGCATCGAGGGCACCGACCCCGCGGCCGACGCACTGCTGGTCCACGGCCATCTCGACGTGGTCCCCGCCGAACCCGCCGACTGGGCCGTGCCCCCGTTCTCCGGCGAGGTTGTCGACGACGTGGTCTGGGGCCGCGGCGCCATCGACATGAAGAACATGGACGCGATGGTGCTCGCGGCCGTACGGCACTGGGCGCGCACCGGCGTCCGGCCGCGCCGCGACATCGTGCTGGCCTTCACCGCCGACGAGGAGGCCAGCGCCGAGGACGGCTCGGGCTTCCTCGCCGACCGGCACGCCGGGCTGTTCGCGGGCTGCACCGAAGGCATCAGCGAATCCGGGGCGTTCACCTTCCACGCGGGCGGCGGGATGCAGCTGTACCCCATCGCGGCGGGGGAGCGGGGCACGGCCTGGCTCAAGCTGACCGCCCGCGGGCGGGCCGGGCACGGCTCGAAGGTCAACCACGAGAACGCGGTCAGCCGGCTGGCCGCCGCGGTGGCCCGGATCGGCGCGCACCCATGGCCGGTCCGGCTCACCCCGACCGTACGGGCCGCGCTGCGCGAACTGGTCGCCCTGCACGGCCTGAACGCCGACATCGACGCGCCGGACTGCGATGTCGACGCCCTCCTCGGCACGCTCGGCCCGTCCGCCAAGCTCGTCGAACCGACCGTCCGCAACAGCGCCAACCCCACGATGCTGGCCGCCGGTTACAAGGTCAATGTGATCCCCGGCTCCGCCGTGGCCCATATCGACGGCCGGGTCGTCCCCGGCGGCGAGGCGGAGTTCGGCGCCACCATGGACGAGCTGACCGGCCCCGAGGCGGACTGGGAGTACCACCACCGCGAGGTCGCCCTGCAGGCCCCGGTGGACGCGCCGACGTACGCCGCGATGCGGGCCGCCGTCGAGCGCTTCGACCCGGACGGCCATGTCGTCCCGTACTGCATGTCCGGCGGCACGGACGCCAAGCAGTTCTCCCGGCTGGGCATCACCGGATACGGTTTCTCGCCGCTGAAGCTCCCCGAGGGCTTCGACTACCAGGCGCTCTTCCACGGCGTGGACGAGCGCGTACCGGTCGGGGGACTGCACTTCGGTGTCCGGGTCCTCGACCACTTCCTGCGCGCGGCCTGACCGGCCCGCGCCACGCCCGACCGGTGGAGGAGAGGATCCGCACCATGGTGACCACGGCCCCTTACGGCACCTGGCCGTCCCCGATGGATGCCCGGACGGTCGCCGCGCACGACGGCCGGCCGGCCTTCGTCGGCGTGGTCGGCGACGAGGTGTGGTGGACCGCGCCGCGCCCCGCCGAGGGCGGCCGCCGGGCGCTGGTCCGGCGGCGGCCGGACGGCACCGAGGAGACGGTGCTGCCCGCGCCGTGGAACGTCCGCAGCCGGGTGCTGGAGTACGGCGGGCTGCCCTGGGCCGGTACGGTCACCGAGCGCGGCCCGCTGATCGTGTTCTGCCACTTCGCCGACCAGCGGCTGTACGCCTACGAACCGGACGGCGGCCGGGAGCCCCGCCCGCTCACCCCCCTGTCCGATGTGGGGCAGGGCCTGCGCTGGGTCGATCCGGTGCTGCGCCCGGAGCTGGGCGAGGTGTGGTGCGTGCTGGAGGAGTTCACCGGCGACGGGCCGACGGACGTGCGGCGGGTGATCGCGGCCGTGCCGCTCGACGGCTCGGCGGCCGGACAGCGGGAATCCGTACGGGAGTTGAGCGACGACCGGCACCGGTTCGTGACCGGCCCGCGGATCTCGCCGGACGGCGGCAGGGCGGCCTGGCTCGCCTGGGACCACCCGCAGATGCCCTGGGACGGCACGCTGTTGATGCTCGCCGAGGTCACCGGCAAGGGCGAGTTCACCGGCATCCGGCCGCTGGCCGGCGACCCCGGCCCGACCGCACCGGACGGCGGCGCGGCCGGCGAGTCCGTGGTGCAGGTCGAATGGGACGCCGACGGCTCGCTGCTGTGCGTCTCGGACAGCGGCGGCTGGTGGGAGCTGATGCGCATCGAGCCCGGCGGGGGTGAGGACGACGGGGCGGGGGCGCGCCGCCGCCTGTGCCCCGGACGGGAGGAGGAGTTCGGCGGCCCGCTGTGGAACGTCGGCGAGCGCTGGTTCCTGCCCCTGGAGAACGGCACCCTCGCGGTGCTGCACGGCCGCGGCGCCCTGACGCTGGGCATCCTCGATCCGGTCAGCGGCGACCTCGTCGACACCGCCGGCCCCTGGACGGAGTGGGCACCCGCGCTCGCCGTGCACGGCAGCCGGGTCGTCGGCATCGCGGCCGGTCCGGACCGCTCGTACGAGGTCGTCGAGCTGGACACCTGCACCGGACGCGCCCGGGCGATCGCCTGCCGGCACACCGACGTCGTGGACCCCGCCTACTACCCGCGGCCGCGGCACCGCACCTTCACCGGACCCGACGGACGGGAGGTGCACGCCCACATCCACCCGCCGCACCACCCCGAACTCACCGCGCCCGACGGCGAGTTGCCGCCCTTCGTGATCTGGGCGCACGGCGGCCCCACCAGCCGCGCGCCGATGGTGCTCGACCTGGAGATCGCCTACTTCACCTCCCGGGGCATCGGCGTCGCCGAGGTCAACTACGGCGGTTCGACCGGTTACGGCCGTGCCTACCGCGAGCGGCTGCGCGGCCAGTGGGGCGTGGTCGACGTCGAGGACTGCGCGGCGGTCGCCCGGGCGCTGGCCGAGGAGGGCACCGCCGACCCCGCCCGGCTCGCCATCCGCGGCGGCAGCGCCGGCGGCTGGACCACCGCCGCCTCGCTGACCTCCACCGACCTCTACGCCTGCGGCACCATCAGCTACCCGGTCCTGGACCTGACCGACTGGGCGAACGGCGGGACCCATGACTTCGAGTCCCGGTACCTGGAGTCGCTGGTGGGCCCGCTCGCCGAGGTGCCCGACCGCTACCGCGAGCGCTCCCCGCTGCACCGCGCGGACCGGATCACCGCGCCGTTCCTGCTGCTCCAGGGGCTGGACGACGTCATCTGCCCGCCCGCGCAGTGCGAGCGCTTCCTCACCGCGGTGGCCGGCCGCGGCGTACCGCACGCCTACCTGGCCTTCCCCGGCGAGGGCCACGGCTTCCGCCGCGCGGAGACCCTGGTCCGCACCCTGGAGGCCGAACTCGCCCTCTACGCCCGGGTCTTCGGATTCTCGCGCGAGGACGTCCCGCCGCTGGAGCTGCGCGACTGACCGCCGGCCACGTCCGCCGTCCACCCGTCCCGGCGCCGTCCGACGTCCGCGGGACCCCTCTGGACCGGATGTCCGCGCCGGTCAGGGGCCGGCCGGTGGACGTGGCGGGCGCGCCCAGGGTGACGCTGAGCGGGCGATCGTGGGGTGAAACCGGTGGCGGTCACCAGCGCGCCCGAGGACACGGGTGTCCTCGAACTGCCGGTCACCAAAGGGGTGTTGCGGTAGCGGATGAGGTGGATGCCGTAGGGAGGGTGAAGTCGGGGCGGTACGGTGCGGGCGCGCCGCGGCCACCGGGACCGTCCGGCCGCCGCGCGTGTCCGGCGCACCGTCCGCGCGGGTGTCGGCTCAGTCGTCCGTGACCGTGATGGCCTGCACGGGGCAGGCCCGGGCGGCCTCCCGCACCAGCGGGTCGCCGGCGCCGTCCTCGCGGCCGGGGCGCACCAGGCCGTACCCGTCGTCGTCCTGGTCGAACACCCCGGGGGCGGTCAGGGCGCACTGGCCGGCGCCGATGCAGACGCCCTGGTCGATGGTGATCCGCATGCCGGACTCCTTTCGTTCGTCCGCCGTCATGGCCGCTACCAGGCCAGCGGCAGTTCGATCATGCCTTGGAGAGTGTCCCCCGGTTTGAACGGAATCTCGGCAGCCGGTACGGCGAGTCGCAGATCCGGGATCCGGGTGAACAGCGAACGCAGCGCGATCTCCAGCTCCGCGCGGGCGAGGTTCTGGCCCAGGCACTGGTGGATGCCGAAGCCGAACGCGACGTGGTGCCGGGCGGACCGTCCGAAGTCCAGCCGGTCGGGCGAGGGGTAGGCCTCCTCGTCCCGGTTGATCAGGGACGCCGGGAACAGCACACCGTCGTCGGCGCGGATCAGCCGGCCGCCGACCTCGATGTCCTCCTTCGCCACCCGCAGCAGGCCGTCGGCGATGGACAGGAACCGCAGCAGCTCCTCCACCGCGGCCGGCATCAGGCTGTCCTCGGACTTCAACCGCGCCAGCTGCTCCGGGTGTTCGAGCAGCGTGAAGACGCCGAGCGAGATCATGTTGGCGGTCGTCTCGTGGCCGGCCACCAGCAGGATCATGGCGAGCCGGACCAGCTCCTCGTGTTCCAGGGCGCCGGCCCGCAGCCGGTCCTCGATCAGCTCGTCGAGCAGTCCGTCACCCGGGCGCTTCTCCTTGTCGGCGATCAGTCCGGTGAAGTACTCCTCCAGCTCGGTCCGGGCGCCCTCCGCCTCTTCGGACGTGCGGCCGCGCAGGAGGCGGCAGGACCGCTCCTCGAAGAACTCGTGGTCGGCGTACGGGACGCCGAGCAGCGAGCAGATCACCATCGACGGGACCGGCAGCGCGAACGCGGAGACCAGCTCGGCCGGCGGGCCCTGTTCCAGCATCCGGTCGATCAGCTCGTCGACGATCCGCTGGATCTCCGGCCGCAGCGCGGCGGTCCGCTTGACGCTGAAGCTGGGGATCAGCATCCGGCGCTGGGTGTTGTGCTCCGGGTCGTCCACCCCGATCAGCGGGGTGCGGACCCGGCGGATCGCCGCGAACCGCTCGACGGGGATCGGGAAGGCCGGGTTCTGCCGGTCGGCCGACAGCCGCGGGTCGCTCAGCAGCGCCCGTGCCTCGGCGTGGCCGGTCACCGCCCATACCTTGCGGCCGTCGTAGAAGGTCACCTGTGCCAGCGGCCCGGCCTCCCGGAGCGGCTGGTAGGCGCTGGGCGGGTGGTAGGGACAGGTGCGGTCCTGGAAGTACGAAATGGCTTCGGTCACGAACTGCCTCCCGTTACGAGGGGGGTTCGAGCGCACTCGAACCACTCGCATGTGAGATGTCAACGCAACTGCGCGCCGTATTCCCCGCGCTGATCTCCACTTCATGCCTCGTGTACATGGCACGTCTACGCGCAGTTCGGCCAACTTGGTTCAAGTTCGGTCGAATTCGGTCGCAGGTGCCTCCTCTCGTCCGTCGTCACAGCGGACGCACCAGCATGTCGATCACGCCGTCCAGATAGCGCTCGCGCGCGGCCCCGTCCGGCAGGCTCCGCGGGACCGCGTGCGCGAGCTGGGTGTGCCCGAGGTAGGCGGTGTACGCCAGCAGTCCGCGGCGGCGCGCCTCCTCCTCGGCGAAGCCCAACTCCACGAAGAGTGCGGCGACGTAGCCGATCCGCCGTTCGGTGACCCGGGCCAGTGCGGCCGCGACCCGGGGCTGTGCGGCGGTCGCGAGCAGGGAGACCTCCAAGGGGTCCTCGGCGGCCCAGTTCGTGGCGTGCAGCAGCAGCCGGCGCAGCCGCTTGCCGGGATCCGGCTCGGTCTCGACCTCGGTGATCACGGCCTCCGTGCCGAGCTGCTCCCAGCGCTCCAGGGCGGCCTCGATCAGCGCCTCCCGGTTGGCGAAGTGCCAGTAGAAGCTGCCCTTGGTCGTGCCGAGCCGGGCGGCCAGCGGCTCCACGGCCACCGCCGCGAGACCGCCCTCGCCCATGGCCGCGAGTGCCGCATCGACCCAGTCCTGCGCGGTCAGCCGCTGCCGGGGAACGCCGCCGGATTCCTTCGTCCGCTGCTGTCGTGGCATGTCCATACGGTACCGTACGGTAAAACATACGCAACCGTATGGAGGTGCTCCGTGCGTACCGTCCGCGACGTCCATTCCCGCACCGTCCAGGCCCCCGCAGAGACCGTCGGCGCCCTGCTCGACCGGCTCGGCAGCGACCACGACCCGCTCTTCCCGGCGCCGGCCTGGCCGCCCATGCGCTTCGACCGCCCGCTGGGGGTCGGCGCGGACGGCGGCCACGGCTTCGTCCGCTACCGGGTCGGCGCGTACGAGCCCGGCCGCCGCATCCGCTTCGACTTCACCGACGGCAGCACCGGCCGGCACGAGATCACCGTCCGCCCGGAAGGCCCCGACCGCTGCTGTGTACAACACCTCCTGGAGGCCCGGATGCCGCTCGGGCGGCGGCTGTTGTGGTCCCTCGCGATCCGCGCGATGCACCGCACCGTCGTCGAGGAGCTCTTCGACAACATCGAACGGGCCGCCGCGGGACGGCGGATACCACCGCCCCGCCGCTCCCGGTGGGTCCGGCTGCTCCACGGCCTGGCGTGGGACCGGGCCCGGGCCGTCGCCCTGCCCGCCGCCGCACGGCTCGCCCACCGGGCCTTCCCGCGCACCGACTTCGAGGACGCCTGGCAGATGGACCTCCTGCCCGGTCTGCCGGACGCGCCGGAGGCGTGGCAGGGCGTACTGCGCGGGGCGTCCTTCCCGGTCGTCGGCCGGACGGACCAGGAGCTGCTGCTCGGCGAGAACGCCCGGCACCTCGACTTCCGCGCCTCGCTGCTGGTCGCGGACGGCACCGTCACCCTCGGCACGGTCGTCCGCATCCACAACACGGCCGGCCGGCTCTACTTCGCCGTGGTCCGCCGCGTGCACCCCTTCATGGCCCGCACGATGCTCCGCCGCATCCACCGCCGCCTGGCACTCGCCGCACCGACCGCGGCCGAGCGGGAGGCGGCGGTACGCGCCTGATCCGCGGTTACTTCTCCAGGTACGTCAGCAGGAAGGTGACCACGACGACACCGATGCCGAGGGCGGCGCCGAGCACCGGGTTGACGTAGGCGAGGTAGACGGTGAGGCCGCCGAGCGCGAGAGCGAGTGCGGTGCGAGTGTCCATACCGTCAAGTCCCGCCCGGGAGACCGGAATTTGCATCGGCCCGGTGAAAAACTTCCGGCCCCCACCGCGTCCTTACAGGGAGCCCGGGACCCCCGAGCGGTACCCGGTCAGCGGAGAGGGACGACACATGAGGCAGCTCTCAGGGGGCGGAAGCGACTCCGCGGAGTCACCCCGCCGGCTGTCCAAGGAGCGCGAGGCCGAGCTGATGGAGGCGCTGCGTACGGTCGAGCCGCGGCTGATCGCCTCGGTCACGCGGGTCACCCACGACTACCACCTGGCCCAGGACATCACCCAGGAGGTGTGCATCGCCATCTTCCAGGAGTTCCGCCGGGGCACGAGGTTCGAGAAGCCGGTCATCGTCTTCGCGACCGTGGTGGCCCGCAACAAGCTCCGGGACCACTGGCGCAAGAGCTCCTCGGGCGAGCGGCCGTACGACGAACCGCCCGAGGGCGGGCGGCGGTTCGGCCCGGACCCGGTCGCCGGCCTCGAATACCTGGAGCTGCTGGAGTCGGTGAAGGCGGCGATCGCCGACGAGCGGCAGGCGGCGATCTGGGAGCTCACCCACGTCTGGGGCCTGAAGGGGACCGAGATCGCGGAGCTGCTGGAGGTCTCCTCGGCGACGGTGAGCCGGCAGCTGGCCGCGGCCGAGACCAAGGCGAAGCTCTGGCGGGAGGACGAGGACCTGGAACCGGCGTAGCCCCGGGCCCCGGCGGCCGCAATCTCCGGCGGCCGCCGCCCGCCCACCGCCCCCGGCGCCGTCTGCCGGGCTGGATCCCGCCCCGAGGCCGTGCGCCAACGCGGCTTCAGGGTGGGACCTATCCCGCCCCAGTCCTTCACATCCGAATGGGGAGCATCCATGAGTGAACGTCAGTCCTCTCCGCACGAGAGGCTGCTGACCTACCTCCGAGAGGGGGACCGCCTCGTGCCACCGGACACCCGCAGTGCGCACGACTGGGACCTGCGATACGGGTCCCTGGCGGCGGCAGCCGACCTCTGCGGGACCACCGAACCACCGGAACCCACCGACCCCTCGCCGGCGTCCTGGTACGCCGACGGGCGCGGGTCGGGCCTCGGCCGATCGGTGGTGAACCGGTGAAGGGCGGTCGTTTACCGAGCGACCTGAGTCCGTACGCGCACGACACGGGGGGCGTGTGCGCACGGAGTTGACGGCCAGGGCACCGGCGGCGCGGCCCCACGGGGGTGGGCGGCACCGCCGGTGCCCGGAGCCGGCCCGCAGCGCGTTCCGACGAGGGCACGGCGCCGTGACAGACTGCTTGCACCGGGCAACGACGGCGTGGTGGGGACGACCCTCCGGAATGCGGGCCGCGCCCGCAATCGCTGGCCCGTACCGCACGGCCGTCCGTAGGATTTCCCGGTGACGATCAACGACCGCTACCTCGCGCGCGGGCCGCGGGTGGGCATCCGGCCCTTCACCGCCGCCGACCGGGACGAATTCACCGCCGCGGCGCGGGCCAGCGCCGAGCTGCACCACCCGTGGCTCTGTCCGCCGGCCGATGCCGCCGCCTACGACGCCTATCTGCTCAGGCTGCAGGAACCGCAGCGCGAGGGCTTCCTGATCTGCGAGCTCACCACCGGCCGGATCGCGGGCTACCTCACGATCAACAACATCGTGCACGGCGCGTTCCGCTGCGGTGCGATCGGCTACGGCGCCTTCGCGCACGCCGCGGGCCGCGGCCTGATGAGCGAGGGGCTGCGCCTCGTGCTCCATCACGCCTTCGGCCCGCTGGGCCTGCACCGGCTGGAGGTCAACGTCCAGCCGGACAACGCCTCCTCGCTCGCCCTCGTCCGGCGCGCCGGCTTCCGCCGGGAGGGGTTCTCCCCGGACTTCCTCTTCATCAACGGCGCCTGGCGCGACCACGAACGCTGGGCGATCACCAGCGAGATGGTCACGGAGACGGCCACCGGGACGGCTGCGGAAGGGACGGTGTGAGGCCGGTGCCCACCACGGACGTGACCTTTCGATGCGCTTGCATCGCACTGTTTCCTCGCACTGTTTCCGGGGCGGCACCGCACCGTTCCCGCGGGCCTCCTTTGCGTAACCCTGACCCCGCGGGCCGGAAGAAGCCCTGTTCGGACCGGCGGTGAGGCGGTTCCATGGCCAACAGGAGGCCGCCGTAGCCGAGGTGGCCGGTCCCCCCCCTTGCGAGGCAGCCGTGGCCACGAGCGTGCGACGCACCACCCTGACCCTTCCCGCCGCCCCCCTCGGTCCGGACAACCCCCTGCCCGCCCTCCAGGGCGGCCACGACCTCCACCGCGTCCGGATCCCCCCGGACGCCGGGCTGCCCGCCGACATGGCGCACCAGATCGGGTACCGGCCGCTGACCTCGATCCTGCCGGTCGCGCGGCGCGACGGATACGGCCGGGCCCGCCGCCGCACTGACCTCGACGCCCTGGTCATCGAGAACGACCGGCTGCGCGCGACCGTGCTGCCCGGTCTGGGCGGCCGGGTGTACTCCCTGTTCCACAAGTCCACCGACCGCGAACTCCGCTACCGCAACCCGGTGTTGCAGCCCGCCGCGTTCGCCCTCAACGGGGCGTGGTTCTCCGGCGGCATCGAGTGGAACATCGGCGCCACCGGCCACACCACCCTCTCCTGCGCCCCGCTGCACGCCGCCCGGGTCCCGGCGCCGGACGGCGGCGAGATGCTCCGGCTCTGGGAATGGGAGCGGCTGCGCGATCTGCCGTTCCAGGTGGACCTGTGGCTGCCGGACGGCTCCGACTTCCTCCACGTCGGCGTACGCATCCGCAATCCGCACCACCACACCGTGCCCGTCTACTGGTGGTCCAGCATCGCGGTCCCCGAGGAGGAGGGCGCCCGCGTCCTGGCGCCCGCCGACGAGGCCTGGCACTTCGGCTACGAGCGGACCCTGCGCCGGGTCCCCCTCCCCGAGTCGGACGGCGCCGACCGCACGTACCCGCTGCGCAGCGCATTCCCTGCCGACTACTTCTACGAGCTGCCCGACGGCGCCCGCCGCTGGATCAGCTCGCTCGACGCGGCCGGCCGGGGTCTGGTCCAGACGTCCACCGACGTGCTGCGCGGCCGCAAGCTCTTCCTGTGGGGTGCGGGGCGGGCCGGGCGGCGCTGGCAGCAGTGGCTCACCGAGCCGGGCACCGGCGGCTACGCCGAGATCCAGGCCGGGCTCGCCCGTACCCAGATGGAGCACGTGCCGCTGGACGCCGGCGGTGCGGTCAGCTGGCTGGAGGCGTACGGGCCGCTGGCCGCCGACCCCGTGGTGGTGCACGGCACGGACTGGACGGCGGCGCGCGAGGCGGTCGCCGCCGGACTGGAGGCGGCCCTGTCGCGGGCGGAGGTCGACGCGGCGTACGCGGCCTGGCTGCCGTACGCCGACCGGGAGCCGAAGGAATCGCTGGCCACCGGTTCGGGGTGGGTGCGCTGGAGGCGGCCCGGGCCGGTTTCGCGCTGCCCGGTACGCCGTTCGACCCGGCCACCCTCGGGCCCGAGTCCGCGGCGGGCGAACTGGCCCGGGCCGCCGACCGGTACGTACAGGCCTGCGACGCCGTGGCGGCGGCCGGCGCGGACGGTCCGGCCGCCCGTACCTGGCGCGCCGCACTGCCCGCGCTCCTCCGGGAGGCGGTGCCCGCGCTCCTGACCGCCGGCCGTACCGAGGAGGCAGCGCGGCTGCTGGCCGCGCTGCCGGAGCGCGTCGCGGCCGACGGCCGCTTCCGGTTGCTGACCGCCCGGGTGCTGCTCGCCCAGGACCGGCCGGAAGCGGCCCGGGAGGTCTTCGACGCCGGATTCGAGATCGCCGATCTGCGGGAGGGCGACGAGGTGCTCAGCGACACCTGGTTCGCGATCGCCGAGCGGCTGACCGCGGCCGGCGGGCCGGTCACCGAGGAGGTGCGCGCCAGGGCCCGGTCCGCCCATCCGCTCCCGGACCGCTACGAGTTCCGGATGCGGCCGGTGTAGCCGGCCCGCCCACGGATGCCCCGAACTCGTACGCCCGATCGAGTGAAAGTGTGTGCGGAGCTGGAATGATCCCGGACCGTCCCGTGTTGTGCCCGGTCATGAAGGCAATCAGCACAGAGCGCTACGGCGACCCCGACGTCCTCACCTACTCCGACCTCCCCGACCCGAAGGTGGCCCCGGACTCGGTCCTGGTCCGGGTCCGCGCGGCCGGGGTCAATCCCGTCGACTGGAAGAGCCTCGCGGGCTATCTGGACCCGATGCTGAACGTCCACTTCCCGCTGATTCCCGGCTGGGACGTGGCGGGTGTGGTCGAGGCGGTCGGCGCGGACGCCACCGAGTACCAGGTCGGTGACGAGGTCATCGGCTACGTCCGCAAGGACGACCTCCAGCACGGTACGTACGCCGAGCTGGTCGCCGCGCCGGTGCGGACCCTGGCGCGCAAGCCGGCCGCGCTCAGCTGGCAGCAGGCCGCAGGACTGCCGCTCGCCGGTCTGACGGCGTATCAGGCCGCCCGGCGGGTCGGCGCCAAGGCGGGCGAGACGGCCCTGGTGCACGCCGCCGCGGGCGGCGTCGGCTCGCTCGGCGTGCAGATCCTGGTCGCCCAGGGCCTCCGCGTCATCGGTACGGCCAGCGAGCGCAACCACGACTTCCTGCGGTCCCTCGGCGCCGAGCCGGTCTCCTACGGCGACGGGCTCGCCGACCGGGTGCGGGCGCTGGCGCCGGACGGCATCGACGTGGCCCTGGACTTCGTCGGCGGCGGCGTGGTGGACGTCTCGCAGGAACTGCTCAAGGACCGCGGCCGGGTGGTGTCCATCGCCGACGGCGAGGTCACGGCGAAGGGCGGCCATCTGGTGTGGGTGCGCCCGGACAGCGACGGTCTGACCGCCCTCGGCGCCCTCGCGGACGCCGGGAAGCTGACCGTGGCCGTCGACGCGGTCTACCCGCTGTCCGAGGCACCGGAGGCGCTGCGGCGGAGCATGGCGGGCCGGGCCCGCGGCAAGATCGTGCTGGAGGTGTCCTGAGAGAGCCTCATCAGGGCCCGTCCCGGGCGGTGTGCCGGCCCCGTGTGAGCAGGGCCGCCGGGGGAGTCGTGTCAGACCCCGGCGCCCTGTTTGCGGTCGACGTACTCGAAGATCGAACCGTCCGGATGACGGGCCACCACGTTCCGGCCGATCGGCGTCGGCACCGGCCCGGCGATGATGTCCGCGCCGACCGCCGTCAGGTCGGCCACCGCCTCGTCCACGTCCTCCACAGCGAGGGTCGCGGTGATCTTCCGCAGCACCGACAACTCCGCCTCGGGGCCGCTCATCAGGAAGAAGCACCCGACGGCCGCGACCGCCACACCGCCGCGCTGGAAGCGGATCGCCTCCGCGCCCGTCAGCCGTTCGTAGACACCGATCGCGGCATTGAGATCGGCGACGCACACCCGCAGCGAGGTCCCCAGAATGTCCATGTGAACCACCCTAGTTGGGCCCCCGGCCGGTACGCGATCAGTTGGCCGTGATCACTCAGACCCGGCACAGGATCTCCCCGTGCAGGATGCCGAACCAGCCGTCCTCCTCGGCGCCCCAGGCCCGCCAGGCCTCCGCGATCCGCCGCAGTTCGGCCTCCGTGGCGTGCCCGCCGTCCACCGCGTTCCGGGCGTACGCCGAGCTGACCGTGCGGTCCGCCCACAGCCCGCTCCACCAGGACCGCTCCTCCGGCGTCCGGAAACACCAGGTGCCCGTGGTGGCGGTGACCGCCTCCGGGGCGAAGCCGGCCTGCCGGGCCCAGGCGTGCAGCCGGCGTCCGGCGTCCGGCTCACCGCCGTTGGCCCGCGCCACCCGCAGGTACAGCTGCTGCCAGTCGGTCATGCCCGGGACCTCCGGGTACCAGGTCATCGCCGAGTAGTCCGCATCGCGGACGGCCACGATCCCGCCCGGCCTGGTCACCCGGCGCATCTCCCGCAGCGCCTGGACGGGGTCGCCCACGTGCTGCAGCACCTGATGGGCGTGCACCACACAGAACGTGTCATCGGGAAAGTCCAGCGCGTGGACGTCGCCGACCACGAACCGGACGTTGTCGACCCCGCGCGCGGCGGCGGTGGCGCGTGCCTGGTCCAGCACCTCCGGCGCCCGCTCCAGCCCGGTGACCTGCCCGTCCGGCACCAGCGCGGCCAGATCGGCGGTGATCGTGCCCGGACCGCAGCCGATGTCCAGCACCTGCATGTGCGGCTTCAGCGAATCCAGCAGATATCCGGCCGAGTTGGCCGCGGTGCGCCAGGTGTGGGAGCGCAGTACGGACTCGTGGTGGCCGTGCGTGTAGACGGCGGACTCCTGCGGCATGGGGGCACTCCTTCGCATGCGTCGGTGTGACACCCCCACCGTACGCGTCGGTCTCGTATCTTGAGAGAGCCGTCTCGCATTGTGGGCGAGCAGTAATGGTCCGGCCGCCCCCGCCCGCCCCGCCGCTCAGTCGGGCAGCAGCCGATACACCGTCAGCGCCTCCCGCTCCTTCTCCAGCGTCAACTCTCCGCCGTACATGGCCACTTCACCGTCGAACGCCACCGCCGCGGTGTCCCCGAGCCCGCCGATCCGCAGCCGCGCCAGCCGCGCCTCGCCGAGCACCGGCGAACGCCGCGGAGTGCCCATCAGGGCCGCGGCGAACAGCCGGGTCCGGGCCAGCCGGCCGCCGTGCACCACCCGTACGTCGAGCACCCCGTCCGCCAGGTCGTGCCGGCGCACCGGTGCGAAACCCAGCCCCCGGTACTGGCAGTTGCCCACGAACAGCAGCCAGACCGAGCGCTGCTCGCCGCCGATCCGCACCGACATCGGTTCCGCGGAGCGCAGCACCTCCCACGCCGCGAGCACCCCCGCCGGCCAGGCGCCGATCCGGCCCGCCCAGCGCTCCCGGATCCGGACCAGCTCCGGGTAGACGCCCACCGAAAAGGTGTTGAGGAAAGAGCGGCCCTCCCGGTGCGGGCCGGTCCGGAAGCGCGCCACGTCGACCGCGACCGCCTCCCCGCTCTCCACGGCCCGCGCCGCCGCCACGAAGCTCTCGATCCCCAGGTCGTACGCGAAGTGGTTGGCCGTGCCGCCGGGCAGCACCGCCAGGGGCAGCCCGTGCCGCATCGCGACCGCCGCCGCGGCGTTGACCGTGCCGTCCCCGCCGACCACCCCCAGCGCGCCGCCCAGCTCCCTGGCCCGCTCCGCGGCGGTCTCCAGCGCCTCGTCCAGCGGCTGCCGGTCCCGCCCGCCGCACGTCACCACCTCGGCCTCCGGCAGCACCGCGTGCACCTCGGCGGCCCGGTCCGGACGCTGCCCCGTGCGCTGCCCCGAGCCCGGGTTCGCCACCACGACCAGCCCCCGGCCGCCGGGGAGCGCGGGCGCCTCCGCACGCGGCCGGGCCGGCGGCGCCAGCTGCGCGCGGGTCGGCACCAGCCCCCGCACCGCGAACGCCGCACCCGCACCCAGCGCGGCCCCCGCCAGCACATCACCCGGATAGTGCACACCCGTATAGATGCGGGAGAACGCCACCGAGACGGCGACCGGCGCCAGCGCCAGGCCCCACCACTTGTTCTCGAAGAACACCCCGGTCGCGAACGCCGCCGCCGAGGCGGCGTGCCCGGACGGGAAGGACGAGGTGAACGGCTGGCGGGTCAGCTGCCGGATCACCGGCACCGCGTCCAGCAGCGGCCGCTGCCGGCGCACCGAGCGCTTGCCGAGCGTGTTGACCGTGGCCGAGGCCACGGCCAGGGAGGCCACCCCGCGCAGCGCGGCCCGCCGCGCCGGCCGCCCGCCGAGCGCCGCCGCGCCCGCCGCGATGCCGAACCACAGCAGCCCGTGATTGGCGCTGCGGGTCAGCCGGGGCAGCACCCGCTGGGCCCCGGGCCACTCGCGGGTGGCGATCAGGTCGAAGGTCCGCCGGTCGAGGTTGCTCAGGAGCGTTCGCATGCGGCACCTCCTACCCCCTCGCGCCCGTAACCGTGCTTCCCTTATCCGGTGCTGAGGAGACGCAGGGCCACCGATCTCGACGCCTGCACGGCCGTACTGGCCGAGGTGCACGCGCACAGCGGCTATCCGCACCACTGGCCGGACGACCCGGCAGGATGGCTGACCCCCGACGGACTGACCGCCGCCTGGGTCGCCCTGTCGGCCGGCCGGATCGTCGGCCACGGCGCGCTGTGCGGACGCGAGGTCAGCCGCCTCTACGTCGCCCCCCACGCCCGCGGCGCGGGCCACGGCGGACGCCTGCTCGGAGCCGTTGAGGACGCCGCGGCGGCCCGCGGTCTGCGCCCCGTACTGGAGGTGAAGGCCACCGACACCGCGGCCATCGCCCTCTACGAGCGCCGCGGCTGGGTCCGCCGCGCCACCGGGCAGCAGGAGTGGGGGCCGGGGGAGAGGGTGACGGTCCATCGCTACGAGCGGGGAGACCGGTGCGGCACGAGCTCTCCGCAAAGGGCTCGCCCGCCTCGCTGATCGGGTGCTTCCGCACCCTGGCGGGTGTGGTCCCGAACGGTCCGGCACACCGATGGAGGCATGGCGGATTCCGAGAAGGCGGCACCGGGACCACAGGCCGGTGCGGCGCTCAGCACGAGGGGCTTGCTGGGCGGCGCCGCGGCGATGCTCACGGTGTACGGGGCGGGGTACGAGCTGGACGCCTACTTCATCGGTGCGGCCAGCGACTGGACGTATCTCGCCGAACCCTCCTACGACGTCAAGACGGGCCGTGCGATCGCGCCGCAGCTGGTCATGGTCCCGACCGGCCGGGTGAACGCGGTGACCGTGACCCTGGGCGACACCGACTGCAGCCCCACCGACGGCCGGCTCGGCACCACCAAGGCCACGGCGTCCTGACGGCCCCGGGATCACCACCCGTCCCCGCGACGTGTCGCCCCCGGGCCGCACCCGCCCGATCTGCGAAGGTGGACGGGGCCGCCCATCATGTGATGGGCCCACGATCGACCCGCCGTCGTGGAGTGGAGGTACGGATGCAGCGGACCGCCCCCGATCCGCGGCCGGAGCCGGACCCGGACCCGGACCCTCTGGTGGGCCTGCCGGTCCTGCCGGAACTCGCCGCGCACCTCGCCGCGGCCGCCGGCCGTGCCGACGCCGAACCCCCCGGCGGCGGCGCCCCGCTGCGCTCCGCCGCCGCCGGCCACTGGGAACGGCGCGGCCTGACCACCGGCCCCGGCCAGATCCTCGCCGCCCCCGGGGCGTCCCCGCTGCTGCTCGCGCTGTACGCCGCCGCCGACGGCGCCGTGGTCCTGCCCCGGCCCTGCTCCGCCTCGTACGCACCGCCCGCCCGGCTGCTCGGCCGGCCGGTGCACCGCGCGCCGGTCCCCGCGGAATCCGGCGGGCTGCCGGACCCGTTCGCGCTGCTGGAGACCGTCCGCCGGGCCCGCGAGCACGGCGAGACCCCGCGGGTACTGGTGCTCTCCGTACCCGACGACCCGACCGGCACCTGCCCCGCGCCGGAGCAGCTGCACGAGGTGTGCGAGGCGGCGGCCGAAGAGGGGCTCTGGGTCCTCAGCGACGAGACCCGCCGCGACCTGCTGCACGAACCGCACGACACCGTGCTGCTCAGCCCCGCCGAGATGCTGCCGGACGAGGTCGTGGTGATCAGCGACCTGCGCGCCACACTGCTGCCCGCCTCCTGGCCCGCCGCACTGGCCCGCTTCCCGGACACCGGCCGGGGCGCAGAGCTGCGCGCCGCCACCCTGGAGGTGCTCGCCGAGCTCCGCACCCCGTTGCCGGGACCGCTCGCCTGCGCCGTGACCCATGCGCTCGGCGAGCCCGACACCGTACGGGCCCGGACGGCCACCGTCGCCCGGATCCACGGCGTGCTCACCGCCGCCCTGCACCACACCCTCACCGAGGCGGGCGCCCTCTGCCGGCCGCCGCGCGCCGGCAGCCACCTCTACGCGGACCTGGAACCGCTGCGGCGCCCCCTCGCCACCCGCGGCATCGTCGAATCCGTCGCGCTGGAACGGGAGTTGGCGCCCTGGGCGGCGCTCGGTGGGCACCGTTTCGGCGACGACCCGGGCGCACTGCGGGTCCGGCTGGGCACCGAGGCCCTGCTGGGCACCGACCGGGAGCTGCGGCAACGCGTCCTGGACGCGCCCGACCCGCTGGAACTCCCGCACATCACCGAGGCGTTGACCGCCCTCTCGCGTGCCCTGGCCGCGCTCACCGCCGCCGGGGACGGCTGATCCGCCGGACCTCCGCGCCCCGACCCCGTTGTGAACCGCCCCGGTTCTGTCCACCGAATGGAGCCCCTCGATGACCGAACAGACCGAGCGCTCCCTCGCCGAGCAGTCCGCCGACCACCGGGGCGACACCGGCGCCGGACCCGGCAACGGAACCGACGCCGGACCGGGCGCGGGAGCGGGCCCCGGCACCGCCCCCGCCACCGGCCCGGCACCGGTCACCGACGCCCCGCCGCCCCTGGCCGAGCCCCGCCCACTGGGCGGGACCCGCACCTGGCCCCGGGACTTCACCGACCGGCTGACCGCCCCGCTGCCCGGCGTCCGCGCGCTGGCCCGGATCGCCCGCGAGGGCAAGCTGCGCCCGGCCACCGAGACCCTGCACGAGATCCAGCAGCTGCCGTTCGAACCGGGCCCGCTGCCGGCCGCGGGCCCCACCACCATCGCCCTCACCTGGGCCGGCCACGCCAGCTGGATCATCCGGATCGCCGGACTGACCGTACTGACCGACCCGGTCTGGTCCCGCAAGATCCTCGGCACCCCGCCCCGGGTCACCCCCGTCGGTGTCCGCTGGGAGGACCTGCCGCCGGTCGACGCCGTCCTCATCAGCCACAACCACTACGACCATCTCGACATCCCGACCCTCAAGCGGCTGCCCCGGCACACCCCGCTGCTGCTGCCCGCCGGACTGGCCGGCTGGGCCCGCCGGCGCGGCTTCACCCACGTCACCGACCTCGACTGGTGGGAGGCGGTCGAACTCCCCGCCCCCGGCGGCCCGGTGCGCCTCGATTTCGTCCCCGCCCACCACTGGAGCAAGCGCACCCTCACCGACACCTGCCGCTCCCTGTGGGGCGGCTGGTTGCTCACCGCGCCCGACGGACGCCGGGTCCACTTCGCCGGGGACACCGGCTACGGCCACTGGTTCGAGGAGATCGGCCGCCGCTACCCGGACATCGACCTGGCGCTGCTGCCGATCGGTGCCTACGACCCGCGCTGGATGCTGCGCCCGGTGCACACCGACCCCGAGGAGGCGGTACGGGCCTGCCAGGACCTGGGCGCCCGGGCCCTGGTGCCGATGCACTGGTCGACGTTCCTGCTCTCCGGCGAGCCGCCGCTGGAACCGCTGCGCCGGGTCCGCGCCGCCTGGGAGGCGACCGGCCGCCCCCGCGAGGACCTGTGGGACCTGCCGGTGGGGGCGTCCCGGGTACTGGCGGAGCGCTGACCGGGGAGAACGGCCGGGGCGCGGCCGGCCCCGGCCCCTCCCAGGTCCCGCCGGCCCCACCCCGCCCTCCCCGGACGGCACCCCGCCGACCGGTGCCGAGCAGGTCCCCCGCCTGGTCCGCCGCCGGCTCCGGGCGGCCACCGGCCACCGGCCGCCCGACGGCCCGTACGGCGCCCCCGCGGACGAACTACGGCCCAAAGCCCCGCCCTCCGAAGGTTTTGCCGCGCCGGACCGCCCCCCGCCGCACAAATCCCGCTGATTTGGGCCCGGGCCGTTCGATCACCGACCATTACCGATGCTCGGTAACCCCGGGTGCACCGCGCACGACGAGAGGCCCACCACGCCATGCACGACCGGCACACCCGCCGCTTCGGTCTCGGAACCGCCACCTGCCTGGTGATGGGCAACATCATCGGCGGCGGCATCTTCCTCCTCCCGGCTTCGGTGGCCCCCTTCGGCACCGTCAGCCTTCTTGCCTTCGGCGTGCTCACCATCGGTGCGGTCGCCCTCGCCCTGGTCTTCGGCCGGCTCGCCGAGCGCCACCCGGACACCGGAGGGCCCTACGTCTACGCGCGCGAGGCGTTCGGCGACTTCGCCGGCTTCCTCTCGGCCTGGTCGTACTGGACGATGACCTGGGTCAGCAACGCCGCCCTCGCGGTCGCCGCCGTCGGCTACGTGCACGTCCTCGTCCCCGGCCACGCCTCGGCCGGCACCGACCTCCTGGTCGCGCTCGCCGCCCTCTGGCTCCCGGCCCTCGCCAACTTCGCCGGCACCCGCTACGTGGGCGCCGTCCAGCTCGTCTCCACCGTCCTGAAGTTCGTCCCGCTGCTCTTCATCGCGGTCGTCGGGCTGTTCTTCTTCGACCCGCACAACCTGGGCCCGTTCCACGCCGGCCACGGCAGCGCACTCGGCGGGATGTCCGCCGCCGCCGCGATCCTGCTCTACTCCTACGTCGGCGTGGAGTCCGCGGCGATGAGCGCCGGCGAGGTCCGCGACCCGGAGCGCAACGTCGGCCGGGCCACCGTCCTCGGCACCGTCGGCTCGGCCGTCGTCTACCTGCTGGGCACCGTCGCGGTCTTCGGCACCGTCGCGCACGCCAAGCTGGTGAACTCCACGGCGCCGTTCTCGGACGCGGTGAACGCGATGTTCGGCGGCCACTGGGGCGGCACCCTCGTCGCCGGCGCCGCCGTCGTCTCGATCATCGGCGCGCTCAACGGCTGGACGCTGATGAGCGCCCAGTCGCCGTACGCCGCCGCCAAGGACGGCCTCTTCCCCGCGCCGTTCCTGATCAAGCGCCGCGGCGTCCCCACCTTCGGCGTGCTCGCCGCCGGCATCCTCGCCAGCGCGCTGACCGTCATCAACTACGTCCTCGGCACCGGCGGGGTCTTCCAGATCCTGGTGCTGATCACCACCTTCTCCGCCACCGTCCCCTACCTCCTCGCCGCCGGCGCCCAGGTCTACTTCCTGCTCACCGGCCGCCGCGACCGGGTCCGCCCGGCCCGCTTCGCCCGCGACATGACCCTCGCGCTGGCCGCCTTCGGCTTCACCTTCTGGCTCGTCGCCGGCGCCGGCTACGCCGCGATCTACCAGGGCGTGCTGTTCCTCTTCGCCGGCATCCTCGTCTACGCCTGGATGGCCGCCCGCCGCACCGCCCGCCAGGCCCCCGCCGCCGACCCGGCGTCCCCCGAAGGCGCCCTGGCGGACGACCAGGAGCCCGCGCCCCTTGCCGGGTGACCGCACCGGGGGCGACGCCCCGGAGGCGCGGACGGAGCGGACACCGTGATGCGGCTGCTGGTCACCGGTGCCGCCGGCTTCATCGGCTCGCACTACGTGCGAAGCCTGCTGGGCGGGGCGTACCCCGGCGCCGGGGACGTCCGGGTCACCGCGCTCGACAAGCTCACCTACGCCGGCAACCCGGCCAACCTCGCAGCGGTGCGCGACCATCCCGGCTTCACCTTCGTCCAGGGCGACGTCTGTGACGGCCCGCTGCTCACCGACCTGCTGCCCGGGCACGACGCGGTGCTCAACTTCGCCGCGGAGTCGCATGTCGACCGTTCCATAGCCGGTGCGGACGCCTTCGTCCGCACCAACGTGCTCGGCACCCACACCCTCCTCGAAGCGGTGCGCCGGACCGGCGTGCCGCGCTTCGTCCAGATCTCCACCGACGAGGTGTACGGCTCCATCGAGGACGGCGCCTGGACCGAGGAGAGCCCGCTGCTGCCCAACTCGCCCTACGCGGCGACCAAGGCCAGCGCCGAACTGCTCGTCCGGTCCTACGCCCGCACCTACGGTCTTGACGCGAGCATCACCCGCTGCAGCAACAACTACGGGCCGTACCAGTACCCCGAGAAGGTCATCCCGCTGTTCGTGACCTCCCTGCTGTCCGGCGGGACCGTCCCGCTCTACGGCGACGGCCGGCACGTCCGCGACTGGCTGCACGTCGACGACCACTGCCGCGGCATCCACCTCGTCCTGCAGCGGGGCCGCCCCGGCGAGGTCTACCACATAGGCGGCGGCGAGGAGTTGAGCAACCTCGACCTGACCACACTGCTGCTGGACGCCTGCGGTGCCGGCCCGGACCGGATCCGCCATGTCGCCGACCGGCCCGGCCACGACCGCCGCTACGCCCTCGACGACCGCAAGCTGCGCGCGCTGGGCTACGCCCCCGAGGTGCCGTTCCGCACCGGACTGCTGCGCACCGTCGCCTGGTACCGCGACAACCCCGGCTGGTGGCAGCCGCTGCGCCTTGCGCACCCCCGCTGACGAGGGCCATTACCTCGGACGTCATCGACCCCGGCCGCGCCGCCCGGCAAGCTGAGGGCACCGGTTCACGGGCCGGCGCACTCCGGCCCGTGAACCGGGAGTCCAGGTGGTTTCTGACGTGACGAGGAGCAGATCATGACGGAGCAGCAGCGGTACGCGGACGCGGTGGCACGGTACTTCGAGGCCTGGAACGCGACCGAGGAGGAGGCGCTCGGCAAGGCCGTCGCCGCGGCCTTCGACGAGCAGGCCACCTACACCGACCCGCTGGCCGACGTGGCCGGGCACGACGGGCTGGCGGCGGTGATCGCCGGGGCGCACGCGCAGTTCCCGGGGTTCGTCTTCCGGCAGCTGGGGGACGTGGACGGGCACCACGACGTGGCGCGGTTCGGCTGGGAGCTGGTGGCGCCGGACGGCTCGGCGCCGGTCGCCGGGTTCGACGTGGCGCGGCTGGCCGACGACGGGCGGATCCGCACCGTGGTGGGGTTCCTGGACCGGGTGCCCGCCATGTGAGCGGGCGGACCGGACTATCCGGTCCGGGTGCGCAGATACGTGACCGTTTCCGGGTCGGCGGGGAGGAAGGTCTCCACCGCGAGTTCGGAAACGGTCACATCCATCGGGGTGTTGAACGTGGCGATGGTCGAGATGAAGGACAGCACCCGGCCGTCGTGCTCGATCATCATCGGCAGCGCGAACGGCGCATGACCGCCGAAGGACGCCCGCTCCCGGCCGCCCGGGGGCAGCGGATAGCCGCTCACCTCCTCGTAGAGGGCGCGCAGCGGCGCGGACCGCATCAGGGCCAGCTGGCGCTCCATCTGGCCGAGCAGATGCTCGCGCCATTCCAGGTAGTTGCGGATCCGGGGCGCCAGACCGTCCGGGTGCATGGTGATCCGCATGGCGTTCAGCGGCGGCCGGAGGAGCGCCGGGTCGACGTCCGACAGCAGCATGGTGATGCCGCGGTTCGCCGCCTGGACGGTGTAGAGCCCGTCGACCACCAGCGCCGGGAACGGCTCGTAGCCGGTCAGCAGCCGTTCCAGACCGGAGCGCAGGGCATCCATGGCGGGGTCGTCCAGCGGGGTCTCGGGGAAGGTCGGGGCGTAGCCGGCGGCGATCAGCAGCGCGTTGCGCTCGCGTACCGGCACGTCGAGGTGTTCGGCCAGGCGGAGCACCATCTCCTGGCTCGGGCGGGAGCGGCCGGTCTCGATGAAGCTGATGTGCCGGGCGGAGGAGTCGGCGCGCAGCGCCAGCTCCAGCTGGCTGATCCGGCGCCGGTCACGCCATTCGCGCAGCAGCGCGCCCACACCCGTGCTCGTCTCCGGCGGGGCCGGCGCGGCAACAGTCGTCATGGCGATGACGGTAATCGATCGGCGGTCCGACGTACGATCGAATTGTCAGGACCGGTGAGAGGGGAACGCGATGGGCGCCACGGTGGAACCACTCGGTGCGAAGGAGATCGAGGAGCGGCTCGCGGAGCTGCCCGGCTGGTCCGTCGAGGACGACCGGCTGCACCGCAGCTACCACTTCCCGGGACACCTCCCGGCGGCCGTGATGGTGCTGCACATCGCCCGCATCCAGGACGAGTTGGACCACCACGCCGATCTGACACTGGGCTACAACCGGCTGACCGTCGCGGTGAACACCCACAGCATCGGCGGCAAGGTCACCGACCTCGACTTCGGGCTGGCCCGCCGCATCGAGGAGATCGCCGGGGCACACGGCGCGGACTGACGGGTGCGGGCACCCGAGTGCCCCCGGCGGCTCGGGCTCAGTCGCCCGAGCGCGGCTTCACCACCCGGCCCGCCCGGGCCAGCTCCACGTTGAACTGCGCGCCCGACAGCAGCGACAGATGCGAGAACCACAGCCAGATCAGGAACACCACCGGCCCCGCCAGTGAGCCGTAGAGCCGGTTGAAGGTGCCGACGCAGTCGACGTAGACGGCGAACCCCGCGGACGCCACCAGCCACAGCAGCACCGCCACCACGCCGCCCGGCGCCGCCCGCCGCACCCCGCGCGAACTCGGCGGCCCGGACCGGAACAGCACCATGGCCAGCACGGTCGCCAGGACCAGCAGCAGCGGCCACTTCAACAGGTTCCAGGTCGCCTCACCGGCATCGCCCAGCCCGAGCGCCCGGCCCGCCCAGGCCGCGATCGGCCCGCTCACCAGCAGCGCCACCGCACTGCTGATCAGCAACGCCATCAGCAGCAGCGCGGTGGCCAGGATGCGCGGCGCCTTGCGCCACGGCGGCCGGTCGTCCTTCGTCCGGTGCATCGCGTGCAGCGCCCGGCGGAACACCGCCAGATAGCTGCACGACGACCACAGCGCGCTGACCAGCGCACCGCCCACCACCACCCACGCCGCGGTGCGCTGCTGCGCCATGGTGGCCAGCGCGCGGTGCACGGTCCCGCCCGACCCGGCCGGCGCCAGCGAACTGATCTGGTTGACCAGCTGCTCGGTGGCGTCCGGATCGGCCAGACCGATCAGGGACACCGTGACGATCAGCGTCGGCAGCAGCGCCAGCACCGAGTAGTACGTCAGGCTCGCCGCCCAGTCCGTGACGTCGTCGTGCCACACCGACAGCGGTGTCCGACGCAGTGCCGTGCGGCACTGGGCCCAGGTGGGACGGGTGGCCGGCTGCCGCGGCCCGGCCGCCCCCAGGGCCCGGTCCAGCAGTGTCCGGTCCATCCCGCGACGCATCCCGGTGTCGCCCATGTCGTCATCCGTCCTCTCCGTCGGTACGTCCTGCATCATCCCCCGGCGGCGGGGCCGCCCATGACACGCTGCCCGCCGCCCGCGGTGCGGCGGCCCGGCGACATGCCGGCCCGTACGGCTACTCCTGCCCGCGCGCCCGCCGGAACCGCAGCGCCGCGTCCGCCAGGTCCACCAGCGGCTCCGGGTAGTCGTACGCGGCGCGCTCGGGTGCGCCGAGCCGCCACGGCCGGTGCACCGCGGGCCCGTCGAGGCCCGCCAGCTCCGGGACCCAGCGGCGCACATATTCACCCTCCGGGTCGAACCGCGCGGCCTGGACGAGGGGATTGAGCATCCGGTTGGGCCGGGTGTCGGTGCCGGTTCCCGCCATCCACTGCCAGTTCAGCTGGTTGTCGGCCACATCGCCGTCCACCAGCAGGTCCAGGAAGTGCCGGGCGCCCTCCCGCCAGTCCACGTACAGCGTCTTGGTCAGGAAACCGGCCACCAGCATCCGGGCCCGGTTGTGCATCCAGCCCTCGTGGAGCAGCTGCCGCATCGCCGCGTCGATCACCGGGAACCCGGTCCGGCCGGCCTTCCAGGCCGCCACCTCCGCGTCCGCCCGCCGCCACCGGTCGCCCCGGGGCCGGTAGTCGGCCGCCGCCGCGTCCGGGCGGGCCGCCAGCACCTGGTGGTGGAAGTCCCGCCACGCCAGCTGCCGCACGAAGGCCTCGGCTCCGGCACCGGAACGCCCGGACGCCTCGTGCACCACCTCCACCGGCGAGAGACAGCCGAAGTGCAGATACGGCGACAGCCGCGAGGTGGCATCGCCCGCGAGGTCGTCGTGCCGCTCCTCGTACCCGGCCAGGCCGGACCGCCGCCACGACGCGAACCGGCGCCGGCCGGCCCGCTCGCCGCCCTCCGGGAGCGCCGGGGACGGCCGGCCGCCCGGGCACAGCTCCTTGGCCGACGGCACCGCCGCGGACCGCACCCCGTCCGGGACCGGCACCGACCGCGCTGCCGGCAGCACCGCCCGCGGCTTCTCGGCCCGCCAGCGCCGGAAGTACGGGGTGAAGACCGCGAAGTGGTCCCGGCCCGGCCCGGCGGGCAGCACCGCACCCGGCGGCACGGCGGTGACCACCGCGTCATGGACGACCAGCGCCCGCCCGTCCGCGGCCAGCGCTCCGGCCAACCGCCGCTCCCTGCGCTGCGCATAGCCGCTCACCCCGGCCGCGAGATGCACCTCCCCGGCCCCGGCCTCCGCCGCGACCCGGCAGGTCTCGGCCACCACGTCGCCCGTACGGATGACCAGCCGGCCGCCCCGTTCACGCAGTTGGGCGTCGAGATCCGCCAGCGCATCGGCCAGGAACGCGGCCCGGTTGGGCACCATGAACCCGGCCCGCGCGACGCCGGTGTCGACCACGAACAGCGGCACCACCCGCGCCGCGGCGCGCAACGCGCCCCGCAGCACCGGCTGGTCGTGCACCCGGAGATCGGAACTGAACAGACAGATCGCCACATCCATGGCCTACCTGTACACCGTTCCGCGCCGGGATCAGGCGAACGGCAGGCCCCGCCACGGCGAGGACGGGTCCTGGGTGAGCACCCGGTGCAGATGCACCGTCTCCGCGTACGCGGCACCGAACCAGCCGTGGTCGAAGGCCAGCACCCGGCCCAGTGCATGGCCCGCGGCGAACTCCTCCCACGAGCCGTACACCTCCGCGGCCCGGGCCGCGGCCCGCTGGACCGCCTGCTCGGCCTGCGGCGGCGCGCACAGCCGGGCGCCCAGGCCCCACCGGGCCAGCGCCACGGCATGGGCGAGGTCCAGCGCCACCACGGACACCACCTGACCGCCGGCCGGCAGCAGCCCGTCCGCGCGGAAACGCTCCTCGTACCGGGTCACCAGCTCGGGCAGCTGCGGCGCCGCGGCGCCGTCACCGGCCGGTGCAGCGTCCGCCGCCTCCCCTTCCCCGCCCCCGCCGTCCGGGGTGCGCCGGCCCGCCCGGGCGCGCAGCGCCGCCTCGGCGTCCGCCGGCGCGAACCGGCCGGCCAGCAGCTGTTCCAGGCGCTGCTGCCAGGCCGCCGGATCGGTCACCGACCACTGCTCGCGCAGCGTGTCGGCGTCCGTCGCGGGGTCGAGGAACGCCGTCCCCAGCTCGTTCCAGGGCACGCTGTGATGCACCGCCAGCGGCGCGCCGCACGCCAGGCCCTGCGCCACCGGCCCGTGCAGCGGACCGCCGAAGTGCGTGACCAGCAGCCCGCCCGGCCGCGCCCCCACCTGGGCGCGGACCCGCAGCCAGCCGGCCCGGTGCGCGGGGGTGGCGGCGAGGTACGCGGCGCACGGCGTGCCGGGGTTGACCGCCAGCCGCCACTTGTCGTTCGGCCAGTCCTGCGCCAGCTCCTCCAGTGACACCCGGTCGAAGAACTGCTGCGGCTGCCACGGCGGGAGCATGCCGCGGGTCAGGACGGGGATGCACCTCCCGCCCGCCGCCGGGTCGTCGTAGACCGGCAGCGGGTCCTGGCCCTGCTGCGGGGCCGCCAGATACAGGTCCTCGCCGGCGATCGCGGCGATCTGTCCGTCCCAGTCACCACGCGCCGTCGCTTCGCACAGCCGCCGCTCGGTATCCGTCGGCGGCATCCATCCCGGAGTTGCCACGGCCCCGACCCTACGATCAGCGCCGTGCGACGGGGACTTCGGGGTTGCCGGCCCGGCAGGACCGCCTGCGGCCGTCGCCCGACGGCCCGGCCGCGGCCGTCAGCCCTGGTTCAGCGGATTCGGGGTGATCACGGCGAAGGTGGCGCCCTGCGGATCCGTCACCACGGCCATCCGGCCGGCCATCATGTCGAACGGCTGCTGGAGCGCCGCGCCGCCGGCCGCGGTCACCTTCTCGACCGTCCGGTCGGTGTCCGCCACCGAGAAGTACGCCAGCCAGTGCGAGGGCGTGTCCGGCGGCATCTGCTCCGACATGGGCTGCATTCCGCCCACGGCACGCTCGTTCACCTTGAGCGCGTAGTAGTTGTCGGCGCCTTCCAGCGGGACGTTCTCGATGCCCAGCGCGGCCCGGTAGAAGGCTGCCGCGGCGGAGCGGTCGGTGGTGTTGAGCTCGTTCCAGATCAGCGCGCCGTGCTCGTTGACGATGCCCGCGCCGGGGAAGTCGACGGCCTGCCAGACACCGAACACCGCGCCCGTCGGGTCGGCCGCGATGCACATCCGGCCGAGCGACATCACGTCCGTGACCGGCATCAGGATCGTGCCGCCGGCCTTGCTGACCGCCTCCGAGGCGGTGTCCGCGTCGTCGGTCGCGAGATAGGTGGTCCACACCGTGGGCGGTGGCGGCTGGTTGTCCATCGCGATCGCGGCCATGATGCCGGCCACCGGCCTGCCCTTCAGATGGCACACCGCGTAACCGCCGGTCTCGGGGGGCCCGATCTCACCGGTCCAGCCGAAGACGCTCGCGTAGAAATCGATGGCGGCCTGCTGGTCGGGGGCCGCGAGGTCGACCCAGCAGGGGGTCCCGGGCTGATAGGCAGAGGTGACGTCGGGCATCGTGGCCTCCTCGGGGGCAGGGCGGGCCGGGCGGCGCGCCACATCCCGCCGGGTGTGCCGGGACGCCGCACGCTCTTCCCTCCACACTTCCTGCCGTCCGCCGACCCCGCCACTCGGGCCGGACCGCCCACGGCACGGCGCCGCCCGGGGGCCGGGAGGCGCCGTGCGCGCAGGACTCAGGCCGTGCCGGCGGACATCAGGCCATGTCGAACGTGGCCGGGTCAGGGCCGAGGCGGTTGCCGGTGTCCAGCCCGGCCAGCGCCGCGAGGTCGTCACCGTCCAGCTCGAAGCCGAACACGGCGATGTTCTCGATGATCCGCGAGGGCGTGGCGGACTTCGGGATGACGACGTTGCCGATCTGGAGGTGCCAGCGCAGCACCACCTGGGCGGGCGTCTTGCCGTACTTGGCGGCGATCCGGCCGATCACCGGGTCGTCGAGGAGGCCCCGGCCCTGGCCGAGCGGCGACCAGGCCTCGGTGGCGATGCCGTGCCGGACGTGGAAGGCGCGGGACTCCTCCTGCTGGAGGTGCGGATGCAGCTCGATCTGGTTGACGGCCGGGACGACGGAGGTCTCGCCGAGCAGCCGCGTCAGGTGCTCGGGGAGGAAGTTCGAGACGCCGATGGCCTTGGCGCGGCCGTCGGCGAGGAGCTTCTCGAACGCCTTGTACGTCTCGACGTACGTGTCCTTGGAGGGGACCGGCCAGTGGATGAGGTAGAGGTCCACGTACTCCAGGCCGAGCTTGGTCAGCGAGGTGTCGAAGGCGCGGAGCGTGGCGTCGTAGCCCTGGTCGGAGTTCCACAGCTTGGTCGTGACGAAGAGCTCTTCCCGGGGGATGCCGGAGGCGGCGAGCGCCTTGCCCGTGCCCTTTTCGTTGCCGTAGATCGCCGCGGTGTCGATGCTGCGGTAACCGGCGTCCAGGGCCTGGCCGACGACGCTGAACGCCTGATCGTCCTCGACCTGCCAGACGCCGAAGCCGAGCTGCGGCATGGCGATGCCGTTGTTGAGCGTGATGGACGGAACCTTGCTCACGGGGGGGATCGGTCCTTACGTCGACGTTCGTGTTCCGGAACGTTCAACGATCATCGGTCCTGGCGCATTCCCGCGCACGCCGGCGGTGAGTTCGCCGAGAGTGAAGCCGCCCGCACACAGCACCACCAGCCCGGTGAACAGCTCCAGCGCACCCACCAGGCCGGGCAGCCCGCCGGAGAGCGCCGGCGCACCGGGGGAGAGGCCGTCGGCCACCGCCCGGCCCAGCCACAGACAGCCGCCGCAGGCGAACGCCGACGCAACTCCCGTCCACGCCAGGGCGAGCGGCCCCCGTACCCGCAGTCGCGGCAGGAGCCCCGGGAGGACCAGGACCAGCAGCCCGGCCGCACCGGCGAGCGACAGCAGCCCCTGCGACCAGTCCGACGCGGCGCTCAGCACCGTACGCGCGGCCGCATCACCCGCCGGCACCCCGAACGTCGAGCCCGCACCCCACAGCACCCGCACCCCGCCCAGTACGGCGAGCAGCACCGCCGCGGGCACCAGGAAGATCCGCTGCAGCGCCCGGCTGCCGGTGTCCGGCAGCGCGCCCACCGGGCGCCGCAGCAGGCCGCCCCACCGTGTGTGCGCGTACACCGCGAAGGCGCCGAGCAGGGTGACGCCCTCCACGAGGAAGCCGCCGTAGACCACCCCGAAGACCCAGGGTGCGAGGAAGTCACCGGCCGCGATCGGGTTGGGCCGGCCCGTCAGGAGACCGGCGACGCTGCCGCCCACCAGGCCCGTCATCAGGGGCACCAGCAGCCCGGAGGCCATCCACAGGGGGAAGGCCAGCAGCCAGGCGGGGGCGCGCCGGCCGCCCGGGCGGGTCAGCGTGTGCGCCACCGCCGCCGCGATCGCGTCGAGCAGGAAGGTGAACAGATTGGCCGCGAACCAGGCGGTGCGGCCGATGCGATGGGTGTCGACCACACCGACGTCGAAGCCCAGCACCCACAGCAGCTTGAGCGCCAGATAGGGCAGGCAGGCGACGACCGCTGTCCGGCCGAGCAGGGTGAGACGGCGAGAGTCCATGCAGCGGAGTCTGCTGCGCCGCCGGCGCCGGGCCGTCGTGCCGGGGACCGATCCGGCTCCGCCGCACGGGGGAGCCGCACGGAAAGGCCGTCCCCGGGCCGGTCGGAGGCCCCCGCCCGCGGGCCGGCCGTGGGCCCCCGCCCCGGGCCGGTGGGAGACCCGGCCCGCGGCGCCTCACGCCTTGTACAGCGCGTCCACCTCCACCGAGTACGCCGTCTCGATCGCCTTGCGCTTGAGCTTCAGCGACGGCGTCAGCAGCCCGTGCTCCTCGGTGAACTGGTGGGCCAGTATCCGGAACGTACGGATCGACTCGGCCTGCGAGACCAGCGTGTTGGCGGCCACCACGGCGCGCCGGACCTCGGTCTCCAGGTCCGGGTCGCGCACCAGGTCCGACGGCGGCATCTCCGGCTTGCCGCGCATGGCCAGCCAGTGCGCGACGGCCTCCGGGTCGAGGGTGACCAGCGCGGCGATGAACGGCCGGTCGTTGCCGACCACGATGCACTGGGCGACCAGCGGATGCGCCCGCACCCGCTCCTCCAGGGACACCGGCGAGACCGTCTTGCCACCGGAGGTGACCAGCACCTCCTTCTTCCGGCCGGTGATCGTCAGATAGCCGTCCTCGTCGAGGGCCCCCAGGTCACCGGTGGCGAACCAGCCGTCGTGCAGCACCGCGTCGGTCGCCTTGGGGTCGTTGTGGTAGCCCTGGAAGACCTGCCCGCCGTACAGCCAGATCTCGCCGTCCTCCGCGATGTGCACGGTGGTGCCGGGGACGGGTGTGCCGACGGTGCCGAAGCGGGTGCGCTCGGGCGGGTTGGCGGTGGCCGCCGCGGTGCTCTCGGTCAGGCCGTAGCCCTCGAAGATCCGCACCCCGGCGCCCGCGAAGAACAGTCCCAGCCGGCGCCCCATCGCCGAGCCGCCGGACATCGCGTGCCGCACCCGGCCGCCCATCGCCGTCCGGACCTTGCTGTACACCAGCTTGTCGAAGAGCTGGTGCTGCATCCGCAGGGAGGCGCTGGGGCCCGAGCCGGTGCCGAACGCCTTGTTCTCCTGCGCCTCGGCGTACCGGACCGCGATCTCCACGGCCTTGTCGAACGGCCCGACCTTGCCCTCCGCCTCGGCCTTCCGCCGGGCCGCGGCGAAGACCTTCTCGAAGATGTACGGCACCGCCAGGATGAACGTCGGCTGGAAGGTCTGCAGGTCGGGCAGGAGCGCCCGGGCCGCCAGCTCGGGCTGGTGGCCCAGCTTGACCCGGCCGCGGACCGCGGCGACCTGCACCATCCGCCCGAAGACGTGCGCCAGCGGCAGGAACAGCAGGGTCGCCGCCTCGTCGTTCGGCTTCGAGGTGAAGACCGTCTCGTAGCGCATGACGATGTTGTCGGACTCGGCCATGAAGTTGGCGTGGGTGATCACACAGCCCTTGGGCCGGCCGGTGGTGCCCGAGGTGTAGATGATCGTCGCGGTGGCCTCGGGGGTGACCGCCATCCGGTGGCGGTGGACCACGTCGTCGTCGATGTGCGCACCGGCCGCGGTCAGTTCGGCCACCGGGTCCGCGTCCAGCTGCCACAGCTTGCGCAGGTGCGGAAGCCGGTCGATGACCGAGCCGACGGTCATCGCGTGGTCCTCGTGCTCCACCAGGCAGGCCGAGGCGCCCGCGTTGTGCAGCATCCAGAAGACCTGCTCGGCGGAGGACGTCGGGTACAGCGGCACCGACTGGACACCGATCGACCACAGCGCGAAGTCGAACAGGGTCCACTCATAGCGCGTACGGGACATGATGCCGACCCGGTCGCCGAACCGGACGCCCTGCGCGAGCAGTCCCTTGGCCAGCGCGATCACCTCGTCCCGGAACTGGGCGGCGGTGACGTCCTGCCAGTTCCCCGCGGCGTCCTTGCGGGCCAGCGCGACGCGTCGGGGATCAGCCTCGGCGTTGTCGTACACGGCATCTGCCAGCCCGCCGACCCGGGGCGCGGTCGCCAGAGGGGGGACGGTGAACTCGCGCAATGACCTAGCTCCTCGTGGTGTTGCTCACAAGGCCGCGACCGTACCCCACGGGGGAGAGATCCGGCAGGTGCCTGCCACGGCGAGAAGGCGTCCCCGCGGGAACGCGCCAAGAGGAGAAAACGGATGACTTCGGAGAAGCAGGGACAGGATCCGGGCTGTTCAACGCCGGACGATCACGACGCCGGGACCATATCTGCACCAAATCTCTGCACCTGGCGCCGGATCACACGCTCCGTTCGCGGAACGTCTCACACCGCTACGGGAGCTGCAGCCGGTCGCCGCCCGCCAGGATCGCCTCGGCCAGGGCCTCCGCCGGGCCCCGGGCCGCACGAGTGCGTCGCCCATGGAGAAGAGCGAAATCCACGCCGCCCAGTTCCGGCAGGCCGGCACGTGGCGGAATCTGGACCAGGCCTGGCGGAATCATGCCCTTGGTATGCGCCATAACGCCCAGACCTGCCCGGGTTGCGGCGATCAGCCCGTTCAGGCTTCCGCTGGTGCAGGCGATCCGCCACTCCCGGCCCTGCCGCTCCAGCGCCTCCAGTGCCCGGGCCCGGGTCACCGCGGGCGGCGGGAACAGCACCAGCGGGACCGGCCGCTGCGGATCCAGCCGCAGCCGCTCGGCGCCCACCCACACCAGCCGGTCGCGCCACACCAGCCGGCCGCCGGTCTCCTCCGGGCGCCGCTTGGCGAGCACGAGGTCCAGCCGCCCGGCCGCCAGCAGCTCGTGCAGCGTGCCCGACAGCTCCACGGTCAACTCCAGATCGACCTCCGGATGGTCCCGCCGGAACCCTTCGAGGACCTCCGGCAACCTGGTCAGCACGAAGTCCTCCGACGCCCCGAACCGCAGCCGGCCGCGCAGCCGGGTCCCCGCGAAGAAGCTCGCGGCCCGCTCGTTCGCCTCCAGGATCGTGCGGGCGAAACCGAGCATCGCCTCACCGTCCTCGGTCGGCTCCACGCCATGGGTGTCCCGGACGAACAGCCGCCGCCCGGCCGCCTCCTCCAGCTTCCGCACGTGCTGGCTCACGGTGGACTGCCGCAGCCCGAGCCGCTGCGCGGCCTGCGTGAAGCTCAGCGTCTGCGCCACGGCCAGGAAGGTGCGCAGCTGCACGGGCTCGAACATGACACCTCCAGGGGGCGCGGGGCGGCCATCGCCCGACGATCAGGAGGACGGACATCGCCGCCGAGCGAGGTCATCGCCCTCCATGATGACAGTGACCACGGTAAGAGGGCTTCCCGATCGCCGCGCCGCCCGGCACCCTGGAGGGACCCCGTCCACGCCCCGCCCCGCCCCGAAGAGAAACCATGCGCCACCCCTTGCCCAAGCCGCCCTCCTGGCTGCCCGTGGACGGTTACCTCCTGGCGCTGGTCGGCACCGTCGCCCTGGCCGCGCTGCTGCCCGCCCGCGGACCGGCCGCCACGGTCGCCCACGGCGCCTCCACCGGAGCCGTCGCCCTGCTCTTCTTCCTCTACGGCGCCCGGCTCTCCACCCGTGAGGCGATGGCCGGACTGCGCCACTGGCGGCTCCACCTGACCGTCCTGGCCTGCACCTTCGCGGTCTTCCCGGTGCTCGGCCTGGCCGCCCGCGGGCTCGTCCCGTACGTCCTGCCGCCCACCCTCTACACCGGGCTGCTGTTCCTGTGCCTGGTGCCCTCGACGGTCCAGTCGTCGATCGCCTTCACCTCCCTCGCCCGCGGCAACGTCGCGGCCGCGATCTGCGCCGGCTCCTTCTCCAGCCTCGTCGGCATCGTCGTCACCCCGCTGCTCGCCGGGCTGGTGCTGCACGGGAACGGCGGTGGGTTCTCGGCCGGCTCGCTGGTCTCGATCGTCTGCCAGCTGCTGCTCCCGTTCCTGGCCGGGCAATCGCTGCGCCGCTGGATCGGGCCGCTCCTCACCCGCCACAAGAAGGCCCTCGGATACGTGGACCGCGGCTCGATACTCCTCGTCGTCCACAGCGCCTTCAGCACCGGGATGGTCCAGGGCATCTGGCACCAGGTCTCGCCACTGCGGCTGCTGTGCCTGCTCGGCGTGGAGGCCGTACTGCTCGCGGTGATGCTGACCGGGACGTCGTACGGCGCGCGCCGGCTCGGCTTCGGCCGGGCGGACCGGATCGCGATCACCTTCGCCGGGTCCAAGAAGAGCCTGGCCGCCGGGCTGCCGATGGCCAGCGTCCTGTTCGGCGCGCAGGCCGGTCCGGCGGTGCTGCCGCTGATGCTCTTCCACCAGATGCAGCTGATGGTGTGTGCGGTGCTGGCCCGGCGGTGGGGCGCGGACGCGCAACCGGAGCCGCGGCGGGAGGGCGACGACCCCGCCGCGGCGGCCGGCGACGGGAGTCACCTGCCCGGCCCGCGCACCCGGTCCAACGACAGTCCCAGCACCAGTGGCGCGCTCACCGAGGCGTCGTCCTCGCGGACGCCGGACAGCTCCGCGTCGGTCAGCGCCCGGCGGTAGACCCGCACCTCGTCCAGCGCGCCGGTGAACTGCGCGCGGGCGTCCGGCCTCTGGCCGAGGTGGACACCGAAGACCGAACCGCGGCTGACGGTCCCCGGGACATCGGGGACGACGGTGGTCTCGGTGCCGTCGACGGTGAGCAGCAGCCGGCCCTCGGTGCGGCGCAGCGCCAGATGGTGCCAGGCGCCGTCGTTGTAGGCGCCGTTGGTGACGGCCTGGGCGGTCGCCGCGGGTCGGGCCCCGTCGACGGCGGTGAGCCGGGCGACGATCCTGCCGTTCACCGGATCGCCCTCCAGCGCGACCTGGGGCGCCCTGGCGCCCACACCGCCCATCCACAGCAGCGGCTGCTCCCCGGTCCCGGCCTCGTAGCGGAACCACAGACTGCAGGTGAAGTCGTGCCCGCCCAGCGGGAGCGAGGTGCGGAACGGGAGGCGTACGGCGTCGTCCTCGCCGTCGAAGTCGAGCGCCGCGCCGAACCGGCCGTCGGTGCGCCGCGGCCCCCCGAGGACGAGCGCGGGCCGGGCACCGGGGGCGGTGTCGCGGGTCGTGGGGTCGGGGCCGCGGCGCGGGCCGAGCCACTCCTCGGTGAAGCGGACGAAGCGGATCTCGTCCCGGGCGTCGACCCGGCCGCCCTCGTACATCAGGCCGGTGACGTCCGGGGAGACGGCGACCAGGTCCGAGTAGCCGGACCAGTCGGTGGTGACCCGGGCGCCCCGGTCGACGCCCTCCCAGGTGCGGCCCTCGTCCCAGGAGGAGCGGAGGGTCATGGTCCGGCGGCGGTCGGGGTCGGCGGGCGCGGCGAAGAGGGTGCGGCTGCGGCCGCCGGCGGCGGACGAGTGCGGCAGGCGCAGCGCGGAGGCCTGCACCATCGGCGTGTAGAGGTCGGGGAGGGCGCGGAAGGGGGCGCTGAACGAGTCCCCGCCGTCCCGGCTGACCGCCCACGTCCGATGTCCCAGGTCGGTGCCGTCCTGCTCGCGGCCATTGACGTAGATCGCGCCGTCGGAACGTTCCAGCAGCGTCATCTCCGAGGGCTTCTGCCGGAAGGTGCCGTCCGGGGCGATCGGCCAGGTGTCGAGCGCGCCGACCTTCCAGGTGTCCCCGTCGTCGTCGCTGTGGACCAGGGCGGCGTGGTTGGCGGTGACCCGGTTCCCCGCGTAGCTCTCGGCGTTGATGCCGAAGACCAGCCGGCCCGCGTGCCGTCCCCGGGTGAGCTGGATGCCGTGCACCGGCCCGGTGGCGTACCAGGAATTCCACTGCGCAGGCCGGACGTCGGACGTCAGATCACGGGGCGCGGACCAGGTGGCGCCGTCGTCGTCGCTGTACTGGAGGTGCGGGGTGCGGTCGCAGGGCACGTCGCAGCTGAGGCCGTCGGTGCGTCCCTTGTTGTACGTCTCGGCGAGGACGATGCGGCCGGTACGGCGGTCCACGATGGGCGCCGGATTGCCGTGGGTGTCACCGCCGCCGCGGTTGACGACCTGGAGCGGACCCCAGGTGCGGCCGCCGTCGACGGAGCGTTTGAGAACCAGGTCGATGTCGCCGGAGTCGCCGCAGTCGTGCCGCCGGCCCTCGGCGAAGGCGAGCAGGGTGCCGCGGGTGGACTCGACCACGGCCGGTATCCGGAAGCAGAAGTAGCCCTGTTCCTGGGCGGCCTTGAAGAGGACCTGCTGCTCGAAACCACCGGCCGGCGGCGCTGCCACGACGGCACCGGGACCGCCCGACGCGGTACCGGGTAAGGCCCGGGCCGGCGAGGTCGGCAGGAGGGTCAGGGCTGCGGCGGTCAGCGCGGAGAGCAGAAGCGCGGCGCGGCGGCGCCTGGATCTGCGGCGGGGGCTGGGGTGTGCGCGGAGAACTGACGTCATGGTCCGGCCTGCCCTTCGAGGGATCGGCGGTCGGGTCATCAGGACATCCCACGTCCTATGTGCATCCCTGACGGAAGCTACTGCCGCGTGCGGACCGCGACAAGGAGCGTGCGACGGTTCTCCGCCCGCCACCCGGAATTCACTCTCCCGGCCGCCACACCCCGCCTGTTGCCGCCGGCCGGTCGCCGCGCCCCACGGCCGTAGCCGGTCGCCGCGCCCCACGGCCGTAGCCGGTCGCCGCGCCCCACGGCCGTAGCCGGTCGCCGCGCCCCACGGCCGTAGCCGGTCGCCGGGCCTCACGGTCGCAGCGCCGGGCCTCACGGCCGCAGCACGACCTTGCCGAGGTTGGCCCGGCCCTCGATGATCTCGTGCGCCTTCGCCGCCTCCGCCAGCGGGAGTTCGGCATGGACCGCGACCCGCAGCCGCCCGGAACCGGCCAGTTCCCACAGCTGCTCGCGGTGGGCTTCGTACCGCTCCCGGTGGACGGTGGTGAACCGGCGCATGGTCAGCCCGATGACGGTCTTGGAGCCGGCCAGCAGCTCGTACGCCGGGACGGTCCCGCCACCGGAGTTGAAGAACACCAGCCGGCCGCCCTCGGCCACCGCGGCCAGCGCCCTCGGCAGCACCTCGCCGCCCACCCCGTCCAGCACCACGTCGACCGGCTCGCCCCAGGACTCCTGGTCGTACGTCACCACCTCGTCGGCGCCCAGGTCGTACAGGAACTCCGCCTTGGCGGCCGAGCCGACCGCGGCCACCACCCGCGGCACCCCCTGCAACTTGGCCAGTTGGACGGCGAGGTGCCCGGTGCCGCTGGCCGCGCCGGTGATCAGCACCGACTCCGCGCCCTGCGGGTTCGCGGTGCTGAGCGCGGCGAGTGCGACATGCCCGCTGCGCACCAGCGCCACCGCGTCCACCGCACTCGCCCCGTCCGGTATCCGGCTCGCCAGGAAGGCGGGCGCCAGGGCGAGTTCGGTGTACGAGCCGGTGAGGGTGAGCGAGGTGACGCGGTCGCCCACGGCGAAGCCGGTGACGTCCGGCCCGAGCGCGACGACCTCGCCGGCGATCTCCCCGCCGGGCATCGAGGGAAGCGGATCGCCGCCCCCTTCGCCGTCGCCGCGCACCCGCCGCACGCACGGCAGCGTGACGCCGATCGCCTCGGTGCGCACCAGGAGTTCACCGGGGCCGGGCACCGGGGCCTCGGCCTCCTCGACGCGCAGGACCTCGGGACCGCCGTAGGCATGGAATCGGACTCGGCGCATGGGCCGGCACCTCCGGGAAGAGTCGGCCCACGGTGTCGGCCGGTTTCATTGGGTTCCCCAACGATAACCACAAACCGTAGGGGCTGCCAACGGTTTTTCGTTGGGCTTCCCCACGGAATTCGCTACGGTGGTCCCATGTCCGACAACGCCGCCTACGCCCCGAGCCGCATCCGCGCCCTCCCCAGCTGGCTGCTGGGCCGTGCCGCGGCCCGCGGCCACCGCCTGGTCGCCGACGCCCTCGCCACCGAGGGCATGCGGATGATGCACCATGCCGTCCTCGCGGCGGTCGACGAACTCGGCCCGGTCTCCCAGGCGGAACTCGGCCGAACGGTCGGCATCGACCCCAAGGACATGGTCGCGCTGGTCAACGACCTCCAGAAGGACGGACTGGTCACCCGCACCCCCGACCCCACGGACCGGCGCAAGAACGCCGTCGAGATCTCCACCGCCGGCAAGCAGCGGCTCCGCCGCACCCAGCAACTCGGCGATCAGGCCAACGCGGAACTCACCGCGGCCCTCACCCCCGACGAACGCGCCCAGCTGATCACCCTGCTCACCCGGATCGCCCTCCCGGAACAGTGACCGCCCCGCCCCGGCCGCCGGCACCGGGGCACTGCGCGGCGGCCGCCGGACGCGCTCCCGTCCGCTCAGCCCGTGGCGGCCGTCGCGGGCAGGGCGAGGCGATGCTCACCCGCGTACACGTTCATGGACGCACCCCGCAGGAAGCCCACCAGGGTCAGACCCGTCTCCGCCGCCAGGTCCACGGCCAGCGACGAGGGCGCCGAGACCGCCGCCAGCACCGGAATCCCCGCCGTCACGGCCTTCTGCGCCAGCTCGAACGACGCCCGGCCCGAAACCAGCAGAACCGTCCGGGAGAGCGGCAGTTGCCCGTTCCGCAGGGCGCGGCCGATCAGCTTGTCGACGGCGTTGTGCCGCCCCACGTCCTCCCGTATGTCGAGCAGTTCGCCGTCCTCGGTGAACAGGGCCGCGGCGTGCAGTCCCCCGGTCCGCTCGAAGACCCGCTGGGCCGCCCGCAGCCGGTCCGGGAGTTCGGCCAGCAGCTCGGGTGCCAGCCGCAGCGGCGGGGTGTCGTCGATCGGCCAGCGGGCCGTCGTCCGCACCGCGTCGAGGCTCGCCTTGCCGCACAATCCGCAGGAGGAGGTCGTGTAGACGTTCCGCTCAAGGGTGATGTCGGGGACCGTCACGCCCGGCGCGGTCTTCACGTCCACCACGTTGTACGTGTTGACTCCCTCCGCCGTCGCCCCCGCGCAGTACAGGATGTTCTGCAGATCGCCGGCGCCGCCCAGCACCCCCTCGCTGACCAGGAACCCGGCCGCCAGCGCGAAATCGTCGCCCGGAGTGCGCATGGTGATCGCCAGCGGCTTTCCGTTCAGCCGGATCTCCAGGGGCTCCTCGGCGACGAGCGTGTCCGGACGGGTGGACACCGCCCCCTCCCGGATGCGGATGACCTTGCGTCGCTCCGTGACTCGTCCCATGCCGCCCTCAGTCCCGGTTCCGTATGTGCTGGTGGCCCAAGCTCCTCACGACCTCATTGTCCTGCACGTACGACGGGCACGCGGCAGCGAGGCACTGCCCGGCCCGGCCACGCCCCGCGCGCTGCGGGGCCGCCCGGTCAACGCGCCGACGGCGGACGGCGACTGACGCGGACCGGCCACGGTCCGAGGTGTTCCGATCCGCGAGATCGGGCCCGGCCGACGCCCGCCGGCCGGGTAATGTGCATGCGATCACCGGTGAAGTAGCGAGCAACGCTCCAGAGCGACCACGGATGGCGAGAAGCACATGAGCGAAGGCACACCGGCGGTCGGCGAAGCGGCCGCCGTCGCCGACCAGGCGGCCCGTGAGCGACTGCTCTACCTGCGCAGCAGCATCGACAACCTCGACGCGGCGCTGGTGCACCTGCTCGCCGAGCGCTTCAAGTGCACCCAGCAGGTCGGCGAACTCAAGGCCCGGCACAGCCTGCCGCCCGCCGACCCGGCCCGCGAGGCGGCACAGATCGAGCGCCTGCGCCGCCTGGCCGAGGACGCCCGGCTGGACCCCGCGTTCGCGGAGAAGTTCCTCAACTTCATCATCGACGAAGTGGTCCGCCACCATAAGGCCATCGCCAAACAGAACCACGACAAGGCCTGACCCGGCGAACAAGCCCCGCGGCGGGACGGTCAGGTGCGTGCGGGGCGCCGCAGGGCGGGTAGCGGCGCGCGGCGCCGACGGTGGGACGGGCGGGTACGTGGGGAGCTGTCCGTGCCCCGCGGATCCGCAGGTGAAAGCCACTCCGAAACCTTGGTATGGTTGTCCACGTCGCCGCGGGAAACGCCCCGCGAAGATCACACCTAGTCCGGGTGGCGGAATGGCAGACGCGCTAGCTTGAGGTGCTAGTGCCCTTTATCGGGCGTGGGGGTTCAAGTCCCCCCTCGGACACCACTGAGAACCCCTGGAAACCCCTGGTTGACCAGGGGTTTTCTGCATGTCCGGGGCGGGCGCGGGGGCTGCGTCGAGGGGCGGTCGAGGGGTAGCCGAGAGGCAAGTGCGGCAGATGTCGGAAATTATCTGAAAAAGCCACTCCAGGCCTATTCCATCACCTTTCGTCGGGAGTATCCTGAAGACCGGCCTACGGGGCGAGCGAGGGAGTCCGATTGGAGCGGACCTCGCAACGAGGACTTCGGTTCTCGCCGAGGACGTGAGTGAAGGTCGGGCTGAGAGGCTGAAAGGTCATGCGGACCGGACGGCGACCCCCAAGCACCTGATCCGGACAATGCCGGCGAAGGGAGCCCACCTCGTAGGTCTTTGATGTGCGCGCGCAGGGGATTCGGGAACGGGGAACGGGGGCGGGGAACGGGGGTGGGGCGGATACCGATCCGGGTGTCGCGCGCGGGGCGGGGTTATGTGGCGCGGATCATGTCCGCGCACTTTTCGCCGATCATCATCGTGGTGATGCACGGGTTCACGGCCGGCAGGAACGGCATGGCCGAGCCGTCGGCCACGCGCAGACCGGTGACGCCCTTGACCTGTAGCTCCGGGTCGAGCGGGGCGGCCGGGTCGTCGGGGGCGCCCATGTGGACCGTGCAGGCGGGGTGGTAGACGGTGTTGTGGGTGGCGCGGATGTAGTCCAGCAGCTCGTCGTCGGACTGCGCGGAGGGGCCCGGTGCGAGCTCCGGGCCGGCCCAGTCGGCCATCGGGGCCTGGGCGACGATCTCGCGGGCCAGCCGCAGGCCGTGCAGCATCACCCGGACGTCGTGCTCGTGGGTGAAGTAGCGCGGATCGACCCTCGGCTTGTCGCGGAAGTCCCGGGTGCGCAGGCGCACGGTGCCCAGCGAGCGGGCGCGGGTGACGTTCGGGGTGAGGCAGAAGGCGTTCTCCGAGGTGGGGTAGCCGCGCCGGTAGGTGTTCAGGTCGAACGGCACCGAGCCGTAGTGGAACATCAGGTCCGGGCGGTCCAGGCCCGGCTCGGTGTCGACGAAGATGCCGATCTCCCACCACTGCGTCGACGAGGTGACCATCGGCTGCTTGGCCTCCCACATGATCACGCCCTCCGGGTGGTCCTGGAGGTTCGCACCGACACCGGGGCAGTCGAGCAGCACGTCGACCCCGACGTCGCGGAGGTGGTCGGCCGGGCCGATGCCGGAGAGCATCAGCAGCTTCGGGGTGTCGATGGCGCCGCAGGAGACGATGACCTCGCGGCGGGCGCGTACGCCGTGGGTGCGGATCAGGTCCGGGGCCAGGTAGTCCACGCCGGTGCAGCGGCGGTCCGGGTCGAAGGTCAGCCGCTTGGCCTGGAGCCCGGTGCGGACGTCCAGGTTGCGGCGGGTGCCCATGACGGGGTGCAGGTAGGACACCGAAGAGGACGCCCGGGTGCCGTCGGGGCGGCAGTTGATCTGGAACCAGTTGGCGCCGCGGACGACGGTCTGTCCGGTGTTGAACGGGGTGGTGGGGATGCCGGACGCCGCGCACGCCTCCAGCAGGGCCACCCCGCAGGGGTCGCGCGGCGGGACGGTGCGCAGGGTGACCGGGCCGGTGCGGCCGTGGTGGTCGCCGGGTGCGTCATTGCTCTCCAGGCGCGTGAAGAGCGGGAAGGTGTCCCGGGAGTGCCAGCCCGCGCACCCCAGCACGGCCCACTCGTCGAGGTCCTCGGCGGGCGCCCAGAAGGCGATGCAGGAGTTGTGCGAGGAGCAGCCGCCCAGCACCTTGGCGCGGGCGTGCCGCATGAAGCTGTTGCCGTTCTCCTGCGGCTCGACCGGATAGTCCCAGTCGTAGCCGGACTCCAGCAGACCCATCCAGCGGTCCAGCCGCAGGATGTTGTCGTCGTCGACGTCGCTCGGGCCGGCCTCCAGCAGGCACACGGTGACCGCGGGGTCCTCGCTGAGCCGGGCCGCCACGACCGCGCCGGCCGTGCCGCCACCGACCACGACGTAGTCGAACTCGTCCGCAGGGATCTCTTGGGACATCGGGCCGTCTCCAGTCAGGGGGAGGGGGAGGAGGGGGTGCCCGGGCCGCCCGGCAGGGTGTCGTCGGGGAGCTCGGCGGCGTGCATGGCCAGCACACCGGTCTTCTTGCGCTGGACGAACCAGTAGTAGGCGAAGCCGCCCAGCGCGACGACGCCGATGAACAGGAACGCGCCCCAGCGCAGGTACCAGTGCTCCGGGCCGGTCGCGTTGTAGACCGCGGCGCGCGGCCAGGCGAGGTTGAGGGACATGCCCGCACCCCACAGCACCGCCAGGACGTTGACGGGGAGCCCGAATCTGCCCAGTGAGAACTTGCCCTTGAGCGGGGCCCAGTTGCCGCGCAGCCGCTGCACCAGCATCGGCAGCGTCACCGACAGGTACGCCAGGTAGATCATGATGATCGCGATGCTGGTGATCACCGAGAAGATCTGCGGCTGGTTGACGTTGAGGAACAGGATGCCGACCGCCACCAGGCCGATGATGATCGCGGGCAGCACCGGCGTCTGGAACCGCGGGCTGACCTTGGCCAGCAGCGAAGCGGCCGGCAGGTTGTTGTCCCGGGCCATGGCGAACGCCAGCCGGATGCCCGCGGTGTGCACCGCCAGCTCGCACACCGTGATCGCGATGACCACGCACCACAGCACGATCTGCCCGATCGTCGAGCCGAGGGTGGCCAGCACGACGTACTGGAGGCCGTCCACCGACAGCTCCTTGGCGTGCAGGTCCGGTACCGACAGCAGGGCGAAGAGCAGGATCAGCCCGCCGATCAGGAAGGACGCGATCAGGGCCCGCAGGATCGCGCGCGGGGCGTTGCGGCCGGGGTCCTTGGTCTCCTCGCCGAGCGACGAGGCGGTGTCGAAGCCGTACATGACGTACGCCGAGGCCAGGGACGCGGTCAGGAACGCACCGAAGTAGCCGAGGGTCTCGCCCTGGCCCAGGCCGAAGGTGTCGGTGACCGCGCTCGGCCCGCGGGTGACGTGCGCGGCGAGCAGCAGGACCAGGACGATCGCGGCGATCAGCTCGATCGCCACCCCCGCGGAGTTGATCCGGGCCATCAGCTTCACGCCGAAGGCGTTGACGAGAGTGGTGAAGGCGACGAGTACGGTGCCGAGCAGGACGGCGTTGGCGGCCGCGGACTTCCCGGTGCCGTCGCCGACGAACTGGAACCACGACGAGATCTGCGGCAGCGTGATCTGGTAGGCCAGCGCCACCGCGGACAGTGACACCATCGACGCGGTCAGCATCAGCCAGCCGCCGAGCCAGCCGATGTGCGGACCGCCCAGCTTCTTGGCCCAGTTGTAGATCGAACCGGCCACCGGGTACCGGGCGGCCAGCTCGCAGAAGCACAGCGCCACCATCAGCTGGCCGGCGAACACCATCGGCCAGGACCACCAGTAGGCCGGGCCGCCGTGCGCGACGCCGAAGTAGAACAGCTGGAAGGTGCCGGTCAGGATGGAGATGTAGCTGATCCCGGCGGCGAAGGTGTGGAAGTTGCCCAGGGTGCGCTTGAGTTCCGGTTTGTAGCCGAGTTCGGCGAGCGAGGCGTCGTCGTGCTCATGGCCCTCCCCGTGCGCAGGGCCGTTCCCCGGCTCCGGGCGGGACGGGCCGGGCCCGGTCACTCGAACCACCTCTGCGGCCGCGGCGCGGTATTGCGCCAGACGTGCTTGGCCTCCTGGTACTCCGCCAGCCCCGCCGGCCCCAGCTCCCGGCCCACGCCCGACTGCTTCATCCCGCCCCACTCCGCCTGCGGCACGTACGGGTGGAAGTCGTTGATCCAGACCGTTCCGGCCCGCAGCCGCGCGGCGACCCGGTGCGCCCGCTCGCCGTCGCTCGTCCACACCGCCCCCGCCAGGCCGTAGACCGTGTCGTTGGCGAGCGAGACCGCCTCGTCCTCGTCGCGGAACCGCTCGACGGTCAGCACCGGCCCGAACGACTCGTCGCGGATCACCGACATGTCCGGGGTGCACTCGTCCAGCACCGTCGGCAGGTAGTAGTAGCCGTTCGCCAGCGACGGGTCGTCCGGCGCCGAGCCGCCGCACAGCAGCACCGCGCCCTCGTCGAGCCCGGCGGCCACGTACGCCTCGACCTTGGCGCGGTGCGCGGCCGAGATCAGCGGGCCGGTGCGGGCGTGCTCGTCGAACGGCCCGCCCAACCGGATCCGTTGGGCGCGCGAGACCAACTCGTCCACGAACGCGTCGTGCAGGCTGTCCTGCACCAGCAGCCGGGCGCCCGCCGAGCAGACCTGTCCGGAGTGCAGGAAGACCGCCGTCAGGGCGTAGTCGACCGCGGTGTCGAAGTCCGCGTCCGCGAAGACGATGTTCGGGTTCTTCCCGCCCAGCTCCAGGGCGATCTTCTTCACCGTCGGCGCCGCCGCGGCCATGATCCGCCGCCCGGTGAGCAGCCCACCGGTGAACGACACCATGTCCACCCGCGGGTCCTCGGTCAGGGGCGCGCCCACCACCGGGCCGGTGCCCAGCACCAGGTTGCCGGCACCGGCCGGCAGCCCGGCCTCGTCCAGCAGCCGCATCAGGTGGATGGCGGTGTGCGGGGTGAGTTCGCTGGGCTTCAGCACGAAGGTGTTGCCGGCGGCCACCGCGGGCGCGACCTTCCACGCGGTCTGCAGCAGCGGATAGTTCCACGGGGTGATCAGCGCGCACACCCCGACCGGCTCGTGCCGCACCGTGCTGTCGGTCTCCGCGATCCCGGTGTCCACCACCCGGTCGGTGCCGCCGGCCGCGGTGAGGTTGCCGAAGTAGCGGAAGCAGTTGGCGATGTCGTCCATGTCGTACTCGCTCTCCACCAGCCGCTTGCCGGTGTCCAGCGATTCCGCCCTGGCCAGCGCGTCCTTGTCGCGCACCAGCAGTTCGGCGACGCGCAGCACCAGCCGGCCGCGCTCGGCCGCCGGTGTGCGCGGCCAGGGGCCGTCGTCGAAGGCGGTACGGGCCGCGGTGATCGCCGCCGCGACGTCCTTCGGCCCGCCCTCGTCGACGGTCGCGACCAGCGTGCCGTCCGCCGGACAGCGGATCTCCCGCACCTGCCCGTCGGCCGCTGCGGTCCACTGACCGCCGATGAACAGCTCCGGCATGGTGGTGCCTTTCGGTCTCCGGGCGTTTACGGGGCGGCAGCGCGGGGCGCGGCGGACGGTCCGGGGGCGCCCGGCCACCGTCCAGCCGCCGTGCGCACCTCCGTGACGATCACTGCACCGAGCGTAAGACCGTGCCCGCGGCTGCGCACGGTACGAAGGGCCGGAGGGGAACGGCCCGGGGCCGGGCGGGGCCGACGGGGTGACGGCGCGCGCGGACGGGAGAATGGGGGCATGTCCAGCGCACGGCCAGCACACGAGGAGCGGCAGGCTCCGGACCCGCCCGAGGAGGACCGACACGGAGAGGGCCCGCCCGAGGAGGACCGACACGGAGAGGGCCCGCACCAGGGGGACCCGCCCGGTGAGGGCCCGTACCAGGGGACGCTCCACCCGGTGCCCGACGTCGCCGGGTACCTCTCGGGACGCTGGCGCATCGAGCGCACCGTGCACGACCTGCGGACCGGCACCGAGGGCCGCTTCCACGGCACCGCCGACTTCCGGCCCGACCCGGCCGGCGGCGCGCTGCTGCACGTGGAGGAGGGCGAGCTGACCTGGAACGGCACGGCCCACCCGGCGAGCCGGACGCTCCGGCTGCGGCCCCGCCCCGACGGCAGCGCCGCGATCGACTTCGCCGACGGCCGGCCCTTCCACGACCTCGACCTCACCGCCGGCCGCTGGACCGCCGTCCACCCCTGCGCCGAGGACCGCTACGAGGGGACCTTCACCGTGCGCTCGGCGGACGAGTGGCACCTGGAGTGGCGGGTCACCGGCCCGGCCAAACGGCAGCTGCTGCGCACGGTCTACCGGCGGCGGCCGGACTGAGCACGGCGGTCGGGGCGTGCCCACTGCCCTTATCCTGAAGGACAAGCAGCCGTCCCCCGTACTTGCATTACGGGGGACGGCTGTGGCGTCCGGCTGTCCGTCAGCCGGTGCGGGGCATCAGAGACAGGCCTTCAGGCTGCCGGTGACGGTCACCCCTCCGCTGGTCGCGGTGTAGGTGGAGGCCAGCACCTGCGTGACGCTGAGGTTGCCCGTGCAGCTGGCGTTGCCGCTCGCGTCGGCCACGGCCGTGCACACCGTGCCTCCCAGCACGGAGAAGGTCACCGTCGAGCCGGGGGTCGCACCGGTCACGCTGAACGTGGCGTGCGCGAACGCCCAGGGCACCGGCGGGAAGTTCAGCGCGTAGCAGGCCGGGTTCGCCGTCAGGCCGGTCACGTTCACCGTCACAGTGCCGGAGACACCGGTGCAGGTGCAGGCGCCTGACGAGGAGATCACCGTGGCGGTGACGACGTTGGCGCCGGCCGGCAGCGCGCTGGTGGTCACGCTGGCCTGTCCGGACGCGTTGGTGGTGCCCATCCCCAAGGTGCCGCTTGAGGTGGTGAAGAGCACCACCGCGCCGGGCACCGGTGCTCCGTTGCAGGTCACAGTGGCGGTGACGGTGACGGGCTGGCCGGCGGTCGGTTTGGCGGGGGTCGACGACACGGTGACCACGCAGTTGGTCGCCGCTCCGACGTTGACGGTTGCGGTGCCGGTGACGCCGACGCAGGTGCAGGTGGTGCTGGCGGAGACCACGGTCGCGACGACGACGTTGGCGCCGGCCGGCAGTGCGCTGGTGGTCACGCTGGCCTGGCCGGAGGCGTTGGTGGTGCCGGTGCCCAGCTGGAGGCTGCCGCCGGATGAGGTGAAGGTGACCACCGCGCCGGGTACCGGTGTTCCGTTGCAGGTGACGGTGGCGGTGACGGTGACGGGCTGGCCGGCGGTCGGGTTGGCGGGTGTGGAGGAGACGGTGACCACGCAGTTGGTCGCTGCTCCGACGTTCACGGTCACGGTGCCGGTGACGCCGACGCAGGTGCACGTGGTGTTGGCGGAGACCACGGTGGCGGTCACGACGTTGGCGCCGGCCGGCAGCGCGCTGCTGGTCACGCTGGCCTGCCCGGAGGCATCGGTGGTGGCGACACCCAGTGCGATGCCGCCGGTCGAAGTGAAGACCACCGAAGCGCCGGGTACCGGTGTTCCGTTGCAGGTGACGGTGGCGGTGACGGTGACGGGCTGGCCGGCGGTCGGGTTGGCGGGCGTGGACGACACCGTGACCACACAGTTCGACGTCGTCACGGTGAGCATCGCCACGCTTGTTCCACTCGTCACGCCCGTGGCTACCACCAGCCCCGACGTGGTCGCCGTGAACGCCACGGTGGCGTTGCCGTTGGCATCCGCGATCACCGTCTGCGCCGGTTGCGCGTCGTACGTGATGGTGAGCGTGTCACCCGCGTTGGCACCGCTGATCGTTGCCGTGAAGGTCTGGCCCGCCGCGACGGTCGCCGGGGTCAGGGTGATGATGAGCGCCATGTTTGGACAGCCCCTTTCGAAGGCTCCGCTGGGGAGGTGGGGCCGCCGCGCGGCACAGTCAGAACCCTGTGCGATCGCGCTCTCCTGCCGGGGGTGCCCTGAAGAAGCACTGCGGACTGCATCGTGCAGGCAGCCGTCCGTGGTCCCCGCCAGGGGATGGGCACCCACCGTCGGTACCACTCATTGAAGCGGCCGACGGCACGCGGGGACACGGATGGGGCACGAAGCAACCCGAATGGCGGAGCGTGCGTCGGCGTGTCCGTGACGACGGAAGGTGCTGTCATGGGGTAAAGGGGCTCGGCTCGCGGCCCCCGCTAGCCGTGCGGCTTGACCGCCCGCAGCGCGTACAGCAGCGGAATGAACGGCTCCGAGGGCGGCAGCCGCCACCAGCCGTTCTCGGCCGGCACCATGGCGTCGAACCGCTTCCAGGGCAACAGCTCGGTTTCCCGCACCAGTTGGACGGTCAGGCCGGCACCGGTCACCGCCGTGATCACCTCGCCGATGCCGTGCCGCCACTCGTAACTCGTGGTGGCGCCGCGCACCGGCGGCCCGTCGGTGTAGGTGTGCGGCGTATCGCTGCGGAGGGCGCCGCGGCCGCCCAGGTAGTCGTGGCGCAGCCGGAGGTCCTGACGTTCCGGGTCCGGCGTCGGGCCGAGGGCGTCGAGCAGCGGGTGGAACTCCACCAGGTAGAAGGTCCCGCCGGGCCGGAGCAGGGCGCTGACGATCCCCGCCCACGCGACGAGGTCCGGCAGGTAGCACAGCGCGCCCTTGCCCGTGTAGACCACGTCGAAGCGGCGGCCGCCCAGCGCGGACACCGCGTCGTGCACGTCCGCCCGCACGAACTCCATGTCCCGGCCCGTCTCGTCGGCCAGCCGCCCGGCCTCCCGCACCGCCGCGGCCGAGAAGTCCAGGCCCACGGTGCGCGCCGCGCCCCGGTCGGCGAACGCCGCCGTCTCCGTGCCCAGATGACACTGCAGATGCAGCACGTCCCGCCCGGCCAGCGCGCCCAGGTCCGCCCACTCGAACGGCGCGAACCAGTGCTCGGCGGTCCGCGAGCCGTCCAGCCCGTAGAACTCGCTGGCCACATGGACCGGGGTACGGGCGTCCCAGTTGGCCTGGTTGGCGCGGATCATCTGCGCGACGCCGGGGGCGGTGTGCCCCCCTGCCGGCCGCGGGGGTATCGGCCCCCCGTCCCCTTGCTCACTGCTGTCCCCGGATGCACTCGTCACGGCGGTCATCCCTCCCTTCTACAAGGCATGCGGAAGAGCCACCAGAAGGGACGGCCGGAACCGTGCGTCGCCCGCCGTCGAGGACGGCCCCCCGGCCCGCACCGGCGCCACCCGCCCACCGCACCCCGTCCGTCAACTCGGCCGGAATCGAACGGTGTGGTGCTTCGCCGCCCCGGGCGCCACTTGCGAGACGTAAGAAGCCTCGCCGCTCACCTGCAACAGCCGCCACTCATAGGTATGTTGGACTGCGCGGCGTGGTCGTCCCGACACGGACCGGCGCCATTGCCGTGCCATGGCCGAGGGCTGTCGAAGCGACGGGAAAGTGTCGAATGAGCCGAGAATCAGCACCGCAGTCCAGCACCGTCGACGTCACCATACCGAGCGTCGCGCGGATGTACGACTACTACCTCGGCGGCAAGGACAACTACGCCGTCGACCGTGAGGCCTGCGAAGAGCTGAGCAAGGTCGTGCCGAGCACCCAGGTGCTGGCCATCAACAACCGCCGCTTCCTGCAGCGGGTGGTGCGCTGGCTGGCCACCGAACACGGCATCCGGCAGTTCGTCGACCACGGCTCCGGCCTGCCGACCCAGGACAACGTCCACCAGGTCGCCCAGCGCGTCGACCCGGAGTCCCGGGTGGTGTACGTCGACAACGACCCCATCGTGCTGGCGCACGGCCGGGCCCTGCTGGAGGAGAACGACAACACCGCGGTCATCCAGGCCGACATGCGGGACACCGACGGCATCTTCGGCCACCCGGAGGTGGAGCGGCTGATCGACTTCGGCCGGCCGGTCGCCGCGCTGTTCGTCTCCGTGCTCCACTGCATCCCGGACTCCGACGACCCGGGCGGGCTGATCAAGCGGGTCGCCGACCGGCTGGCCCCGGGCAGCTTCCTGGTGGTGTGCCAACTGGTCAGCGAGGACGCGGCGACCCGCGACTTCGTCACGAACTTCATGGCCGAGCAGACCCATGGCCAGTGGGGCAGGGTCCGGCAGGCGCACGAACTCGCCGGATTCCTGGACGGGTTGGAGATCCAGGAGCCCGGGCTGGTGGAGGTCTCGACCTGGAAGCCGGACGCGGACATCGGCCCCAAGCAGCTCACCCTGGAGTGGATCGAGTACGGCGGTGTCGCCCGCAAGGTCTGACGTACCGGACCGGGACGACGACGAGCGGCGAGGAGCCCACCGGGCCCCCGCCGCTCGTCGCCGGGCCGGATCGGCCGAGCCGGGTCAGATCTCCTTGAGCATGCGCTCCAGCATCGCCAGTGACTCGCGCGGCGACTCCGACTGGGCGCTGAGCCGGTCCATCACCGCGAGGTAGTGGTCCACGTCGTCGCGCTTGTCCAGATAGAGCGCACTGGTCAGCTGCTCCAGATAGACGATGTCCGGCAGATCCGGCTCCAGGAAGCGCAGGATCGTGATCGGACCACCGGCCGCCGCCAGACCACCGAGGCTGAACGGCGCGATCTGCAGCGTGACGTTCGGCAGCTCGGACATCTTCAGCAGATGTCTCAGCTGGCCGGCCATCACCTCCCGGCCGCCCAGCGGCCGGCGCAGCGCGGCCTCGTCGAGGACCGCCCACACCCGCGGCGCATCCGGCAGCGTCAGCAACTCCTGCCGCTGCACGCGCAGCCGCACCCGCCGCTCGATCTCCTCGGGCGTCGACCGGGGATGGCCGAGCTGCGCCACCGCACGGGCGTAGTCCGCGGTCTGCAGCAGGCCCGGCACGAACTGCACTTCGTACGTCCGGATCACCGAAGCGGCCTCTTCCAGGCCGAGGTGGGTCTCGAACCAGCCGGGCAGCACATCGCCGTACTGGTGCCACCAGCCCGGACTGCTGGTCCGCCGGGCCAGCTTGAGGAAGTCCTCGCGGGCCGCGTCGTCCGTGACGCCGTAGAGCGTCAGCAGATCGGCGACGTCCCGCTCCTTGCAGCTGACCCGGCCGAGCTCCAGGCGGCTGATCTTCGCGTGCGAGCCGCGGATGGCGTCGTCGGCGGCCTCCCGGGTGACACCGGCCGCCTCGCGCAGCCGGCGCAACTGCGTGCCCAGCACGATGCGCAGGACGGTCGGCCCACCCCGCGGATGGTCGAGATACCGGCGCAGGGACGGACCGCTGCTCGGCTGCGCCTCACTCATACTGACTCCCTGACTCCCCTGAGTGGTCGGGCGAACGCCCAGTGTCCCATCGCGTCAAGTGTCCGTACAGTCAGGGCGACTGGACGAACGGCATATGCGCCAATCTCCACGGCATATGCCGTCGGCGCGGTCAGACGAGATCGTCGAAGTCGCCGTCCTTGGCGCCCTGGACGAAGGCGGCCATCTCGTCGCGGGTGTAGATCAGTGCCGGCCCCGAGGCGAACCGGGAGTTGCGCACCGCCACTCCGCCGTCCGAAAGAACGGCCAGCTCAACGCAGTTGCCACTCGGGTTGCTGCGGCGGCTCTTGCGCCACACGACGCCTTCGAGGCGGGTCGCCTGCATGCCGTTGGTCACCGACTCCATCAGACCTGCTCCCTTGCTGGAGGACATCCCTCCGACCGATCCCGAGCCCGCGATCACGTTGGCGTGAACGAGCCCCTGAGCGACCGTCCTTGCCGATGTAATTGCAGATGCACTTGCACCGGGCGACGGCTGCCGAGGATATTAGCTCTCCGAGGCAGTCCGGCCCAGCCCCGAAATCGCCCTTGCGGAGACGTTGATGACCGCTCATCCGGCAGAGACCGTGCACGACGCCCTTCGGGAGGAAGCGTCCGAGCAGAGCTGGTGGATGCCCGCCCCCGACGGTTTCGCCGCCTGCGCCCTCAGCAGCTCCGCGCAGACCGTGGCGCAGGCCCGCCGCTTCACCCGTACGACCCTCAGCGGCTGGCACCTGACCCCGGACGTGACCGAGAACGCGGCGCTGGTCGTCACCGAACTCGTCAGCAACGCACTGCGTTACGGCATCCGGGCCGGCCGACCGGACGCGGCACCGGTCGCCCGCGGCTTCTCCGTGGTGCCCGCGCCGGTCTGCCCCGCCTGGCTCGCCCTGACCCGGCAGGAGACCACCGTGCTGTGCGCCGTCTCCGACTCCGGCACCGACGCACCCGTCGTACGGAACCCCGACCCGCTGGCCGAATCGGGCCGCGGACTGCACCTCGTCGACCGGCTCAGCGACGCCTGGGGATGGACCCCGCCGGACCACTCGGGCAAGACGGTGTGGGCCACCGTGTCGCTGCGCGGCTGAGACGCCGTCCCCCGGGCCCCCGGGCGCGCCCTGTGTGATCATTTGCGGGTCGTCGTCGTCCGACCCGAAGGCCCGAGGAACCGATGGATCTGCTGTCCCTGCGGTACTTCCGGGTCGTCGCGCGCCGGGAACACATCAGCCGGGCCGCCGAGGAACTGCGGGTGGCCCAGCCCTCGGTGAGCCGGACCATCGCCCGCCTCGAAGCCGAACTGGGCCTGCCGCTCTTCGACCGGCAGGGCCGGGCGATCCGGCTCAACCGCCACGGCGCCGCCTTCCTCGCCCGGGTGGAACGCGCCCTGGACGAACTCGACGACGCCCGCCGGGAGATGGCCGATGCCGCGGGGCTCGACAACGGCAGCGTCGCCATCGCCGCGGAGACCCTGCTGCCGCTCACCGAACTGCTCGCCGGCTTCCGCGCCGCCCATCCCGGCGTGACCGTCCGCTGTTTCCAGTCCACCCCCGACCTGATGCGCGAGCACCTGCGCGCCCACGAGGTGGACTTCTGCGTCGCCTCGCAGCCGCTGACCGGAGCCGGGCTCGGCGCGGTGCGGCTGCTGCACGAGGAGGTGCTGCTCGCGGTCCCGGCAGCCCATCCGCTGGCCGGCCGGCAGCGGGTGACGGTGGCCGAGCTCGCCGACGAGCCCTTCATCACCACCCGCCCAGGACACTGGCAACGCGCCCTGCTGGAGCGGCTGTTCGCCCCCCTCGGCCGCCGCCCGGTCATCTGCTGCGAGGGCGACGAACCCGGCGCCACCCACTTCCTCGTCATCGCCGGCCTCGGCATCGGCCTGATGCCCTCCATCGCCCGCGCCGACCTGGCCGCCGCGCCGCTGGCCTGGCTGCGCATCGACGCCCCCGACTGCATACGGACCCTGAGTCTGGTGCGCCGCGAGGACAGTTACCTCTCCGCGGCGGCCGCACGGTTCTGCGACCTGGCCGTCACCCACTTCGCCGAGCGGGCCCGACGGGCGCGCGGGATGCTCCAGGGCCCGCCCGACGGGTCAGGGCCGGAACGGCCCTAGGACCTCCCGGCGAACGGGCCGGTGCCGTACCCGTGCAGGGTGATCGCGACCTCGTGGGCCGAGGGGCAGTCCGCCGGGGAGGGAAGGAAGTCCCGGCAGCCGGCGGCCAGTTGACGCAGTACGCCCTGCTGGCAGGCGAGCGCCAGCCGGTCCGCCTCGACGGCCGACAGCCGTACCCCCGGCCGCAGCTCGACATGGACGACCGGCCGGGACTCCAGCTCGCCGCCGGCCGGTGCCACACAGAACCCCTCGATGAGTCCGGCCAGCGGATTGTCCTCGTACAGCCCGTGTGCGACGTCCCGCGGATTGATGATGGCCCCCAGGGAAAGATGCCGAAAACGTCCGTCCATGCGTCATCGACATACTCGGGGCCCGCCGCCCGGGCGTCATGAGCTGTGCTACTCAGGTGTCCGGATGAGTACCCCGGACCGCCGCTACGCTTCCCCGGCCGCCGGGTCCGCCAGGCCGAACGCGGACAGCAGCCGTTCGGCCGCCAGCGTCGCGGTGATCTCGCCGTCCCGCACCGCCCGTTCGACCTCCGGGCCCAGCCTGCGCACCTCGGGATGCTCCTGGAGGCGGTCGATGAGCCGTTCGCGGACCATCGACCAGGTCCAGTCGACCTGCTGGGTACGGCGCCGCTCGGCCAGCGCACCGGTGGACTCCAGCAGCGTGCGGTGCTGCTCGACGCGTTCCCAGACCGCCTTCAGGCCGGTGCCCTCACGAGCGCTGCAGGTCAGCACGGGCGGCGTCCACACCGCGTCGGCGGGCTGCAACAGCCGCAGCGCACCGGCCAGTTCGCGGGCCGCGGACCGGGCGTCCCGCTCGTGCGGCCCGTCCGCCTTGTTGACGGACACCAGGTCCGCCAGCTCCAGCACGCCCTTCTTGATGCCCTGGAGCTGGTCGCCGGTGCGGGCCAGGGTCAGCAGCAGGAACGTGTCGACCATGTTGGCCACGGTCGTCTCCGACTGGCCGACCCCCACCGTCTCCACCAGCACCACGTCATAGCCCGCGGCCTCCATCACGACGATGGACTCCCGCGTGGCGCGGGCCACCCCGCCCAGCGTCCCGGACGTGGGGGAGGGGCGGACGAACGCCGCCGGATCGGTCGCCAGCCGCTCCATCCGGGTCTTGTCCCCCAGGATGGAGCCGCCGGTCCGGCTGGACGACGGGTCGACGGCGAGCACCGCCACCCGGTGCCCCATCCCGGTCAGCAGCGTGCCCAGCGCGTCGATGAAGGTCGACTTGCCGACACCGGGCACCCCGCTGATGCCCACCCGGCGGGCCGCACCGGAGTACGGCAGCAGCTCGACCAGCAGCCGCTGGGCCGCCGCCCGGTGGTCCGCACGGGTGGACTCGACCAGGGTGACGGCGCGGGCGATCCAGGCACGGGAACCCGCGCGCACCCCCTCGGCGTACCGTTCGACGTCGATCGTCGCAGGCATGACCCCCCGCTCTACAGCTCGTGGCCGAGGACCGACGCCAGGTCCTTCACCAGGTCGTGCGCGGCATCCGGGATGACCGTGCCCGGCAGGAACACCGCGGCCGCGCCCATGTCGCGCAGCGGCTGCACGTCCTGCGGCGGGATCACCCCGCCCACCACGATCGTGATGTCCTCCCGGTCCTCGGCCGCCAGCGCCTCCTTCAGCGCCGGCACCAGGGTGAGATGACCGGCGGCCAGGGAGGACACCCCGACGATGTGCACGTCCGCCTCGACCGCCTGGCGGGCCACCTCGGCCGGGGTCTGGAACAGCGGGCCGACGTCCACGTCGAAGCCCAGGTCGGCGAAGGCCGTGGCGATCACCTTCTGGCCGCGGTCATGGCCGTCCTGGCCCATCTTGGCCACCAGGATGCGCGGCCGGCGCCCCTCGGCGCGCTCGAACTCGGCCACCAGCGTCCGGGTGCGCTCCACACCGGAGGAGGGGCCCGCTTCGTCTCGGTACACACCAGAGATCGTACGGATCTGGCCGGAGTGCCGCCCGTAGACCTCCTCCAGGGCGTCCGAGATCTCCCCGACGGTCGCCTTGGCCCGGGCCGCGTCCACCGCCAGCGCCAGCAGATTGCCCTCAAGGCCCTTGCCGGGACCGGACTTCGCCGCCGCGGTCAGCGCCCGCAGCGCGTCCTGGCAGGCCGCCTCGTCGCGCTCGGCCCGCAGCCGCTTCAGCTTCTCGATCTGCTGCGCCCGGACCGCGGAGTTGTCGACCTTGAGGACCTCGATCTCCTCGTCGCTCGCCACCCGGTACTTGTTGACGCCGATCAGCGCCTGCCGCCCGGAGTCGATCCGCGCCTGGGTGCGGGCCGCGGCCTCCTCCACCCGCAGCTTCGGGATGCCCGCGTCGATCGCCTTGGCCATCCCGCCGGCCGCCTCGACCTCCTCGATGTGCTGCCAGGCCCGGCGCGCCAGGTCGTAGGTGAGCTTCTCGACGTAGGCGCTGCCGCCCCACGGGTCGATCACCCGGCAGGTGCCCGACTCCTGCTGCAGGAACAGCTGGGTGTTGCGGGCGATCCGCGCCGAGAAGTCGGTGGGCAGCGCGAGCGCCTCGTCGAGGGCGTTGGTGTGCAGCGACTGGGTGTGGCCCTGGGTCGCCGCCATCGCCTCCACGCACGTACGGGTGACGTTGTTGAACACGTCCTGCGCGGTCAGCGACCAGCCCGAGGTCTGCGAATGGGTGCGCAGCGAAAGGGACTTGGGGTTCTTCGGCTCGAAGCGCTGGACCAGCCGGGCCCACAGCAGCCGGGCCGCGCGCAGCTTGGCGATCTCCATGAAGAAGTTCATGCCGATCGCCCAGAAGAAGGACAGACGGGGGGCGAAGGAGTCCACGTCCATCCCGGCCGCCAGCCCCGCCCGCAGGTACTCCACACCGTCCGCGAGGGTGTACGCCAGCTCCAGGTCGGCCGTCGCACCCGCCTCCTGGATGTGGTAGCCGGAGATCGAGATGGAGTTGTAGCGCGGCATCTTCTGCGAGGTGTACGCGAAGATGTCGGAGATGATCCGCATCGACGGCTGCGGCGGATAGATGTAGGTGTTGCGGACCATGAACTCCTTGAGGATGTCGTTCTGGATGGTCCCGGCCAGCTTCTCGGGCGGTACGCCCTGCTCCTCCGCCGCCACGATGTACAGCGCCAGCACGGGCAGCACCGCGCCGTTCATCGTCATCGACACCGTCATCTTGTCCAGCGGGATGCCCTCGAAGAGCTGCCGCATGTCGTAGATCGAGTCGATGGCGACGCCCGCCATGCCGACGTCACCGGTCACCCGCGGGTGGTCACTGTCGTAACCGCGGTGGGTGGGCAGGTCGAAGGCGACCGACAGGCCCTTCTGACCGGCCGCCAGATTGCGGCGGTAGAACGCGTTGGACTCCTCGGCCGTGGAAAAACCGGCGTACTGCCGGATCGTCCAGGGCTGGTTGACGTACATCGTCGGGTACGGGCCGCGCAGGTACGGCGCGATGCCCGGGTACGTGCCCAGGAAGTCGACGCCGGCCAGATCGTCCTCGGTGTACAGCGGCTTGACGTCGATGCCCTCCGGCGTCTCCCAGGTCAGGTCCGCAAGTCCCTTGCCGGTGGCCGCCTCCACCGCTTCCGTCCACTGCTCGGCCCCGGCCGCAGCGTCCGCCGCGGCCGGCCCGTCCAGCTCGACCGTGCTGAAGTCCGGGATGGCGCCGGCCCGTTGCGTGGCATCCTGCATCTCGGTCATCCCGCCACCTCCATGACGTCCAGGGCCGAGGACAGCACCCCGACCGCGTCGCAGCCGGCGAAGACGAACGCGTCCACCCCGGCCGCCTCGAATTCCTCCCGGCGCTCACCCGGCCGGCCGGCCAGGAACACCCGCACCGCGCCCGCAGACTTGAGCGCCGCCGCCACCGCGGCCGCCTGCTCGCCGTAGACCGCATCGCTCGAACACAGCGCGGCGATCCGCGCCCCGCTCCGGGCGAACGCCTCGGCCACCGACTCCGCGTCCACCGCCGCCGGTTCCTGCACGGTGGCGATGCCGCCCGCCTGGAACAGGTTGCCGGCGAACGCCACCCGCGCGGTGTGTGCCGCGACCGGGCCCAGCGCGGCCAGGAACACCTTCGGCCGGTCACCGGTCGCCGCCAGATGGGCGTCCGAACGGGCCCGCAGCGCCTCGTACGCATCGTCCCTGCGCACCCGCGGCAGCCCACCGGACACCGGCGCGGGCGCCGGCTCCCGCTCCACCGGCGCCTCGGCGAGGAACGGGAACTCGCTGACGCCGGTGATCGGTTCGCGGCGGTGCGCCAGGTCCTCGGTGCGGCGCGCCCAGGTCCGCGCCAGCCGCTCGCGGAGCATCCCGGAGCGCAGCGCCGCGGCCTGACCGCCCGCGGCCTCGATCTCCTGGAAGAACGCCCAGCCCGCGCGGGCCAGTTCGTCGGTCAGCCGCTCCACGTACCAGGAGCCGCCCGCCGGGTCGATCACCTTCGACAGGTGCGACTCCTCCAGCAGCACCGACTGGGTGTTCCGGGCGATCCGCCGGGCGAAGGCGTCGGACAGGCCGAGTGCCGCGTCGAACGGCAGCACCGTCACCGCGTCCGCGCCGCCGACGCCCGCCGACAGTCCGGCGACCGTGGTGCGCAGCATGTTCACCCACGGGTCCCGACGGGTCATCATCACCGACGAGGTCACCGCGTGCTGGACCTGCGCGGACGCGCCGGGCGCTGCCCCGCACACCTCCGCGACCCGGGCCCACAGCCGGCGGGCCGCGCGCAGCTTGGCGATGGTCAGGAACTGGTCCGCGGTCGCGGCGTAGCGGAACTCCAGCTGCCGGCAGGCGTCGTCGATGCCCACCCCGGCCTCGGTCAGCTGCCGCAGATAGGCCACGCCGGTGGCGAGGGAGGCACCGAGCTCCTCGGCCGCCGAACCGCCCGCCTCGTGGTACGGCAGCGCGTCGACGGCCAGCGCCCGCACCTTGGGCGCCTCCGCGAGAGCGCGCCCGGCCAGCCGGACCGCCGCCTCCAGCTGCACCCGCAGCTTGCTGTCGTCGCCGGTACGGGCCAGCAGTCCCAGCGGATCGGCGCCCAGCGAGCCGGTGGCCTCCGCCGTCGGCACACCCGCCGCGGCGTACAGGCGCAGCAACTCCTCGGCGGCCGGGGCGAAATCGGCGCCCGCGTCCAGCACCACCGCGGCCAGGTCCAGATAGACGCCCTTCAGCGCCTCCGCCAGACCGGTCACCGGCACCCCGCCGTGCCCGACGGCCAGCCAGGCCGAGGTGACGCCGTTCTCCAGATCGGCGAGCACCGCCTCGTTGGCGCGCCGCGGATCGGTGTGCACCTGGCGCTGGCGTACGTCCCAGCCGGCGACGGTCGTGCCCTCGGGTCGGCCACCCCGTACGAAGGGCGGGAACCCGGGGCGGCCCGGAGCGGCCGTGCCGTCCTCGGCGGTGTAGAGCGGGCGGATGCGGATCCCGTCCTGGAGATCCGTGGCGAGCGCGTCCTCGGCGGCGGCGCCCGTGGCCTCCGTGACGCCCGATTTGCGCAGCACGCCTTCGACGAGGCGCTGCCACTGCGCGCGATCGGCATCCGGGAAGGCCGCGGCCAGGGGGAGTTCGGTGGACTCGGCGGTCATGGCAGCAGGCTAGGCGAACGACCGTTAGCTGGAGCAGGGGCTCTTGCTGTGACGTTGCACTCGTTGACCACCCCTGCATGTGCGTATCTATGCGTGGCTGACCGGTTCTGTACGGTGATCCCCGCCACCCGAGGACCCCGGAGAGCGACCGAGGAGCACGATGTCCAGGGCGCCGAACCACCGCACCACGGCCGGCGCCGCCCTGCTCCTGGTCGCCGCCGCGCTGCTGTGGGCACGGCCCGGCTCCGACGGCCCCGACCGGACGACCGGCTGCACCGGACGCCGGATCGCCGCCTGGTCGGTCGATTCCCGGCAAACCGCCGTATTCGCCCGCTACGGCAACGACAACGCCCGCACCGACGACTGGACCGGCGGCGACGGCACCCACTCGGTGCGCCTCCCCGACGGCCGCACCCTCTGGCTCTTCTCCGACACCTTCCTCGACCGCGTCCAGCCACCCCCCAACCCCCAGGGCCGACACCGCCGTTGGCGCACCGCCGACCACGGCGGCACCCCCTACCTCCGGCACAACTCCCTGGTGGTGACGTCCCGTTCGGGCCGGCCGGAGCGCACTCTGACCGGCGGCACCCCGGCCGCGCCCGGCCCGTACTTCCCCGACCCGCCCGGTGGCGGCTGGCGCTGGCCGGTCCAGGCGCGGGTCGAGCCCCGGACGCCCGGCGCCGCCGAGCGGGTGGTCCGGGTACTGCTGTGGCGCCGGGCACCCGGCACCGGACCGTGGGTCTTCGGGATGCCGTACGGCACCGAGGTCGCCACCCTCTCGCTGCCCGGCCTGCATCTGGAACGCATCGACGGGACCGTCGGCCCGGACGCCGCCGCCGACCCCGGGCGACGCGCCCTCTACGGCGCCGCGGCGGTCCAGGACGGCCGGTGGACCTACGTCTACGGCGCCGACGACCCGCCCTCCGCACCGGCCTCCCGGGCCTACCTCGCCCGGGTCCCGGTCGGCCGGCTCGCGGGCCGCGGCAGCTGGCGCTTCTGGGACGGCGCCCACTGGCAGCGGCGGCCCGGCCGGGCGGCACCGGTGCTGCGGGACGGCGGCCGCCGCGGCGTCGGCAGCGCCTTCACCGTCGTCCGCGACGGGCCGTCCTGGGTGCTGTTCACCATGGATACCGGGGGCGGCGGCACCGCCGGGATGCGCACCCTCACCAGCTACTGGGCCTGCGCGCCCGAGGGCCCCTGGCACGGCCCGCACGGCCGGATCACCCCGCCCCGGCCACCCGCCCCCGACCCGCGGTACGTCGTCGCCTACAACCCGCAGGCCCACCCCGAAGCATCCGCGGGCGGCGCCCTGCTGCTCAGCTACGACATCAACTGGCTCGGCCCGCCCGGCGTCCCCGCCGATTCCCGGGTGGGCGGCGACGTCGACCTCTACCGGCCGCGCTTCCTCCGCGTACGCCTGGCGCGTACCGCACCCTGACGGCCGCCGCGGCGCGCCTCAACTCCCGTGCCGCTCCCGCCACTTACGGGCCTGCTCGTCGACGTCGAACGGCACCAGGTTCAGCGGCGGGCCCTCCAGGGGAGTGCGCAGCGCCGCGCGGATCCGCTCGTTGACCGCCGTCAGGATGCGCCGCAGCGCGGCCTCGGTCGGGGCGTTCGCGGCAGCCTGGAGCGCCTCCTCGGCGTCCTTGCGCAAGGCCAGGCTCGGCGGCAGGTAGGAGAGGTGCTCCCGCTGCATCTTCTCCCTGATCCACCACATCTCGTCATAGGGCCGGTCGAGGTCCGGGAGGGGCTTGCCGGCACCGGGGAGGCCGGCGAAGTCGCCGCGCTCCGTCGCCTCGCGGATCTGCTTGTCGACCCAGCTCTCGAAGCTGACTCCGGGTGGTTTGCGCTCGGACATCGCAAAGACTCCCCATGCCGCGGCTCTGGTCCTGGCCCTGTGATCAGCCTACGCCGCCGCTCCTCGTACCGCCGGTGCCGCCCGGCGTCGTCGGGCTGGGCTGGACGATCGGCAAGGCGTTGTTGCCGCCGCACACCATGGGGCCCACCCGGACCGTGTCGCCCACCAGAGTCACCATCACCTGGTCCGGCGGCTTGTTCCCCGGCACCCGGGCGTTGGCCGCGGTGCACACCAGCTGGTTGAGCGAGGCGGAGTCCAGCAGCTTGGCGTTCATCGGCAGGTTGATCACGACCGTGCCCTCGCCGGTGGCGGCGGTCAGCGGGCCCGGGAACTTCGGCAGCACGCTGGACAGCCCGCGCATCCGCTCGGCGTGGTTCGGCCCCTCCATCAGCAGCGACAGTGCCTGGTCCGGGTCGACCGGGGCCTTCGCCGGCCGGGTCGCCGACCGCAGACCGGACGGCCCGTAGAAGAACAGCTGGACGTCGGCCGCGGGCTGGCCCGGCGACTTCACCCCGGAGGCGGGTTCACCCGCGTCGATCACATCGGTGGGCGCGATACCGCAACCGGCCAGCGCACCGGCCAGCGCACTGCTGAGCACGCCGCCCAGCGCACCGGTGACCACGCCGCCCCGCACGCGCCGCCGGGCTCCCGGCGTCCGCAGGGGGTTCCGGCCGTTCATGGCGCTCATCCGTCGTTCTCCTTGTCGGCCCCCCGGGTCCCTTTGCTGATCGTCCCGCCCGCCCTGTCCGCCCTGTCCGCCCCGTCCGTCCTGCCCGGACCGTCCGCCGCGGGCGCCCCGGTGCCGTTCGCGCCGGCCGCTCCGCCGGGATCGGCCGGCTCCTCCTGGCGCAGCGGGAGGTCCACGGTGAACACCGCACCGCCGTCGGGGGAGTTGGCCGCCCGCATCACACCGCCGTGCAGCCGTACGTTCTCCATCGCGATGGCCAGTCCCAGACCGCTGCCCTCCGAACGGGCTCGGGCCGAGTCCGCCTTGTAGAAGCGCTCGAAGACGTGCGGCAGGACCTCGGGGTCTATGCCCGGGCCGCTGTCGCGGACCTCGATCAGCAGCCGGTCCGCGCCCGGCTCCGGGGCGTGCAGCACCACCCGGACCGGCTCGCCGCCGTGGTGCAGCGCATTGCCGACCAGATTGGCCACCACCACGTCCAGCCGCCGCGGATCGAGCTGGGCCCGTACGTCCTCGGGCAGGTCCGCGGCCACCCGCTTCTGCCAGGCCCGGGCCTGCAGCGTCTTGCGGATGGTCTCGGCGACGTCGACCTCGTCCAGATGGAGCGCCGCGGCACCGGCGTCGAACCGGGAGACCTCCATCAGGTCCTCCACCATCCGCGCCAGCTTGCCGGTCTCCTGGCTGATCAACCGGACCGCGGAGGCGGTGTCCGGGTCGAGGGAGTCGGCGTCCTCGTCGAGGACGTCGGTCACCGCGGTCATCGCCGCCAGCGGCGTGCGCAGCTCGTGCGAGACGTCGGCGGCGAACCGCCGGGAGTTGGACTCCAGACGGCGCAGCTCGGCCATGCTCTCCTCCAGCCGGGCCGCCATGTCGTTGAACGTACGGGAGAGGTCGGCGAGTTCGTCGGCGCCCTTGACCTCCAGCCGGGTGTCCAGCTTGCCCTCGGCGATCCGCCCGGCGGCCTGCCGCAGCTTGCGCACCGGCCGCAGCACCCCGCGCGCGGCGAGCAGCGCCGGGACCACCGCGAGCATCAGCACCGGCAGGGCGCCCCGCTGGGCCGCGGTCACCAGCGCCTCGACATTGGACTCCTCGGCGCTGAGCGGCAGTTGGGCGTAGACGGACAGCGCGGACGCCTGGCCGTCGGACTGCCGGACCGGCATGCCGATCAGCAGCCACGGCGAGCCGCCGCGGTTGATCCGCTGGAAGGCCGGGACGTGCCGCTTCTCCACCGACGCCTTGAGGTCGGCCGGGATCACGACACTGCGCCGCAGCCCGCCCTCGTCACTGTCCGGAACGCCGCGGTAATGAACGGAAATATCCCATTCACGGGATTTGCCGGAACGCTCCAGCTGGACCCGGAAGTTGTCCAGGTCCGCCTGCGCCGGCGGCACCACCAGCTCCGGCGCGAGCGAGTTGACCTGCGCCCGCAGATCGTTCACCGCGATGTCCTGGGACCGCTGCAGAATGGCGTTACGGGCCTCGCGGTACGTCAGCAGCGCCGTGGTCAGCGCACTGACGGCCGCCACCACCAGGAACCCCACGACGAGCCGCGCCCGCAGCCCCCGCAGCAGGGTGCGCGACGGCACCCGGCCGGCGAGGCGGTTCACAGCGGACCGAAGCGGTAACCGAAGCCGCGCACGGTCTGGACGTAACGGGGGCTGCGCGGGGTGTCCTCTATCTTCGTCCGCAGCCGCATCACACAGGCGTCCACCAGCCGCGCATCGCCGTGGTAGCTGTGCTCCCACACGTGCTCCAGCAGCTGCTGGCGGCTGAAGACCTGCCCCGGTGTCGCGGACAGGAACAGCAACAGCTTCATCTCCGAGGGCGCCAGCGCCAGATCCTTGCCGCCCTTGGCGACGACCAGCCCGGCCCGGTCGATGGCCAGTTCGCCGTACGTCTCGACCGGCGCGGGCCCCGGCTCCACGGCCGGGGCACCGTCGGCGGGCAGCGCCGTACGCCGCAGCACCGCCCGGATGCGCGCCTCCAGCACCTCGCCACGGGCGGGTTTGACGATGTAGTCGTCGGCCCCGGCCTCCAGTCCGAGCACCACGTCCAGATCGTCGCCGCGGGCGGTGAGCATGATGATCGGCAGCTGCCGCTCGGCGCGGATCAGCCGGCACACCTCGAAACCGTCCTTGCCGGGGAGCATCAGGTCCAGCAGCACGATGTCCGGGCGGAACCCGGGCAGCGCCGACAGACCCTCCTCGCCGCTGGCCGCGGCCGCCACTTCGTGGCCGCGCCGCCGTAGCGCGAGGGACACTCCGTCCCGTACGGCGGCGTCGTCCTCGATCAGAAGTACTCGTGGCATGGCACCAGTATCAATAAGTTTCATGATGGATCCGTAACAGGAGCAGCCTCCCCGGCCCGGGACGCATCTGTCGTGGTGGAGGACGGCGGATGCATCCCGTGCCCGCCGTCCGCACGGACACCGGCACGGCATGAGGAACGGGGATGGGGATGGCTCGGCGCTTCGGTATCGAGGGCGGCATCATCGGAGTGGTGGCGGCGGCGGTGGTGTCGCTGGGACTCGTCGGGGCGGTCGCCTCCGGTCAGCTCGGCGGTCCGTCCAAGGCCGAGGCGGACACCCTCGGCCAGAAGGCCATGCGGGCGCCGAAGATCGCCCCGGTCGACCCGTCCATCGTGCACGCCTCCGACCGCCCGGGCCGCAGCCTGAACATCACCATCGACGACGGCCCGGACCCGGTCTGGACCCCCAAGGTCCTGGAAGTGCTCAAGAAGCACGACGTCAAGGCCGTCTTCTGCATGATCGGCCCGCAGGCCAAGGCCCACCCCGACCTGGTCAAGCAGGTGGTGGCCGCCGGGCACAAGCTCTGCAACCACACCGTCAGCCACAACACCGGCATGGACCACCAGCCGGAGAGCTACCAGTCGCAGCAGATCCTCGACGCCCAGAAGATGATCGAGGACGCGGCGGGCGGCGCGAAGGTCGAGTACTACCGCGCGCCCGGTGGCGCCTTCACCCCGTACAGCCGGAAGCTGGCCGCCGGCCACGGCATGCGCCCGCTCGGCTGGAACGTCGACAGCAAGGACTTCGAGAGCGGCAGCGTCGCAGCGATCGAGGCCATCGTCCACGGGGAGATCACCAACGGCCCGACCGTCCTCTTCCACGACGGCGGCGGCAACCGCGCCCTCACCGTCGGGTCGCTGGACCGCCTGCTGCCGTGGATGAAGCAGCAGGGGTACGGGTTCGGGTTCCCCAAGCGCTGAACCGGCGGTACCGCCTGCTCGCCCCGGAGGGGGCGAACGGCCCGGCCGGTTGCGGAACCGGCCGGTTGCGGAACATGACGCGGCCGTCGCCCCGGGGGCTCTCCCTCGGGGCGACGGCCGTTCTGCGGGCCGGCGGCACCGGTGACGTCACGGCGCGGTCGGCCCAGTCTGTGGCTGTTCGTCGGCGTCTGCTGAGGTTTGTCGGTTGTTGCCGTCTATTGCCGTCAATTGCCGTCTATTGCGGTCTGTCGGTTTGTTGCCGTCTGCCGGTCGCGGGTGCCGGGGACTGCGGACCGCGGAACTGCGGACCGCGTACGGCGGACTGCGTACTGCGGAACCGCTTCTGCTGGCCCCCGCCGGCCAGGTTCTGCTCCGAGGCTCTACGCCGCGCCGAACAGCTCGGCCAGGCCGCGGTCCATGCCCAGGTAGGCGAGTTCACTGCCGGCCGGCACGGCCTCGTACGACCGGTCCAGGAACCGCCGTACCTCCGCCGTGTCCAACTGCACCATGGCGATGCCCTCGTCCGCGTGGAACTCCATCACCGTGCGGTCCGCGCCGCACGGCCGCACCCGCACGTCGCCCCGCCCGGCCGGCGCCCGCAGCCCCTCCGCCAGCAGCTCACGCGCGAACGCCCAGTCCACCGCCGAACCGTCCAGCGAGATCTCCGGCGGGAAGGACATCCGCACGGCCAGCGGATCGGCGGGCTGGTAGTGCAGCACCGCGGGCACGTCGTACGGGCCGGGGGTGGTGGCGATGAGACGGACCTGGACGGCGTGGTCGATGACGGTGTTCATCGCGCTGCTCCCTCACGGCTGTTGGCTGGGCAATGGCTCGTCCAGTAGGACGGTGTGCCCGCTCTCGCCGTGCACGCGACACGGGTGTGATGTATCTCATGTTGCCGGGCTCTTGTCGAAACCCTGCCGCTCCTGCTGCGGCCTTCCCGAACTGCCCGGGAACCACCGGGAATCCACCGGGGCCACCGGTGATTCCCCGGCCGGAACCAGGAACTCCGCCAGAATCCCCGGCCCTGCCGCCGCCGCGAATCCGGCCGCCTCACCGGCCGCCAGATCCCGGATGCGATAGCCGTCCTCGCCCGCCGCGACCGCCGCGGTCAGCGTGACCAGACCGGACCGGCGGGTGAACGGCGAATCCGTGAACGTCCACGCCGCGATCGCGGACCGCTGCAGGACGAGGGTGTCGCGGCTGAAGGTGCCCGACCGGGCGACCAGAAAGCCGCCGTGGATGCCGTGCCCGAGGCTGTGGTAGGCGTCCCGCGCCAGCCACAGCACCACCGGCGTGGCCACCACCGCGAAGACCCAGGCGCAGTGCAGCAGTACGGGGGTGAGGGCCGCCCCCAGCCCGGCGAGCAGCGCGGTACCGGGCAGCACGACGCACCACATCCCGCGCATCCTGCGGCGACGGAGGGCGGCGCGGGGGTGGGGGGCCAGGGGGGTGGGGGTGGCTGGAGGGGCCGGGGTGACCGGGGTGGCCGGGATGGTGGGGGTGTCCGGGGTGGCCGGCAGCGCGCTTTCGCTCCCGTTGCCGGTCGCGGTCGCGGTCGTGGTCGTGGTCGTGGTCGCGGTCGTGGTCGGGGTCCCGCCCCCGCTCCCGGTCGCGGTCCCGTTCCCGGTCGTGGTCGTGGTCGCGGGGAAGGGGGCGCGGAGCGCGCCGCCCGCCACCCGTAGGGCCTCCGCGCGCGGTGCCGGCGGCAGCAGCCCGCTCCGCTTGCGGTTCTCCTCGCGGTTGCCCAGCCCGCTGGCCACCGCTCTGACCAGCGCACCGCCACCGGCCCGCAGCAGCAGCGGCTCGCGCAGCAACACCCCGCGCAGCCGGGCGCGTTCGATGGCGACCGACCGGGTCGTGAACAGTCCGCGGCGCACCTGCAGCGTGCGGCCGTCGGCCCACTCCAGGCGGTAGTTCCACCAGTTCTCGACGTAGAGTGCCACGGCCCCGGCCGAGCCCAGGGCGAGCACGGCCAACAGCGCCACCGGGACCGTCAGCCAGAGGGCGCTCGTGCCGAACTCGGCGAACGCCCGCCGGACGATGCCCAGTTTCCACGGCTCGATGCCGATGCCGTCCAGCACCCGGTACGCCGAACCCGCCGCCGCGAACACCCCGCCGACGATCCAGAACGTGAGCGGCGCGTAGCGCAGCCAGCGCCAGTCGATACGGGCCAGCACCGGCTCGCCGTCGGACGCCGAACTGCCGGCCCGGGCCAGCAGTTCCGCGCGCAGCCGCGCCGCCTCGGGCACCGCCAGCGCATCCAGCGACAGCGCCCCGCCGCCCTCGCCCGAACCGGCGGTACCGGCCCGCAGCACGGTGACGCCCAGCAGCCGGTGCAGCGGTGACGCGGTCAGGTCGACGGTGCGGATGCGGTGCAGCGGGATGCTCCGCAGCCGGCGGTTCAACAGCCCGCTGCGGATGTCGAGGGTGGGGGCGTGCGAGGTGGCAGGGTCCTGGGTGGGCGCGGCGCCGCCTGCCGTGTCGGGCCCCGCGGGCGCGTGGCCCGCAGTGCCGGCACCTCCGTCGAGGCGCACCCGGAACTCGGTGCGCGCCCACCGGATCAGACCGAGCGTGGTGACGACGGCGAACGACGCGGCGATGACGGCCAGGGTGATCCAGCCGCGGGTGCTGATCCGGCCCCCGGTGGCCAGCGCGGTCAACGCCAGCGAACCGAGCGGCGCCGCCATCCAGCCGCAGTGCACCAACAGCGTCCGCGGATCCAGCCGCCGCCACTGGGGCGGGTCCGCGGGGTGGGCCCACGGCGTGGGCCGCGCGGGGTGGGACGTGCTCATACGGCATCACCCGGTACTTGCTGCGCGGCCTCGCCGATCCGCCGCGAGAGTTCCTCGGCGTCCGCGTCCGACAGTCCCGCGATTTTTATGTCCCCGGCGGTCGAGGCGGTGGTGACGGTCACCGTCGCCAGCCCGTACCTCCGCTGCAGCGGACCGCGCACGGTGTCCACCGTCTGCACCCGGGAGAGCGGGGCGATCCGCCGCTTCTGCCAGAACCAGCCGCCCGCCGCGTACACCGCGCGCTCGCCGAGCTCCCAGGCGTGCACCGCGTACCGCCAGCGCGGCATCACCACGAGATAGCCGAGGCCCGGCACGACGAGCACGACCAGCAGCAGGGGCCCCAGCCACGGCAGAGCGCCCGGGAAGAACAGCACGGACAGGACCGCCATGACGAGTGCGGTCAGCAGCATCGGACCGCTGAGCGTCAACAGTGCCTGCGCCGCCCACCAGCGGCGGGCCCGGGGATCGACGCGATGGCGGGGCGGGCGCAGGACGAGGGCGGCGTGGGGCTCGGCCTCGGGCTCGGACATGCGGAGTCACCGTTTCCAGGTCAACTGTATTGGATGGCGATACGTTATAACGGTACAAGCGACTTGCAAAAAACGGCCCCACGGGGGCGGCTTCTCCCCGCACGAGGAGCGTGAGAAGTACGAGCAGTGCGAGAAGCGTGACAAGTGCGAGAAGCGTGAGAAGTACGAGCAGTGCGAGAAGCGTGAGAAGCGGGAAAGGAAGTCCTCCGCCGTGCCCAAGAAGGTGGATCACGAAGCCAGGCGGCAGGAGATCTCCGCCGCCCTCTGGCGGATCGCCGTCACCCGTGGCCTCGACGGCGCCAGCCTGCGCGATGTCGCCGCCGAGGCCGGCATCTCGCTGGGCCGGCTGCAGCACTACTTCCGCACCAAGGACGAGATGCTGCTCTTCGCCCTCCGGCGGATCAACCAGCTGGCCGCCGACCGCGTCCGCGAGCGCATCGAAGCGCTCACGGGCGAGCCGACGCCCCGGGAGGTGCTGCGCGCCTGCCTCTCCGGGATGCTGCCGCTGGACGAGCGGAGCCGCACCGGCCTGCTGGTCGGCGCCGCCTACTACGTGCGTGCCGTGCACGACCCGGCCTTGCGGGCCGAGGCCCAGCAGGGCATCCCGCAGCTTCGCGACTTCTTCGTGAGCCAGCTCCAACGTGCCGTGGAACGCGGTGAGTTGGCCCCCGATCGCGCCACCGAGGAGGAGGCCATGCTGCTGATCAGCACGGTCGACGGACTCGCCACCTACGTTCTGCTGGACGTCCATGAGCCGGAAACCGCCCTTCGTCTCCTGGACCGCTGTCTGGAGAACCTCTTCACCGATGGCTGAGCGGGGCTGAGCGAGGGCCGAACGAGGGCCGAGCGAGGGGAGCGTGCGGCAAGCAGGGGCGAGGCCGGGTGGACGCCGGGGGCCTGGGCCTACGGAGGCCGGGGCCTGGGGTCTACGGAGGGCGGAGGCCTACGCCTCGCGCAACAGGGCGGCGAGATCCGCCTCGACGTCCAGGTGCCGCGCCTCGTCGCCCTGCGCGACGACCCCGTACGACAGTTCCAGGAACTCCCGCAGCTCCTGCGCCGCGAACTCCACGACCGCCATCCCGCCGCCGGTGCGCAACTCGACCATGATCTCCTCGGACGTACAGGGCCAGATCTGTACGTCACCCGCCCCGGCCGGCCCGTACAGCCCCTCCTCCAGCAGCTCCCGGCCGAACGTCCACACCACCTCGGCCCCGTCCAGCGAGGCCGCCGGCGGAAAGACCAGGCGCACCGCGAACGGGTCGGTACGGTCGTACCGCAGGCTCGCCGGAATCACCCGCGACCGGGGAGCGGTCGCGATGAGACGGGCCTGAACGGCATGGTCGATGACGCTGGACATCGCCTGGCTCCCTAACGGTCGTGACGGTGGTACGGGCGTACGGTCGTGCGGGCGTGCAAACGCCGCGCATCGCTGATGCCGCGAGGTGCGGTTGCGGAGGAACGCGGATGCTGACCCCGTCCATTAGGACGAGCTGACGGCGGGACGGGGTGCACGGTCACTGCGGGTTTACACGTGAGCTGCGTCACGGGGGTGGGGTGGCCGGTATCAGGTGGGACTGAGAGGGGTGGGGCAGCCGATATCAGTCGGAACTGAGAGGTGACGAGGCGTCAGCACGCCAATTCCGCCGGCCGCCGACGGTCTGGACGTGACCACCGCGCTCGGCTAGCTTCCACGCACTGACGTGAGCGGGGCGGGAGGGGCCGATGCGGCGCACGATGCGCAGGGTGAACGGAAACAGGTCCATGGACGTGAGCACGGGCGGGAACACGGGGGACGGCGCGGGCGCGAGCATGGGCCTCGGGGCGGGCGTGAGCATGGCCTTCGGGGCGGGCAACACCAGCGGAACTCGCCTCCGTGCATTGCCGGTTGGTGCCGCGGCACTCACCCGAATCCCCCTTATCGCGGCCGCGCTCCTCTCCCTCGCCGCCGGCCCTGCCGTCGCAACCCCCACCACGCCCCACCCGCCGTCCGTCCGCGAGCCGGCCCCGGCGGCGTCGCTCACCGCCCCGCATGCCGGCTGGCGCCTCAAGGACAGCAGCAGCACCGCCCGGTTCCGCGGTCTCGCGGCCGTCGGCCGGAGCACCGCCTGGGTGGCCGGTACGTCCGGCACCGTGCTGCGCACCCGCGACGGCGGCCGGCACTGGGCCAATGTGTCGCCGCCGGGCGCCGCGACGCTGGAGTTCCGCGATATCGAGGCGTTCGACGCGCGCCACGCGGTCGTCCTGGCGATCGGTGAGGGCGAGGCGTCCCGTGTCTTCCGCACCGACGACGCCGGTGCCACCTGGACGGAGAGCTTCCGTAACACCGACCCGCGCGCGTTCTACGACTGCCTCACCTTCTTCGACCGGCGCCACGGCATCGCCCTCAGCGACCCCGTGGACGGCAGATACCGGGTGCTGTCCACCGCGGACGGCGGCCGCAGTTGGCGCGTACTGCCGTCGGACGGTATGCCTCCGGCACAGCCGGGCGAGGCGGCGTTCGCCGCCAGCGGCCAGTGCCTGGTCTCCGCCGGCGGCCGGGACGCCTGGATCGCGACCGGCGGCGCGGCCACCGCCCGCGTACTGCACTCCGCCGACCGCGGCCGCACCTGGTCGGTCACCGGCGCCCCGATCCCCGCGGGCGACCCGGCCCGCGGCGTCTTCGCACTGGCCTTCCGCGACCGCACGCACGGGCTGGCGGTCGGCGGCGACTTCCGCGCCGACCAGCCGTCGCCCCGCGCCGCCGCGGTCAGCGCCGACGCCGGCGCCACCTGGGTGGCGGCCGACCGTCCGCCACAGGCGTACCGCTCGGGCGTGGCCTGGCTCCCGCACTCCCGCCGGATCGCCCTGGCGGTCGGTCCGTCCGGCAGCGATCTGACCCTCGACGGCGGCCGCAGCTGGCGCCCGTTCGACACCGGCTCGTACGACACCGTCGACTGCTCCCCCGACCTCGGCTGCTGGGCCGCGGGCGAACGGGGACGCATCGCACGCCTGGAGCCATGAGAGACCGTCCCCCGGTTCTCGTCAGTCCATCAGGCTGCCGAGCCGCCCCTCCAGGACCACCAGCAACTCGCCGAGTGCGACGGAGAGTTCCTGCTGCCGCTGCTCACCGATGCCGTCGAGCAGCGAGGCCTCGTACCGCAACTGCTCGGGGAGCAGCCGGTCGATGATCTCGCGTCCCTCGTCGGTCAGCGACAGGTGGGCGACCCGGCGGTCCCGGTCGTCGGGCCGGCGGGCGATCAGCCCGCGCTCCTCCAGTTGCCGCACCCGCTTGGTCACCGCCGCACCGGAGGCGAACGTCTCGCGGGCCACCCGCCCGGGCGTCAGCTCGCGGTCCATCCGGCGCAGCGTGCCGAGGATGTCGAACTCGGGACGGGTCAGTCCGGCCCGCCGCAACGGGGCATCGGCCGCCTGCTGCAGCAGCGCGGAACAGCGGTTGAGCCGTCCGATCACCGCCATCGGGCCGGTGTCCAGCCCGGGGTGCACCTGCTGCCACTGGCGCAGCACCCCTGCGACGATGTCCTCGGTCACCCGCACTCTCCTCTCGGCCATTGCGTACGCCTTCAATTGTGCCTGCTCATACGACACCGGACGTGCGCCACGGACCCGGGGCGGGGGCTGGGGGAGTCACCGGGGGAGGCGCATGAGGAGGCGCGGGGAGGGCAGGCATGGGGGGGACGGCGAGGCGTAGCGGAGGGCGAGGCGTAGGGGCCGAGGCCCCGACGGTGCCGCGAGTGGCCTCCACGGTCAGCGGGCGCAGACCGGCGCCGAAGCCGAAGCCGAGGCCGAAGCGGAAGCCGGGGCCGACGCAGACGCAGATCCAGACGCCGATCCAGACACAGGCCCAGACGCAGACGCGGACGCCGAAGCAGAGGGGAAGGGCGAAGCGGAAGCTGAAGCCGGGGCCGAAGTGGAAGCTGAAGCCGGGGCCGAAGCCGGAGCAGCCGCGGAAGCCGTTTCCGACAGCCGTCGTACGAGACCGGCCAGCGTGTGGTGCCCCTGCTGCTCGGCGCGGGCGATCCGTTCCTCCGGGAGCGCGCGCTGCCACCACTCGCCGGACGCCACCTCGACCGCCTCACGCAGCTCGACCAGGCCCTTGGTCAGCCGGTCACGCATCCTGCCCAGCTCCCATGCGTCCCCGTCCACCGCCCGACGCGACGGCGACGACGATGGCGATGGCGACGGCGATTGCGATGGCACGTCCGCGCGAGCGAGCAGTTCCAGCGCGGCGCTCTCCACCGCCCCCACCCGTTCCAGCGCGGATTCGATCCGGTCGGCCGCCCGCCGATTGGTGACCAGCATGCAGCAGGCCACCCCCACGGCCGCGCCCACCACCGTGTCGATCCAGCGGTCCGCGATCAGCGTGTGCGCCGGCAGGGGGTTGCCGAATTCGGTCAGCAGCAGCGCCATCGGTGTCACGCAGACCGACCCCAGCCAGTAGTTGCGGGTGATGCACGCCTCCGCTCCGAGCTGAAAGGCCAGCGTCAGCACGATCATCGCGAGCTGGCCGGTGTGGATCAGCGGCAGCAGCATCGTGAACAGCAGGAGCCCGAGCAGATTGCCGAGCGTGCGCTGCAGGGCGCGCTGCCAGGAGAGCGTGGTGTTCGCCTGATAGATGGACGCCGCGGTGACCACCGCCCAGTACGGATGCCCGACCCCGACGCCCATGGATGCCCAGCCCGCCAGTACGCAGCCGACGACGACCCGCGCACCTATGGGCAGCAAGGGCGACCCGGGGGCGAGCCGCGCCAGCACCGCACGTACGGCACCACCCACGCCCCGCGGCTGCCCGGACGTGGGCCGCCGCAGCCCGGGTGCCCCCTCGTCACCGACGGCGGCGGCTCCCTCCGCGGCGACCCCCGCCCATTCCTCGGCCTCCGTCGCGGAGAGCGTGACCTGCGGCATCGGCCGCCCGCTCCGCAACGCACGAGCCCACCCGCCGAACCGCTCGGCCTCGGCCACCCGACGCAGCCATCCCGGTGCCGCCGCCTCGCCCCGCACCGCCGCTCCGCCCGAGGCCGCAGTCTCTCCACACGCCGCAGTCTCTCCCCGTTCCGCAGTCGCTTCCCATGCCCCCGTCTCTCCGCGTGCCGCGGCCTCTCCCCGTGCCGCCGTCCCGCCCAGCGCCGACTCGGCCCGTACCAGCAGTCGTTCCAGTGCGGCACGCACCGCAGCCTTCTCCGGGGTACGCGCCGGCAGCAGGAACAGCGTGTGCCAGGCCGCATTGACCGCGGCCGCAAGCTCATGCCGAGCCTGCACCATCGCGCCGTCGATGCTGCCCATGCCGGCCACGCTGCCCATGCCGGCCACGCTGCCCATGCCGGCCACGCCGCCCATGACGTTCATCTCTTCCGCACGCAGCAGTCCCGCCGCGGCCTCCAGGGCCCGGGCGACGGCGATCCGCTCCGGACCGTGCGGCCGTATGAGCGCGGGCGCCATGCACACCAGCCACGCCAGTACGCCGGTCCCGAGCGCCAGCGCGAGATGGAGCGGCACCTGCCCGAGGCGCTGCGGCACGAAGAAGGCCGATGCTGCGATGAAGGTCAGGATGAGGTTCCCCGGCGGCCCGATGCGCGTGGCGTCACAGAGCATCTTGTGCACCGCCGCGACCAACGAGGCGAGAACCACGAGCAGAGCGGTCGAGGTGACCAGCGAAGCCGCTGTCAGGGCGACACCCAGGCTCGCAACCATCCCGAGCACGATCCACGGCAGCGTCCGGGCCCGAGCGGCGTACGGCAGCCCGTGCGCGTATAGGGCACACATCGCCCCGGCGGAGGTGTAGAGGACCAGATCCAGCCGTCCCAGCGCGAACAGCGTGAGGTCGGGGATGCCGAGGGCCACGACGGCGCTGAATGCCGGCTTGTGCCAGATGTCGACGGGGCGGCGCAGCCGCACGGTGCTCTTGATCGGCAACGGCCGGAACCGCACCACGCCCCCTGGCCCGGCGTTCCGGTGCCCTCTCGTCCGCCTCTGGCGCATCCCGGCAGGTGTGGCGTGCTTTCCCATACCTTCAGGCTAGCAAAAGATTCGCAGGTGTTTTACTCGCAAATGAATCTGCCGATGCGTTGACCGAGCCATTGACGCGGTCATTGACCAGGCGTTGATCACGGAGTCGGCGGAGGCTCGGCGGGAGGTTCAGGCCAGGCGGGAGGTGCAGGTTCGGCGGGAAGCTCGGCGGGAGGCGGAGGTCCGACGGGAGAGGCCCGATGGGAGGCGTATGCCGCGATGGCGGTGTGGGTCCGCTGGGAGGTCCGATGGGGGCGTGGGCCCGATGGGAGGCGCATCCCCGACGGGGGGTGCGGGTCTGATGGGAGGCGGAAGCCCGATCAGGGGGCAGGTCCAATGGGGAGGACCGCTTCGACGGAGCGACAATGGCCGGGTGCCAGCCGCCAAGAAGAAGACCATGACCGCCCCGGCCTCACCGGAGCGCCGCCGCGAACTGCTCAACACCGCGGCCGAGGTGTTCGCCGCTCAGGGTTACAACGCCACCACCGTCCGCCGGATCGCGGACGAGGCCGGAATGCTCGCGGGCAGCCTCTACTACCACTTCGACTCCAAGGAATCGATGCTGGACGAGATCCTGTCCACGTTCCTGACCGAGCTCTGGGACGGCTACGACGCCGTACTCGCCGCCGGGCTCGGCCCCAGGGAGACCATCGAGGCCCTGGTCACCGAGTCCTTCCGGGAGATCGACCGGCACCGCGCCGCCGTCGCTATCTATCAGAAGGAGGCCCGGCACCTCGCCGACCAGCCCCGCTTCGGCTATCTCGCCGACTCCCAGCAGAAGTTCGAAAAGGCATGGCTGGGAACGCTGGAACGAGGCGTGGCCGACGGCGTCTTCCGCGCGGACCTCGACGTCCGACTCACCTACCGCTTCGTGCGCGACACCGTCTGGGTCGCCGCCTCGTGGTACCGGCCGGGCGGACAGCACAGCCCCGAGGAGATCGCCCGGCAGTACCTCTCCATGGTCCTGGACGGCATCGCCGTCCGAGGCTGACCCGCAATGCCGCACGCGGCTGACCGTGCCGCCGTACGCCAGTGACCGTGATGCCGTACCGCCGGGGCGCCGGGGCGACAACCTATCGGGTCATCGGGCCGTAGGGCACGGACGGTAGCTGACCCGGCAACGGACGCGGCAACGCACGGTGGGCCGTCGATCCCCCGACGACCCACCGCTCACTGATCACTGATCACTGATCACTGATCACTGATCTCTGCTCAGAGCTCGATACTCACTGCTCACTGGCGCTACTCACTGCTCTGAGCAGGAATTACCGCTCTCAGCAGGAAACATTCTTCACATACAGCGCCCGCGGAATTTCCGTCGTGCCGTACCAGACGTCCTTCGTCGCCCCCATGGGAAGGCGACCGCTCGGGTCCTTGTGGTGAGGAATGACGATCTTGTAGCACGACACGCGCTGGGTGCACAGATTCGACAGGCGGACGTAGCGCTGCTGGCCCTTGGTGAAGTACTTGCGCACCTTGACGCACTGCGGTGAGTGGTCGGCGGCCGCTGCCGGCGACGAGGCGAGCAATGTGAGCGAGGCGCTGCCCGCCACCGTCGCCAGCGCTATGGCCATGATCTTCCGCACGTGATCTCCCCCGGTTGGAAAACTCAGATTTCAACCCCCGCGAAGCACGATCGGCTTCGCACGTTCATTCCCCATTGTCCACACGCGCCACGGCAAAACAGCCTCGGGGGTCTCACAGGGACACAAGCGCGACACAAGAGCGACCCTTTCGGAACCAGCCCCCGCCCAATCCGACCACGTCACTTCAAGCCCACACCACGCCAGCCTGCGCCGAACCCCCACCACCCCCAGACCGAACCCACCATGCCAAGTCGAACGCGCCACGCCAGGCCGAAAGGTGCCGAGCCAGGTCGAAGCCGAAAGGTGCCGAGCCGGGTCGAAGGCGTCGACCCGGCTCGCGCCGAAGGACCAGCCCGCCGCCCCGCCCCGCCCTCGCCCCCCGCCCCGCCCGGCAGCAAGCCCCGCCCTCAACCGCTGGCCGACTAAAGCTGGTCCGGCCGACTACAGCTCGTCGATCCGCAGATACTCCAAGGCCCGCTGAGTGAGCTCGGCCACATCACCCGGCTCGTCCTGCCGCGCCCAGTACTCCATGGCAACGCTGAGCCCATCGATCAACGCGCACGTGAGCAGTCGCACCTCCATGCTGTCCTCCGGCGCACCCTTCCGCGCCGCCAGTACGGGTACCAGCTGGTCCTGCATGTCCCGTCCCGCGGCGAGCCACCGCATCCGGACGGCGGGAACCGTACACATCACCCGCACCAGCCGACGGGCCTGCTCCGGATCCGCGAGACGCCGCGCCGAAGCCGATGTTTCGAACGCCGCCTGCACTGCCCTGGTCAACGGCTCATCGACCGGACGCGTCGCCAGGTCCTCGATGAGCTGCCCGACGCCGGACGTCAGCACGGGCGTCAGTGCGTCCTCCTTCGCCGCGCAATAGCGGTAGAAGGTGCGCAACGAAATGCCGGCCGCCGACGCGATGTCCTCGACCGTCGTCGCCTCGTACCCCTTCTCGGAGAAGAGCGCCGCCGCGGCCTCGGCGATCTCCAACCGGGTCTCCAGCCGTCGCCGCTCGGTCAGCGATGGTCTACCTCGTGCTGCCGTCATCCATCTCTCCCGGCCTATGGGTCGCCCCGCCTCTCCGAACACCCCTGTCTATCAGCCACCCCCTCTCCACACTCGCTCCCAGCCCGCCCCGTACTCCCTGCCCGAGGCTCACCGAGCCCCCATCCAAGCCATCCAAGCCACCACTCCCGTAATTCTGACGCAAACTAGCTACTTGGCACGTCATGTCAAAAAATCGTATGTTGGCAACCCGCCACCCCAGGGCCTCGCCGCCGGTGGCGCCGCACCAGCCTTCCTTTCCTGCCCCCCCCGGGCCGCACCACCGGCTCGACCGAGCCGCGGCCGCCGACCGAGCACGCCCCCACGTCAACCCCCTGCACGAATCCACCCCCGCTCGGTCCGCCACCCCGACGAGGCGCAAGCACCCCCTTCTGTCCACCTCCTCTCCAAGGAGCCGACCATGTCCCGCACCTATCTCGTCACCGGAGCCGCCTCCGGCATAGGCAACGCCACCGCAGCCCACCTCCGGGCCCTGGGTCACACGGTGATCGGTGCCGACCTGAAGAACACCGACATCTCCGCCGACCTGACGACATCCGAAGGTCGTAAGGAACTGGCCGAGGGGGCACGGGAGTTGACCGGCGGACGACTCGACGCCGTCATCGCCTGCGCGGGCCTCGCCGACTTTCACCCCCGCACCGTCCAGGTCAACTACTTCGGCGTCATCGCCACCCTGGAGGGCCTGCGTCCGCTGCTCGCCGCCGGTACGGACCCGCGCGCCGTACTGGTTTCCTCCGCCGCCGCCGTCCACCCGGCCGACCCGGCCATCGTCGACGCGGCCCTCAGCGGCGATGAGCACGCGGCCGTCTCCGCCGCCCAGGCGGCCATCGACCGCGGCGAGGGGTATGCGATCTACACCTCGTCGAAGCAGGCCATCGCCCGATGGGTCCGCCGCACGGCCGTCTCCGACGACTGGGCCGCCGCCGGCATCCCCCTCAACGCCGTCGGCCCCGGCACCGTCATCACCCCCATGACCGAGCCCATGCTCGCCGACCCGCAGTTGCGCCAGGCCGTCGACAGCACCATCCCGATGCCCCTGCACGGCCACGCCGCCCCGGAACAGGTCGCCCCGCTGCTCGCCTGGCTGACCTCCCCCGAGAACACCCACGTCACCGGCCAGGTCATCTACCTGGACGGCGGCGCCGACGCCACCCTCCGCGGAGACACCACCTGGTAACCCCCACCCGGTCCGCCCCACTCACTCGCGCTGCTCGCTTGCTTTGCTCGCTCACTCGCTCGTGGGTGGGCGGGCCGTCACCACGCGCAGTCCTCGGTCTGCGAACTCGCGGCGGGTGGCTTCCTTGGCACTCGCGTCCGTGATGAAGGTGTCGAAGACATCCGTGTCACCGACCCGGGCGAAACACCGTTCGCCGATCTTCGACGAGTCCGCGACGACCACCGCACGTCGGGCGCGCTCTGCCATGAGGCGGTTGACCCGGGCCTCGGCCTCGTCGTGAACGGTGGCCCCCATCACCGGATCCATGCCGTTCGCCCCGATGAACGCGATATCGATCGAGATCTGCTGGAGCACCAACTCGCTGAACGGGCCGACGAGTTCAAACGACCGCGAGTGCGCCACCCCACCAGTGAGCACAATCTTGATCTGTGGCCGCACGGCCAGCTCATTGGCGATGTTCAGCGAATTGGTGACGATCGTCAGATGCGGCTGGGGGCCCGCCTCTGCGAAGTCCGGCCGTGTGGCGAGCACCCGGGCGATCGCCGTGGTCGTGGTGCCACCGCTCAGCCCGACCACATCACCCCGTTCGACCAGCCTCGCCGCAGCCTGGGCCACCGCCTCCTTCTCCGCCGACCGGTGCGCATGCTTGTAGCGGATCGGCAGGTCGTAGGCCACGGAGCTGAGTACCGCCCCGCCGCGGGTGCGGGTCAGCAGCTGCTGCTCGGCGAGAGCATCCATGTCGCGCCGCATCGTGGCGGCCGAGACCTCCAGTGCGGTCGCTGCCTCCTCGACATCCACCCGACCCCGCTCCCCGAGGAGCTCAAGCAGTGCGTTCATCCGTTCGTGGCGCTTCATAGCGCGAGCCTAATTCGTTTCCATCGACCACGATGACGCCCGTCCAGTACCCCCGTTCGTCACCTCTCTCCTCACTTTCCTCTGACTCCTTCCTGATGTCTGACCGGTGCCCGCTCGGCTGCGGGCCGGTTCTCAGCGACGGGCCGATGCCTGGGTCGCGAACTGCTCCGGGACCGGCGCCGAAGTGGCCAGCACGCCCAGCAGTCGTGCGGCCTCTTCGGCCACGGCCTCCCGGGCAGGCTTGACGTACTTCCGGGAGTCGACCAGCGACGGGTTCGCAGCCAGCGTTCCGCGTATGGACCGGGTGAAGACGGAGACCAGGTGCGTGGAAATGTTGATCTTCGTCATTCCGGCGGCGATGGCCCGGCGCAACTCGTCGTCCGGTACTCCGGAGGACCCGTGCAGGACCAGGGGCACCGGCAGCGTGGCACGGAGCGCCCCGATGAGCTCCTTGTCCAGGACGGCGGTGCGCTCCTGCATCGCATGGGACGAGCCCACGGCCACGGCGAGGGCATCCACGCCGGTCGCGCCGACGAATGCCAACGCCTCGTCCGGGTCCGTGCGCACGCCCGGTGCGTGCACGCCGTCCTTGCCGCCCACTTCACCGAGTTCCGCCTCGACATAGGCGCCACGGTCGTGGCACCAGGAGGTGAGTTCGGCGGTGGTGGCGACGTTCTCCTCGTAGGGGAGTGCGGAAGCGTCCACCATGACCGAACCGACCCCTGCGGTGATGCCCTCGCGGACCAGTTCGGCATCGGTGATGTGGTCGAGATGGACCGCGATCCGGGCGCTGGAGCCCTCGGCGAGGGCCAGCGTGGCGTGGGTGATGGGGAGCAGGCTGCCGTGGTAGCGGATGCAGTTCTCGCTGATCTGCAGGATCAGTGGGATGCCGGTGCGTTCGGCAGCGGTGACGAGTGCCTCGGCGGTTTCCAAGTGGATGACGTTGAAGGCCGCTGCGCCGACGCGCGCCTCACGTGCGGACTCGATGATGGTTGAGGTGGGGACCAGAGGCATGGGATGTGAACTCCCTTGCAGGACAAAAGGAACGGACAGTGGAACGGAAGGCGGAGGGGAGGGGAGGGGAGGGGAGGGGGAAGCGGCCTGAGCGGTGGAGTACGGGCCGTCTGCGGGTTATGAGGCGGCCGGGGCGTCGAGCATCACCGAGCGGGTCAGGCTGCGCGGGTTGTCCGGGTCCAGGCCGCGGGCCCGGGCACGCTCCAGCGCCACCCGCTGAACCAGCACCAGCTCGGCCAGCGGATCGCGCGCATGGCGCACGAAACGCGCACCCGTCCGCACCACATCGGCCTCCAGCCCCTCCGGGGCCGCACCGAACAGCCAGGTCACCCGGCCGGGCGCGGCTATCGAGATGGGGCCGTGCCGGTACTCCATGGCGGGGTAGGACTCCGTCCAGCTCTGCGAGGCCTCCCGCATCTTGAGAGCCGCCTCGTTGGCCAGCCCGAAGGTCCATCCCGTGCCGAGGAAGGAGAACTGCTCGGCGTCCACCCACTCCTTCTCGACCGTCGCCGCCAGAGCCCCTTCCGCGTCGACCACCGCCCGGGAGACGTCCTCGCCCAGATGGGCGCGCAGCAACGTCAGCGCCGTGGTCGCGAAGCGGGTCTGCACCACCGATTTCTCGTCGGCGAACGGAAGCTCGACCGTTTCGTCGGAGAGGGCGACCGCCGGCGTCTCGGGGTCACCCAGGATCGTCACCGTAGGAATGCGTCCCTTGACCGTGTCGAGTACCCGCAGTACCTCGGTCGTGGTGCCCGAGCGGGTGATCGCCACCACCGCGTCATAGCCGCGGTCGCCGCCGAGGAAGGCTTCGGAAGCGGCGAACGGGTCCGTCACACCCAAGCCGGCGCCCTCCCGCAGCGCTGCGTACGACTGCGCCATGAACCATGAGGTGCCACAGCCGATGACGGCTACTCGTTGCCCCGCCTTCGGCAGCGGTCCGGCGGCCGTTCCGATCCGTGCGGCCTGCCGCCAGGTCTCCGGCTGGCTGTGCAGCTCCTGCTCCATGTACGAGGTCTCGCTCATGGCCCACCCTCCCGTGATGTGTGATGCGGTCTTGCTTTCTTGCTGCCGGTTCCCTGCGGGCCGGCCGGACACTTTGCGATCGCGCCGCCCGGCCGACTGCTCGAAACTGCAACTTTCTCGTTCGGTGCAATCGACTGTACGCACAATCGCGCTGGCGATCCATCCCTCGAACGGGTGTATGTGGCAGAGGTGAGATGAAGGACTGGCGCTGCGCCTCGGTCTCCGTGGCTACAGGTGAGTGTTGACACGTGCGCGAAGTGAGTCGAATACTTGCATGATCAGTCATGGCGGCGGCATGCGGTTCGCTCACGCGTGACCGGTCGCGCATGACCAGTCATCGGCCCGACAGCGTCGCTGACGTCAGTCGCTGACCGCTCGCCAGCCACGACTCACTCGCCACCACTCACCGCAGCAAGGCCACTCCGCCGCACAAAGGACTTCCCATGTCCACTGCCAAGCTCTCCGCGACGCCTCCGCCGCCATCCGCCAGGACCGCCGGCCGCACCGGCAGGCTGTTCGCCCTCACCGGCGCCATCGTCGGCGTCATCTACGGCTACGACACCGGCAGCATCTCCGGTGCCCTGGTGTTCCTGAGCCAGGACTTCCATCTCACCGAAACCGAAAAAGGGCTGGTCAACAGCGTCTTGGTGTTCGGCTCCATCGTGGGCGCACTGATCGGCGGCAAGCTCGCCGACGCGTTGGGGCGGAAGGCGGCGATGCTTATCGTCGCCGGCTCGTACGCGGTGTTCGTCGCGCTCTCCGCCGCCGCGCCCAATGTCGTCGTGCTGGACGTCGTCCGCTTCCTGCTCGGCGTCGCCATCGGGATCTCCATCGTCGCCGCGCCGCTCTACGTCGCCGAATCCACTCCCGCCCGTATCCGAGGCGCCTCGGTGGCCGCCTACCAAGTGGCCACGGTCGCCGGGATCGTCCTCACGTACTTCGTCAACTGGGGCCTGTCCGGTGGCGGGCACTGGCGCTGGATGCTCGGCCTCTCCGCGATCCCCGCCGCGCTGGTCCTGATTCCGCTGCTCCGGCTGCCGGACACCCCGCGGTGGTACGTCCTCAAGGGGCGTACGGAACGGGCCGTCGAAGTGATGGCCATGACCGATCCCGACGTCGATCCGCGCGCGGAGGTCGCAGCCGTCGGCGCCGCACTCGCCATGGAGAGCGGCGGATCGGCGCGTTCCCTGCTGCGCAAGCCCTACGCCCGCGCGGCGCTCTTCGTCATCGGGCTGGGATTCTTCTGCCAGATCACCGGCATCAACGCCGTGACGTACTACAGCCCGCAGATCTTCGAGGAGATGGGCTTCACCGGCAACGGACAGAACTTCCTGCTGCCGTCCTTCGTCCAGCTCGCCTCACTGGCCGCCACCGTGCTCGCCATCCTCGTCATCGACCGGCTCGGCCGCCGGGTGGTGCTGCTCTGCGGCATCGGCACCATGGTCGTGATGCTGGGCGTGCTGACCGCGGTCTTCGGCACGGGCGAGCTGCACGGCACCACGACCTGGGTGGGTTTCGGGGCCATCCTGCTGTTCACCGCGGCCTTCAACTTCGGTTTCGGGTCGCTGATCTGGGTCTACGCGAGTGAGGCGTTCCCGGCGCAGCTGCGGTCACCGGGGCCTCGGTGATGCTCACCGCGGATCTGGTCGCCAACCTGCTGATCGCCCAGTTCTTCCCCTCGCTGATGGCCTGGGCGGGAGCGGCCCGGACCTTCGCGGGGCTCGGCGTGCTGGCCCTCGCCGCGCTGGTCTTCGCGACCGTCACTGCCCCGGAGACCAAGGGGCGCCAGCTCGAAGAGATCCAGGAGTACTGGCGCAACGGCGGCCGGTGGCCCACGGCCGGCGCGCCCGAACCGGTGAGCGCCGCCCCGCTCGGCACCTCAGCGATGCCGCCTACCAGGTCTTCGTAGTCTTCTCGCCCGCTCGGCGGGCATCCGGGCCTGGGCGCGCTACCGGGTGCCCGCCTCGCCGGTCCGCACCTCAGGTCGGCAGCTGCTCCCGGTACGCCTCCAGGGCGGGGGCGGTCGTCGTCGCCACGAATTCCGTGATCCGGTACTCGCAGACACCGGCGAGGGTGAACGGATCCTGGGCCACGATCTCCTCCACGGTCGCCCGGTCCATCCCGGCGGCGAGGATCACGCCGCCGTCACGCGGGACCTTGCGCCCGGCGGCGAGGAAATGTCCGGCCGCGTACTCCTGCTGCAGCCAGGCCACATGCTCCTCAAGGACGGCGTCGACGCGTTCGAGGGGTGCGGCATAGGTCAGTTCCAGTACGAACATGGTCCGCAATATATGCACTGGCTGCTTGCTCTCAGGTGGTGGGCAGGTCCGGGCGCTGTCTCCCGTGGCGGGTCGCGGTCTCATAGGCATGGCCGGCCTGCAATACGGCGAGGTCGGCCCTCGGCGCCCCGATGAACTGCAGGCCCACCGGTAGACCGCTGGGCGTGAAGCCCGCCGGCACCGAGAGGGCCGGCACCCCGAGGAGGGAGATCAGGTAGGCCGAGCGCATCCAGTCCAGATACGTCTCCGTGCGACGGCCGGCGACCTCCGTCGGGTACTCCAGCTCCGCGTCGAACGGCGCGACCTGACTGACCGGGGCGAGCAGCAGATCGTAACGGGAGAAGAAGTCCACCGCGCCGAGGTGGAGCCGGCTGCGGACCGTGGTGGCGGTGATGAGATCCGCGGCGGTGAGCCGGCGGCCCTGCTCGATGTTCCAGACAAGGCTGGGCTTGAGGGCTTCCCGGTCGGCGTCGAGCAGCACGCCCAGCGCCAGGTCGAAGCTGTGCGCCCGCAGCGTACGGAACGCCTCGTCGGCCCCGGCCAGGTCCGGGCACGCCGCCTCCACACGACAGCCGAGCGCTTTCAGGACGCTCAACTGCGGCTCCAGTACGGCGAGGACGTCCGGATCGGCCGGCGCGTGTCCGCCGAGGTCGGGTGCCCAGGCGACGCGCAGACCGCGCAGTTCGCGGTCGAGCGGGACCCGGAACGCTGCGCCGGGCGTCTCCAGACTGAAGGGGCAGCGCGGATCCGGGCCGGCCATCGCGGACAGCAGCAACGCGGTGTCCGCGACGGTCCGCCCCATGGGCCCCGGGACCGCCAGGGTGTCCCAGAGGTTGCCGCCGGGGTGCGGAGGCACCCGACCCGGGGTGGGCCGCAGCCCGACCACATTGCAGAAGGACGCCGGATTGCGCAGCGAGCCGCCCATGTCACTGCCGTCGGCGAGGGGTTGCAGCCCGGCCGCCAGGGCCGCCGCGGCGCCACCGCTGCTCCCGCCCGCCGACCGGCTGGTGTCGTAGGGATTGCGGGTGACGCCGAAGACCGGGTTGAAGGTGTGCGAACCGGCGGCGAACTCGGGCACGTTGGTCTTGCCGAGGCGGATCGCGCCGGCCCGCTGGAGACGGTCGACGACCAGGTCGTCCTCGGCGGGCACGTAGTCGGCGAAGAGCGGCGAACCGAACGTGGTGCGCATACCGCGGGTGAGGTGGGTGTCCTTGAAGGCGATCGGCAGGCCGTGCAGGGGCGGCACCTCGGCGCCCCGGGCGAGGCCGTCGTCGGCCCGGCCGGCGGCGGCCAGGGCGCCCTCGGGATCGAGCGTGACAAGGGCGTTGACGGCCGGATTGACCTGCTCGATCCGGTCCAGATGAGCCTGCACGACCTCCCGGGCGGACAGCTCGCGGCGGCGCAACCGGGCGGCGAGGTCGGTGGCATCGAGCTCGTGAAGTGCGTCGGACATGGCGGGCCTCGGGGGTGTCAGGGACGTGTGTCGAGGGCGGACCGCGGGACGGCGGCGTGCAGTGCCGGGACCACTCTCCTCACCGTACCGAGGGGCACTGACAGTCCGTCCGGTCGTCGTTCCGCCCGGCGAACGGGCCGGTCAGCCGTTCGGTAGCGTGGCGGTCATCATGAACACTCCCGGAACGATCTCCCGCGACGTGGAACTGCGGCGCTGGCCGGCCGACGAGGACCAGGCCCGCGCGGTCCAGGACCGGCTGCGGCCCTACGTACGGCTCGACGAACCCGGCCCGCAACCGGGCTTCGCGGGCACGGTCGTGGGCGTGGACGTCGCCTACGACGACGCGCGCGATGTCGTCGCCGCGGCCGCCGTGGCGCTGGACGCCCGTACCCGCGCCGTCGTCGACGAGGCCACCGCCGTCGGCCCGGTCTCCTTCCCGTACGTGCCGGGGCTGCTGGCCTTCCGGGAGATCCCCACCGTGCTCGCGGCGCTCGACCGTCTTGCCCGCACTCCCGACCTGGTGATCTGCGACGGCTACGGAGTGGCACATCCGCGGCGCTTCGGACTGGCCAGCCATCTGGGGGTGCTCACCGGTCTGCCCACCATCGGTGTCGCCAAGAACCCCTTCACCTTCCGGTACGACCCTCCGGGCCCGGAGCGGGGTGCCACCTCTCCGCTCCTGGACGGCGACGAGGAGGTGGGACGAGCGCTGCGGACCCAGACGGGCGTCAAACCGGTCTTTGTCTCCGTGGGGCACCGGGTCAACCTCGACCGGGCCTGCGCCCACACGCTGCACCTGGCGCCGGACTACCGGATTCCGGAGACCACCCGGGCCGCCGATGCCCTGTGCCGCCGGGCCCTGGCCGGAGCCTGACACCGGACCTCGCGCTCATGGAACGGGCGGCCCGGCTACCCCTCCCGGACGACCCGGAAGGTGATGCCCGCCTTCTGGAGCCGCGACGTCAGCGCGTCCCCCATGGCCACCGCGGGCGTCACCTGGCCGACGGTCCGCGGCAGATCGTCGAAGGCCAGGCTGAGCGCCGCCTCGGCGAGCATCTTCGCCGTCTCGTCGTAGCCGGGATCGCCGCCCGCGACCTCGGTGATCAGGCGTTTGCCGCCGCCGGAGGCGACGAACCGCACCGTGAACCAGCTCCGGGCGCGCCGCTCCGCGCTCGGCCCCCGGCCCGGCTCCAGACGGCCCGACAACCACCGCCGCGCGGGCGGGACCTGGGCGGCCGCGCACAGCGCCCCGGCGCCCAGGGCCCCGCCCACGGCGATCGGCAGCCGCCGGACGCCGGCGTAGTGGCGGTAGCGGAAGTCCGGGCCGTAGCGGTCCAGCGCGGCGGCCGAGCGGGCGATGATCTGCGGGTCGAGGGTCGGCAGCGGCACGCCCCAGGTGCCGGTCTCCGCGCTCCTGAGGGGCGGGCCGAACGGGGCCCGGATCCGGCGCCCGGCCGGCCGGGGCTCGGCCCGCTGCCGCTCGCGGGCCGCCCGTGCCATGGCGACCGGCCGTGAGGCGACGGTCAGCGCGGAGGCCAGCGTTCCGCCGGAGAACGTCGCGTTGGTGCGCACGAAGCCGTCGATGCGCAGCGGGACGCCCTCGGGGAGCAGGCCCACGGTGTAGTGGACGCCGAGGTCGTGGGGGACGGAGTCGAAGCCGGCGGCGTGGATCAGGCGCGCGCCCGAGGTGCGGGCGGTCGCGTCGTGCCGCAAGAACATGCGGTCGATGAATTCCGGCTCGCCGGTGAGGTCGACGTAGTCGGTGCCGGCCGCGGCGCAGGCGGCGACCAGCGGCTCACCGTGCAGCAGGTAGGGGCCCACCGTCGTCGCCAGCACCCGGGTGCCGGCGGCGAGAGCGTGCACGGCGCCGCGGTCGTCGCTCTCGGCCCGCAGCAGCGGCAGATCGCCGCAGGCCGGATGGAGCTCCGCCAAGCGCTCGCGCAGGCGCTCCAGTTTGGAGAGGTTGCGGCCGGCCAGCGCCCATCGGCAGTCCTGGGGCGCGTGCTCGGCCAGATAGGCGGCGGTGAGGGCGCCGACGAAACCCGTCGCCCCGTAGAGGACCAGGTCGTAGGCCCGTCCCTCGGTGTCCTGCCGATGCATGCTGTGTCCTCTCGACCGCCCCGGTGAGCTGGTGTTCGGACCCTAGGCAGTCCCCGACCTCCCGTCAACGAGGGCCTGACGCGGCCCGGTTGGGGCCAGGACGGCCCGGAACGCCACGAGGGCGGGGCGCGGCGTGAACCCTTGACAGGGTGGGGCGGCCGGGCCACATTCACCGTGAGCGCATGACGTAGGACGTCCCATCTCACGTCGAACGTCCCCTTCTCTCCCGTGCACCGTCGTTGCCGACTCCAGGAGGAGGCCGGTTTGCCGTGACGACGCGCCCCTTGGACGACCACCCGGACGACCGCGGCCCCGGGCCCGCCTCCCGGGGGCCACGGAACTGGTACCGCGAGGTCACACCACGGCAGTGGAAGGCGATGTTCGCCGCCTGGATCGGCTATCTCCTCGACGGCTTCGACTTCGTCCTCATCACCCTCGTGCTGACCGAGATCGCCGACGAGTTCCACCTGAGCACCACCTCCGCCGCCTCACTCATCTCCGGTGCCTTCATCACCCGGTGGCTGGGCGGCGCGCTCCTCGGTGCACTGGGCGACCGCCACGGCCGCAAGACCGCCATGATCGTCAGCATCCTGCTCTACTCGCTCGGTACCTTCGCCTGCGGCTTCGCCTGGGGATACAGCAGCCTGTTCGCCGCCCGCTTGGTGATCGGCCTGGGCATGGCGGGGGAGTACAGCGCCAGCGCGACCTACGTGCTGGAGACCTGGCCCACCCGGTGGCGGAACCGGGCGTCCGGGTTCCTGATCTCCGGCTACGCGGGCGGCACCGTCGTCGCGGCCGAGCTCTACAAGTGGGTGGTGCCCCACTGGGGCTGGCGCTGGATGTTCTGGATCGGCGTACTGCCCGTCCTCGTCGCCCTCTGGGTGCGCAGAGCGCTGCCGGAGGCCGCGGACTGGCACCGGGAGATCGGCGTGTCCGGTACCCGCCCCGAAGAGGAACGTCCGCACCCGTTCCGGCCGCTGTTCACCGGGCGCCGCCGCTGGCTCAACGCCGTCCTGGCCGCGACCGCCTCCGCCGCCCTGTTCTGCGTCTTCACACCCGTAGGAGCGGGAAACGTGCCCTGGCTGTCGGGCGTCGCGGCGCTGTGCCTGGTCGCCTTCGCCGTACAGCTCGGCGGCCGCCGCGGATGGCTGCTGTACGTGTCCCTGATGGCGACCGCGTTCTGTGCGTTCCTCTACAGCTGGCCCGTCCAGGCCCTGCTGCCGACCTACCTCAAGACCGACCTCGGCTACGCACCCGGACAGGTCACGGACGTCATGTTCTTCGCGGGTTTCGGCACCATGGCGGGATGCTGGCTCGCGGGATACACCGGCGACCGGCTCGGGACCCGGCGCGCCTACACCTGCACCCTGCTGGCCTCCCTGGCCTTCGTCTTCCCCGTCTTCGCGGTCCGCGACAACCTGCCGGTCCTCGGCGTACTGGTCTTCGGGCTGCTCGCGCTCAGCCAGGGCATCTCCGGCATCCTGCCGAAATACCTCGCCGGTCACTTCCCGACCGCGACCCGCGCCGCCTCCTTGGGCTTCGTCTACAACGTCGGCGCTCTGGGCGGCGCGGTGGCGCCCGTCCTCGGAGCCCATCTGGCCGAAGGCATGCCCCTGGGACGCGCGCTCGCCGTGCTCACCTTCGGCCTGACGCTGCTGGTCGTCCTCCTGGTAGGCGGCAACGTGCCGCAGCGCCTGGGGAGACTGCTCGACCGTCAGGCGCCCGACGACCACCTCGTCCCTCCGGCCGCCACCGAGGCAGGCGCACCCGGGGGCGCGTCGCCGCGTCCGACCCCAGGGGAGACGCCGAGCTGAACCCGGCTCGCCCCGTACCCGCCCGCCACGGCCCGCTCACTCCGTACGGTCGTCCTGCCGCCCCAGCGTCACCCCGCGCACCCCCTCCAGCTCCGACAGCGCCTCCACCAGGGGATGGGCCGCGCCGGCGCCCTCCAGACGGAGCAGCACCTCGGCCGCGAACCGCTGCTCCTCCCCGCCGGTCTCCACCTGGACATCGGTCACCCGGAAGCCCCGGCCGGTGCACATCTCCAACATCCGCCCCGACAGCCCGTGTTGCGTGCGGTACGCGATGCGCAGATCGACGCGGGTGAGGGCGGGCTCCCTCGCGATCAGGTCGGAGATCTTCGTGAAGCCGCGGACGATGAGGAAGTGCACCGCGGTCGCGCCGATCGCCAGCAGCGGCAGCCCACCACCGCACGCCATGCCGATGGCGCAGGTCAGCCAGATGGTGGCAGCCGTCGTCAATCCGCGGACGGCGTCCTTCCGGACGAAGATCAGGCCGCCGCCGATGAAACCGATGCCCGACACGACCTGGGCGGCGACCCGGGACGGGTCGAGCGCCACGCCGTCCGTTCCCAGCAACGCCCCGAAGCCGTGGATCGACACCTCCATGAACAGCGCGCTGCCCACACCGACCAGCGTGTGGGTACGCAGTCCGGCGCTCTTCTGCCGGGCCTCGCGTTCGAGCCCGATCAGCGAGGACAGCAGCAGCGCCAGAGCCAGCTCGGTGAACTGGCGCAGGCCCTGACCGGCGTGGAAGTCGAACAGTGCGGCGGCGAGTTGCGGAGCGGACATGGCCGCAATTGTCCCTCTGACGGCCGGACGACCGGCGGTGCGCGGGCCGTTGTCAGTGCCCGCGGTTAGCGTGGGATGCGTCGGTCGGCCCGTGCGCGAGGCGCGCGGCGCCGAGGCGGTGCCGCAGATGGCGCCGTACGGGGGAACGGACGTGGAGGAGCTCATGACGAAGGCGGCGGGCCCGGTGGCGGCCCGGGAGCGGGTACGGGCGTTCGCGCTCGGGCTGCCCGGGGCGGTCGAGGAATTTCCGTGGGGCGAAAGCGTCATCAAGGTGAACAAGAAGGTCTTCGTCTTCCTCGGCGTCGAGGACGGCAGCCATCCACCGGGCGTCACGGTCAAGCTGACGGATCCGGAGGCGCATGCCCACGCCCTGAGCTCGCCCGGTGCCGAGCCGGCGGGCTACGGCCTGGGCAAGGCCGGCTGGGTGCGGATCCCGCTCGATGAGCAGGGGGCGCCGCCGGCCGAGCTGCTCTGCGACTGGGCGGAGGAGTCGTACCGCGTCATAGCCCCGAAGAAGCTCATCGCCGAGCTCGACGGGGGATAGCAGCGCAGCGGCAGCAGGCGCGCAAAGGCCCGTGACGGCGAGGGCAGTTGAGCCTCGTCGGCACGGGCCTTTCCGCTGGTCGCCACTTGGCACGGGGGTCTTGTGGAAAGTGGAACACGTTCTTAACATCGCGAGTGTTACATCAGAAGTGTCACAGTGCGGAAGGGCATGGGGCGCGATGACGGAGTCAGGCAACGGCCCGCTGCACGGCGTACGGGTCGTCGAGCTCGCGGGCATCGGCCCCGGGCCGTTCGCGGCCATGCTCCTGGCCGACCTCGGTGCCGACGTCGTCCGCGTCGACCGCCCCGGAGGAGCCGGCCTGGCCATCGACCCGGCCTACGACCTCACCAACCGCAACAAACGCTCCGTGCTCGTCGACCTGAAGACCCCCCACGGCGTCGCCCAGGTCCTCGACCTCGCCGAACGCGCCGACGTACTGCTGGAGGGCTACCGCCCGGGCGTCGCCGAGCGGCTCGGCGTCGGCCCCGAGGAATGCCTGGCGCGCAACCCCCGGCTGGTCTACGGCCGGATGACCGGCTGGGGGCAGCAGGGCCCGCTCGCCGACACCGCCGGACACGACATCGGCTACATCGCCCTCACCGGCGCCCTGGGAATGATCGGCCCGCCCGGCGGCCCGCCCGCCATCCCCGCCAACCTCCTCGGCGACTACGCCGGCGGCTCGCTCTACCTCGTCATCGGCATCCTCGCCGCGCTCCAGCACGCCCGCACCGAAGACGGCCGGGGCCAGGTCGTGGACGCCGCGATCGTCGACGGCACCGCCCACCTGACGGCGATGATCCACGGCATGCTGGCGGCCGGCGGCTGGCAGGACCGGCGCGGCGCCAATCTGCTGGACGGCGGAACCCCGTTCTACGGCACCTACGAGACCGCCGACGGCGGATACATGGCCGTCGGCGCCCTGGAGAAGCGCTTCTACGGCGAATTCATCCGGCTGCTGGGCATCCAGGACGAGGCCCCCGCCCGGGACGACCTCGCCGCCTGGGACGAACTGCGCACCGCCATCGCGGCCCGCTTCAAGACCCGCACCAGAGACGAATGGACCACCGTCTTCCAGCACTCCGACGCCTGTGTCGCCCCCGTGCTCTCCCTGCGTGAGGCGCCACACCACCCCCATCTCGCCGCCCGCGGCACCTTCGTCGACCACGACGGCATCACCCAGCCCGCCCCCGCACCCCGCTTCTCACACACCCCCGGCGCGATCCGCAGACCACCCGCCCGGCCCGGCGCGGACACCGAGGACATCGCCCGAGACTGGCAGACCCCCAGCCTCCTCACCCCACCCACCGAAGACCCCGCCGACGCCCCGGGCCGCCCCGAACGGAAAGACCCGGCCCACTGATGACACTCACCACCTCACCCCGCTACGCAGCCGACCCGCCCCGGACCACCGAGGACACCACCCCGGAACCGGCCGCCCCGGACGCCGCCCGGGCCACCAAGCCCATCGAAACCGCCAAGAACCGGCTCTGAGGAGGGCCCGCCGAGATGACCGCGCAACTGCCGCGCCAGATCTTCACCGAGGACCACGAGGCCTTCCGGGAAACCGTCCGCACCTTCCTCACCAAGGAGGTGACCCCCCACTACGAACAGTGGGAAAAGGACGGCATCGTCAGCCGGGACGCCTGGCGCGCAGCCGGCAGACAAGGCCTGCTGGGCATGGCGGTCCCCGAGGAATACGGCGGCGGAGGCAACCCCGACTTCCGCTACAGCGCCGTCCTCGCCGAGGAGTTCACCCGCGCCGGCACCCCCGGACTCGCCCTCGGCCTGCACAACGACATCATCGGCCCCTACCTGACCTCCCTCACCACCGACGAACAGAAGCGACGCTGGCTCCCCGGCTTCTGCACCGGCGAGATCATCACCGCCATCGCCATGACCGAACCCGGCGCCGGCTCCGACCTCCAGGGCATCCGCACCACCGCCGAGGACAAGGGCGACCACTGGCTGCTCAACGGCTCCAAGACGTTCATCTCCAACGGCATCCTCGCCGACCTCGTCATCGTCGTCGCCAAGACCACACCCGAAGGCGGCGCCCACGGCCTCTCCCTGCTCGTCGTCGAACGCGGCATGGCCGGCTTCGAACGCGGCCGCAACCTCGACAAGATCGGACAGAAGTCCCAGGACACCGCCGAACTCTTCTTCCACGACGTACGCGTCCCCAAGGAAAACCTCCTCGGCGAGCTCAACGGCGCCTTCATCCACCTCATGACCAACCTCGCCCAGGAACGCATGGGCATAGCCGTCGCCGGCATCGCCGCCGCCGAGCACCTCCTGGAGATCACCACCCAGTACGTCAAGGAACGCGAAGCATTCGGACGACCGCTCTCCAAGCTCCAGCACATCCGCTTCGAGATCGCCGAAATGGCCACCGAATGCGCCGTCACCCGCACCTTCCTCGACCGCTGCATCGCCGACCACTCGGACGGCACCCTCGACGCCGTCCACGCCTCCATGGCCAAGTGGTGGGCCACCGAACTCCAAAAGCGCGTCGCCGACCGCTGCCTCCAACTCCACGGCGGCTACGGCTACATGACCGAATACCGCGTCGCCAAGGCCTTCACCGACGGCCGCATCCAGACCATCTACGGCGGGACGACCGAGATCATGAAGGAAATCATCGGCCGCTCCCTGCTCGGCTAACCCTCCCCGGAAAGGCTTACCAGTGAGTTCCGAAGCGTACGTATACGACGCGATCCGCACCCCGCGCGGCCGCGGCAAGGCCAACGGCGCACTGCACGGCACCAAGCCGATCGACCTGGTCGTCGGCCTGCTCCACGAAGTACGCCGCCGCTTCCCCGGCCTCGACCCCGCCGCGATCGACGACATCGTCCTCGGCGTCGTCGGACCCGTCGGCGACCAGGGCTCCGACATCGCCCGGATCGCCGCCATCGCCGCCGGCCTGCCCGACACCGTCGCCGGCGTCCAGGAGAACCGCTTCTGTGCCTCCGGCCTCGAAGCCGTCAACATGGCCGCCGCCAAGGTCCGTTCCGGCTGGGAGGACCTGGTCCTCGCCGGCGGCGTCGAATCCATGTCGCGGGTCCCCATGGCTTCCGACGGCGGCGCCTGGTTCGCCGACCCCATGACCAACTTCGACACCGGCTTCGTCCCCCAGGGCATCGGCGCCGACCTCATCGCCACCATCGAGGGCTACAGCCGGCGCGACGTCGACGAGTTCGCCGCCCTCTCCCAGGAACGCGCCGCCACGGCATGGAAGGACGGCCGCTTCGACCGCTCCGTCGTCCCCGTGCGCGACCGCAACGACCTCGTCATCCTCGACCACGACGAGCACATGCGCCCCGGCACCACCGCCGACTCCCTCGCCACCCTCAAGCCGTCCTTCGCCACCATCGGCGACGCCGGCGGCTTCGACGCGGTCGCCCTCCAGAAGTACCACTGGGTCGAGAAGATCGACCACGTCCACCACGCCGGCAACTCCTCCGGCATCGTGGACGGCGCCGCGCTCGTCGCCATCGGCAACAAGGAGGTCGGCGAACGCTACGGCCTCACCCCGCGGGCCCGCATCCTCTCCGCCGCGGTCTCCGGCTCCGAACCGACGATCATGCTCACCGGCCCCGCCCCCGCCAGCCGCAAGGCACTCGCCAAGGCCGGCCTGACCATCGACGACATCGACCTGGTCGAGATCAACGAAGCCTTCGCCGCCGTCGTCCTCCGCTTCGTCAAGGACATGGGCCTGAGCCTCGACAAGGTCAACGTCAACGGCGGCGCCATCGCCCTGGGCCACCCCCTCGGCGCAACCGGAGCGATGATCCTCGGCACCCTCGTCGACGAACTCGAACGGCAGGACAAGCGCTACGGCCTCGCCACCCTCTGCGTCGGCGGCGGCATGGGCATCGCCACCGTCATCGAACGCCTCTGACCCCCTCGTCCCACCCACCACGGAGAACGCACCATGAGTGAACCCGCAGCCGTGTCCACCATCCGCTGGGAAAAGGACGAGACCGGCGTCGTCACCCTGGTCCTGGACGACCCCGACCAGTCCGCCAACACCATGAACAACGCCTTCAAGACCTCCCTCACCGCGGTCGTCGACCGTCTGGAGGCCGAGAAGGACAGCATCCGCGGCATCATCATCACCTCCGCCAAGAAAACCTTCTTCGCCGGCGGCGACCTCCGCGACCTGATCGCCGTCACCCCCGCCCAGGCCCAGCAGGCCTTCGAGTCCGGCCTGGGCATCAAACGCGACCTGCGCCGCCTGGAAACCCTCGGCAAGCCCGTCGTCGCCGCCATCAACGGCGCCGCGCTGGGCGGCGGTTACGAGATCGCGCTGGCCTGCCACCACCGCATCGCCCTCGACACCCCCGCCACCAAGATCGGCCTGCCCGAAGTCACCCTCGGCCTGCTGCCCGCCGCCGGCGGCGTCACCCGCACCGTACGGCTGCTCGGCATCGCCGACGCCCTGCTGAAGGTGCTGCTCCAGGGCACCCAGTACAACGCCACCCGCGCCAGGGACGCCGGACTGATCCACGACGTCGCGGCCACGCCCGACGAACTCCTCACCAAGGCCCGCGCCTTCATCGACGCACACCCCGAGTCCCAGCAGCCCTGGGACACCAAGGGCTACCGCATCCCCGGCGGCACCCCCGCCCAACCGAAGTTCGCGGCCAACCTCCCGGCGTTCCCCGCCAACCTCAAGAAGCAGCTCAACGGCGCGCCGTACCCGGCCCCGCGCAACATCCTCGCCGCGGCCGTCGAGGGCTCCCAGGTCGACTTCGAAACCGCGCAGACCATCGAGGCGCGGTACTTCGTCGAACTCGTCACCGGCCAGGTCTCCAAGAACATGATCCAGGCCTTCTTCTTCGACCTCCAGGCCGTCAACTCCGGCGCCAACCGCCCCAAGGGCATCGAGCCCCGAAAGGTCGAGAAGGTCGCCGTCCTCGGCGCCGGCATGATGGGCGCCGGGATCGCCTACTCCTGCGCCAAGGCAGGCATCCAGGTCGTCCTCAAGGACGTCACCCTGGAGGCGGCGCAGAAGGGCAAGGCGTATTCGGAGGGACTGCTCGACAAGGCGCTCTCCCGGGGCCGCACGACCGAGCAGAAGCGTGACGAACTGCTCGCCCGGATCACCCCCACCGCCGAGCCCGCCGACCTCGCGGGCTGCGACGCCGTCATCGAGGCGGTCTTCGAGGACGTCGCCCTCAAGCACAAGGTGTTCAAGGAGATCCAGCACATCGTCGCGCCCGACGCACTGCTGTGCTCCAACACCTCCACCCTCCCCATCACACTGCTGGCCGAAGGCGTCGAGCGGGACCAGGACTTCATCGGCCTGCACTTCTTCTCACCGGTCGACAAGATGCCGCTGGTCGAGATCATCAAGGGCGAACGGACCGGCGACGAGGCGCTGGCCCGCGCCTTCGACCTGGTCCGCCAGATCAAGAAGACCCCGATCGTGGTCAACGACTCGCGCGGCTTCTTCACCTCCCGTGTGATCGGCCAGTTCATCAACGAGGGCGTGGCGATGATCGGCGAGGGCCTGGAACCCGCCTCCGTCGAACAGGCCGCCGCCCAGGTCGGCTACCCCGCCAAGGTGCTGTCCCTCATGGACGAGCTGACCCTGACACTGCCGCGCAAGATCCGCGAGGAGACCCGACGGGCCGTCGAGGAGGCCGACGGCACCTGGCAGCCGCATCCGGCGGACGAGGTCATCGACCGGATGGTCGACGAGTTCGGCCGCCCCGGCCGCAGCGGAGGCGCCGGCTTCTACGACTACGGCGAGGACGGCCGGCGCGCCGACCTCTGGCCCGGCCTGCGCGAACACTTCGCCCGCGACGGCGCCACCATCCCCTTCATCGACATGCAGGAACGCATGCTCTTCTCCGAAGCGCTGGACACCGTCCGCTGCTTCGAGGAGGGCGTGCTCACCTCGGTCGCCGACGCCAACATCGGCTCCATCTTCGGCATCGGCTTCCCGGGGTGGACCGGCGGCGTGATCCAGTACATCAACGGCTACCAAGGCGGCCCGGGCCGGGAGGAACTCGTCGGCCTCCCCGGCTTCGTGACCCGCGCACGGGAGCTCCAGGCGGCCTACGGTGACCGCTTCGCGCCCCCCGCCCTACTGGTCGAAAAGGCCGAGAAGGGCGAAAAGTTCAGCGACTGAGGGCCAGTTCAGCCACTGAGTGGACGCGGGGCGGGCAGGCAGATTCACTGCCCGCCCGCCCCGCCGCCCTTCTCCGCCCCAACCCGCAGACCCAGCAGCCGGTACCTCGACCCGCAGACCCAGCCGGTCCACGCCTTCACAGTCGGTAGCACATCGGCGGGAACGAATTACTCTCCGTAATCGTTGCCGTAATACGAAGGGCCGGCGCACAAGGCACTGAGGTCGGGCGCGAGGCGCGGAGTGCCGGAGGACCGGAGCGTCGGAGGGCCGAAGGATGGGAGGGTCGGGCGCAAGGCACCGGACGCGCCGGACGGTCGGGCAGAAGGTACGGAGGGGCGATGTCCAAAGGTGTGAGGCCCAAAGGTGTGGGGCGGACAGGTCCCGCGGAGCGGGGCGACGCCAGGAGTAGGGCGGGGGAAGCGCCCACGCCCTGGCTCCTCCTGCCGCCTCCTGCCTCCTGCCTCCCGCGGGGCTCTCGCTCCCGCATACCCGGCGGTCCCGCATGCCCGGCGGCCGCCAGGGGGCTCGGTTTGGCGGGGGGGGGCTCGGTCTCGCGGGGACGGCCACCCTGACGAGCCGACGAGCGACGAGCCGACGAGCGACGAGCCGACGAGCCGACGAGCCGACGAGTGACGAGTGAGCGATCCGACGAGTGACGAGCTGGCGATCCGACGCGTGACGAGTGGCGAGTGAGCGATCCGACGAGCCCGCTTACTCCTGCGGGGCGCGATCCCCTGAGGCTGGTGGCCCGCCCTCTGCCTCGAACCACTCCCGCAGTTCCTGCTTCATCGACCGTTGGAAGGCGGTGACCAGTGCCTGCACCACCATCGGCTGCATATGGGCCGAGAGCGTCTTCATCCGCGCCATCTCCTCCGGGTCCGGTCCGCCCTCCCGGTGTGGCCCCCATACCTCGTCCTTGAACAGCCGGCTCAGCTCGCGGGCCGCCGAGCGGGTGTGCTCGATGACGACGGAGCGCGCCGCCAGGATGGTCTCCAGCGTGATCGGTACGTCCAGCAGGCGGGTGCCGAGGTGCAGCAGGCCGGGGTCGACCCGGAAGACCCGGGGGTCCTCGGTTCGTACGAGCACGCTCATGGCCGCCAGCCGGTCCAGGTCCTCCTCGGTCAGCTCACGGCCGACCCGGCGCTCCAACTGGTCGCGGGTGGCGTCCTCGGCCTTGTCCGGGACCCAACTCGCCACCAGCGCACGGTGAATGGCGAGGTCCTGGGCGCTCAGGTCGGGCGGCAGCTGCTGCAGATAGCGCTCGATGGCCGACAGGGTGAGGCCCTGGTGCTGGAGTTCCTCGATGAGGGCGAGCCGCGAGAGGTGGTCCGGGCCGTAACGGCCGACCCGGCGGGGCCCGATCTCCGGCGGTGGCAGCAGGCCGCGGGTGCTGTAGAAGCGGATCGTGCGGACGGTGACGCCGGCGCGGGCGGCCAGTTCGTCGACCGTCAGATCGGTGGCGGACTCCATGTTCAACAGTATTGCTGTCTCACCACTCTTGTTAAACCTGTGGATTGTGGCACGCGGCCGGGACTGGCCGGGCATCCGAAGGTGAGGGCGGACGTTGAGCGGTCCGTTGTGGTGGCGAACGCGCGCTTGAACCGAACAGAACAAGTCAAGAAGTTTGCGTTGCTGGGCGAGGAGTGGGGTCACGAAACGGGCGAACTGACCCCGCCTTTCAAAATGCATCGCCGGATAATTCGCGCGAAATACGGACAAATCTTGGATGGCCTATACACGCTGTGATCTTGCCCACAGACGGGGGGCCGCTCTTCAGGGAAGGTGTGCCGTCGGCCGTCCGCGCGACCCGCGGGACCGGTCATCGCTCCAGCGCCTGCCCGAAAGCGAGATGCACCAGCAGTGAGCACGGAAACCGTCACCGAGACAGCCCACAGGTCACCTGACGGGGGGAGCGGCGCGCAGCAGGACGCGGGCGACGCGGGGTACAGCAAGGGCCTCAAGGGCCGGCACATCAACATGATCGCCATCGGTGGCGCGATCGGCACCGGCCTGTTCCTGGGCGCCGGCGGCCGGTTGCACTCCGCCGGCCCCGCGCTGGCTGTCGCGTACGCGGTCTGCGGCCTCTTCGCCTTCTTCGTCGTGCGCGCCCTCGGCGAGCTGGTGCTGCACCGCCCGTCGTCCGGGTCGTTCGTCTCCTACGCCCGTGAGTTCCTGGGGGAGAAGGGCGCCTACGTCGCCGGCTGGATGTACGTCGTGAACTGGTCGACGACCGGTATCGCCGACATCACCGCGATCGCGCTCTACACGCACTACTGGAGCCTGTTCACCGACATCCCGCAGTGGGTGATGGCGCTGATCGCGCTGGCGGTCGTGCTGACGGTGAACCTGATCTCCGTGAAGATCTTCGGTGAGCTGGAGTTCTGGTTCGCGATCATCAAGGTCGCCGCGCTGGTCGTCTTCATGTTCATCGGCATCTTCCTGCTGGCCACCCACCACCAGGTCGGCGGTCATTCGCCGGGCCTGAGCCTGATCACCGACCACGGCGGTATCTTCCCGACCGGTCTGCTGCCCGTGGTGATCGTGCTCCAGGGCGTGGTCTTCGCCTACTCCGCGGTCGAGCTGGTCGGCGTCACCGCCGGTGAGACCGGCGAGCCGCAGAAGGTCGTACCGAAGGCCGTCAACTCCATCATGTGGCGGGTGGGCGTCTTCTACGTCGGCTCGGTGATCCTGCTGGCGATGCTGCTGCCGTGGAACAAGTACACCGCCGGCCAGAGCCCGTTCGTCACCGTGCTCTCCAATGTCGGTGTCCCGGCGGCCGGCGACGTGATGAACCTCGTCGTGCTGACCGCGGCCATGTCCAGCCTGAACTCCGGTCTGTACTCGACCGGCCGGATCCTGCGCTCCATGTCGATGGCCGGCTCGGCACCGAAGTTCGCCGGCCTGATGAACCGCAACCAGGTCCCGTACGGCGGCATCATGCTCACCTCCGCGGTGTGCGTGCTCGGTGTCGGGCTGAACTACTGGCTCCCGGGCGAGGCCTTCGAGATCGTGCTGAACATCGCGGCGCTCGGCATCATCAGCACCTGGTGCACGATCATGATCTGCCACATGGTCTTCGTGCGCCGCACGAAGCAGGGGCAGCTTGAGCGACCGCGGTTCCGGCTGCCGGGCACCCCGGTCACGGACATCGCCACCATCGCCTTCCTGCTCGGCGTCATCGTGCTGATGTGGTTCGACGACGGTGTCGGCCGCAAGACCGTGCTGCTGATCCCGGTCCTCGCCGCCGCGCTGGCCGCCGGCTGGTTCGGGGTCCGCGGCCGGGTGGCCCGGATCGCCAAGGAACGCGAGCTGCAAGCGGCGGAGTAGTCGCACACCCAGCGACGCCTGAGTACGACAGGGCGGTCGCGGCGGGCCGGAAGGTCCCCGCGGCCGCCCTCGTGCGTGCGCCGGCTGCCGGGCCCGTTCCCGCCCGGCCGTCGTGCGGCCCGGCCGATTGTCAGTGGTCGGCTCTACTGTGAACACATGACCGAAAACACGGGGATTTCCTACGTCAAGGGGGACGCCACCGCACCACAGGGCAAGGGCGTCAAGATCATCGCGCATGTCTGCAACGACCTGGGCGGCTGGGGCAAGGGCTTCGTCCTCGCACTCTCCCGCCGCTGGCCGGAGCCCGAGGCGGCCTACCGCAGATGGCACCGCGAGCGCGCGGGCAACGACTTCGGGCTGGGCGCCGCCCAGTTCGTCCAGGTCGGCGACCGGCTGTGGGTGGCCAACGTCGTCGGCCAGCGGGGTATCAGGACCGGCAGCAAGGGCGTTCCGGTGCGGTACGAGGCCATCGACGCCGGGCTGGGACGGGTCGCGGACAAGGCCGTGGAGCTCGGGGCGTCGGTCCATATGCCGCGGATCGGCTGCGGGCTGGCGGGCGGGAAGTGGTCCCGGGTGGAGCCGCTGATAGCCGAGCGGCTCACCCGGCGCGGCATACCGGTGACGGTCTACGACCACTGACGGTCTACGACCACTGGCTCCCCGCCCGCCGGCCGCGGTGCGGGCCCGGGCTCAGCCGCCGATCAGCGGATAGTGATCGCTGAGGTTGGTGTAGGTGTAGTCCTTGCCCCAGCTGGAGACGGTCCAGGGCGCCGACTCCTCCTTGACCACCTCGTTCTGCCAGTCGGCGGGCCGGGCATGGCCGTTGCGGTGCAGCACGTAGTCCAGGTCCTCGCGGGGGTCGTCGGGGTAGCGGTACCTCGCGATGGAGTTCTCCTGGGTGTCGAAGGAGTACGGGTGCCCGGTGCGGCTGTCGGCCGGGGCCAGATCGCCGTTGCCGAGCAGGGCGTTGTACTCCGCGCTGTGGGAGTCGACGTTCAGGTCGCCGGCGACCATGACCTCCTCGTCCGCCGGGATGTTCTTGGCGTCCAGGAAGGCGTCGATCTCCTTGAGCTGCCCGGCGCGGTCCGCGGCCGCCTCGCCCGCCTTGCAGCCCGAGTCGGTGGACTGGGTGTGGGTGCCGACGACGTGCACCTTGGCGCCGTTGACGTCCAGTACCGCATAGACGAAGCCCTTGTTGGAGAAGGAGTCCGAACCGCAGGCGTCCTTGTAGACGTACTGCTCCTTGCGCAGGATCGGCCACTTGCTCAGCAGGGTCACCCCGCCGTCCTCCGGGGTGACGGCCGAGTAGGCGCCGCCGGTGGCGTCCCAGCCGCTCCTGCTCCGGCCCACCACCGGAGTCTGGTGCGGATACTGCCCGGCGGCCCGGGACTTCAGAGCATCGGAGGAGGAGTTGTCGAACGCTTCCTGGAGCACGACGACGTCGTTGCCCTGGAAGAAGTCCGCGGCCGCGATCGCCTCTGCGCGGTGGTCCTGGCCCCAGTTGGGATAGAGGTTCTTGCTCATCAGGAAGGTGTTGTAGCTCAGCACCTTCAGGTGGGGGGCGGTGGCGGCCGAAGCGGTGGGGGACGCGGCGGTCACGGTCGCGGCGGCGAGGACCGCGGCGAGAGCGGCGGTGCGACGGCTCGCGGCGGACGGCGTGCGCGGCGCTGGGTTCGACACTGAATCTCCCTATGGGGGTGGGGATTTGGTCCGGCGGCGCCATCCAACCAGGTGACATTACTTCTAGGTAACCGTCCGGGAGGCAGGAGATGTACGGACCGCGCCGGGTCGGCGCGGCGTGGGTGGGGATTCCGCTGCTCACGCGTCGTCGGGGGGCGCCGTATTATGTGAAATGCTATGAATATGGAGAAAGGCCAGCCAAACCCCCCACCGGTTGGTGGCGTCCTCTGGTCGTTGGCGGGGGACATCCGCATGCTGCTCACCCTGCCCCCGGCGCTGACCATGCAGGTCGCGCACCCCGCGGTGGGCGCCGGCGTGGACGACCACTCCGCCTTCCGGACCGATCCGTGGGGCCGTGGCGAGCGCTCGCTGGTCTCGCTGCAGCTGTGGGTCTACGGCGGCGACGGCGCGGCCGAGGAGGGCCGCCGGCTGCGCCGGCTGCACCGCACCATCCAGGGCACCGACCCGCACGGCCGCTCGTACCACGCGCTCACCCCCGCGACCTACGCCTGGGTGCACGCCACCGGTTACCCCGTCTTCCGGTACGCCCAGCGTTACCTCGGCCGCCCCTTCACCGAGGCGCAGGAGCGGCAGCTCTACGCGGAATGGCTCCAGGTCGGCCGGGTGCTGGGCATCCAGGACCGCGATATGCCGCAGACCATCGAGGAGTTCTGGCCGTACTACCGCCGGGTCCTCGACAGCCACCTCGAAGCGACCGCAGTAGTACGGGAGTTGATCGACCCGGATCCGCCGCTGCCGGTGCCCGACCGCGGTCCGCGCTGGCTGCGGCTGCTGCTCCGGCTGGTCTGGCCCTGGCTGCGCCCGCGGTTCGCCCGCTTCCGACGGTTCGTCAGCATCGGCCTGATGCCGCCGGACGCCCGGCGCGCCATCGGCCTGGAGTGGACCGAGGCGCAGGAGCGCCGGCTGCGCCGCTTCGGCCGAGTGGTGCGCGTGGTGGTTCCGGTCCTTCCGGAGCGGCTGCGCTTCATGCCGATCGCCCGCCGCGCCCGGTGCGCGGCGCGCCGGGCGGCGCCCCGCTAGCGGTCCCTGGGGGACGACGTACGGGGGCGGAGCCGGGGGGTGAGGGCCCCGGCTCCGCCCGGTTCAGCGCTCGGCGGCCGCCGTGCGGCCGGGGATCAGTGCCCGTGCACGTCGTGCGTGGCCGCGATCTGCTTCCAGGACTTCGGCTGCGCCACCGGTCCCCGGGGCGCACCCAGGGTCCGCTTGGCCGCGCCCGCCGCGGGCTTGGACGGCTGGAACAGCCAGGTGTCGAAGAAACCGGCCAGCTGCTTGCCGGACTTCTTCTCGGCGAACGTCACGAAGTCGGCCACCGAGGCGTTGCCGTACTTGTGCTCGGTCGGCCAGGACTTGAGGAGGTCGAAGAAGACCTTGTCGCCGACCTTGTTGCGGAGCGCCTGCAGGGCCAGCGCGCCGCGGTCGTAGACGGCGCCGTCGAACTGGTTCTCCGCGCCGGGGTTGCCCGGCTTGACCGTCCAGAACGGGTCGTCGGCCGGGTGCTGGGCGTAGACGTAGTCCGCCAGTTCCTGCGCCGTGCCCTCGCCCTCCTTCTCCGACCACAGCCACTGGCTGTAGGCGGCGAAGCCCTCGTTGATCCAGATGTCCTTCCAGTCCTTGAGCGAGACGCTGTCGCCGTACCACTGGTGTGCCAGCTCGTGCACCACGACCGAGACGTTGGTGCCCCGGTCGAAGGCCTTCTTGCCGTAGAACGGACGGGTCTGGGTCTCCAGGGCGTACCGCGCCGGCACGTTCGGGACGTAGCCGCCGACCGCGTTGAACGGATACGGGCCGAAGACGCTCTCCAGCCACTCGGTGATCTCGGTGGTGCGCTCGATGCTCGCCCGCGCCGAGCCCTCGTTCGCGCCGAGGTCCTTGCTGACGGCGTTGATCACCGGCAGGCCGTTGGCCGTCGTGTCGGTGGTGAGGTCGAACTTGCCGACCGCCAGCGTCGTCAGATACGTCGCCTGCGGCTTGTCCGAGCGCCAGTTGTAGCGCGTCCAGCCGAGCTTGGAGGTCTGCGAGGCCAGCACGCCGTTGCTGAGTGCCTGGGTGCCGTCCGGGACCGCGACCGAGATGTCGTAGGTCGCCTTGTCGGTGGGGTGGTCGTTGCTCGGGAACCACCACACCGCGGAGTCCGGCTCCTGGGCGATCACGGCGCCGTCGGGCGTGCGGGCCCAGGCGGTGAAGTCGTCGATCTTCAGCTCGGAGGGCTTGCCCGCATAGCGCACGACGACGCTGATCTGGCGGCCCTTCTCCAGCGGTGCGGCCGGGGTGACCTCCACCTCGTGCTTGCCGGAGGTGGCGAAGGTGGCCTTCTTGCCGTTGACCCGTATCTCGCTGACCTTGAGGCCGAAGTCCAGGTTGAAGCGGGAGAGGTCCTGGGTGGTGGTGGCGAGCAGCGTCGCCGTGCCCTCCAGCAGGTCCGTCTTCGGCTGGTACTTGAGCCGCAGGTCGTAGTGGGAAACGTCGTATCCGCCGTTCCCGCTCTCGGGGTAGTAGGTGTCGCCCACGCCCGGAGCGCCCGGGGAGAAGTCGGCCGCGGAAGCCGGGATTGCCAGCAGCAGACTGAGCGCGGCCGCGCCCGGGACGAGGAGTCTGTGACGCACGAGTCCTCCAACTCGTAGGGGGATGGCTCTGGTTCAGACCCTAGACAGCCCACCGGGGCAGCGTCATGGACATGGCCGGATCTGACACATGACCGACATGAACCACCCACCGCCCCGGCCGGTGCCGTGCGCCTCGCGGGGCCCTTCGCCCCGCCCGGTCCCGTGCGACCCTTGGGATCCGGCCGTCACCGACCGCACGGCCGTCGTCACCCGCACCCTTACGCACGGGAGTTGAGCCGCGCTACGGTCCGCCCGTGACGAATCCTGCGCGGTTTCCCCGCATTCCCTTCACGGCGCTCGTGCTGGCGGCGGTCGCCGCGCTGCTGTCCGCACTGATCGGGCCGGCCGCCGCGCAGGCGGCGCCCGGCGAGAGCAGACCCGTGTACTCCTACGACCACGCGATACGCGAATCGGTGTGGGTCGACACCCGGCTCGACGGCGATGCGGACGGACGGAGCGACCGCGTCGCCGTCGACATCGTGCGGCCGTCCGAACCCGCCCGCCAGGGCCGCCGCATACCGGTGATCATGGACGCCAGCCCGTACTACTCGTGCTGCGGACGCGGCAACGAGAGCCAGAAGAAGACCTACGACGGCCACGGCCGGCCGGTGCAGTTCCCGCTCTTCTACGACAACTACTTCGTGCCGCGCGGCTATGCGACGGTGCTGGTCGACCTGGCCGGCACCAACCGCTCGGACGGCTGCGTCGACGTCGGCGGCCGCTCCGACATCCGGTCGGCCAAGGCCGTCGTCGACTGGCTGGGCGGCCGGGGCCGCGCGTACACCGCCCGCACCGGAGGCAGACCCGTCACCGCCGACTGGTCCAACGGCAGCACCGGCATGATCGGCAAGAGCTGGGACGCCACCATCGCCAACGGCGTCGCGGCCACCGGGGTCAAGGGGCTGAAAACCATCGTCCCGATCGCCGGCATCTCCTCCTGGTACGACTACTACTTCGCCAAGGGCGCCCCGCTGTACGACTCCGGCCCGGACGCGCTCGCCCACGCCGTCGACAGCCCGGACGCGCAGAAACGATGCGCCGCCGTCCAGAAGAAGCTCGTCGACGGGGCCCCGCGCAGCGGTGACTGGACCGCGCTGTGGACCGAACGGGACTACGTCCGCAACGCCGGCAAGGTCCGGGCCAGCGTCTTCCTGGTGCACGGCATGCAGGACCTCAACGTCCGCACCCGGCACGCCGGTCAGTGGTGGGACGCACTCGCCCGGCACGGCGTCGCGCGCAAGATCTGGCTCTCGCAGACCGGGCACGTCGACCCCTTCGACTACCGGCGCACCGACTGGGTCAAGACCCTGCACCACTGGTTCGACCACTATTTGATGGGCTACGACAACGGCATCGAACGCGCCCCGATGGCCGACATCGAGCGTTCGCCCGGCGTCTGGTCCACCGACCCGCAGTGGCCCGCGCCCGGCACCACGGCCACCACACTGCGCCCGCGCGCCGGCCAGGAACCCGGCGTCGGCGTCCTCGGGGCCGAGAAGGCACCCCAGGGCGCCACCGAGACCTTCACCGACGACCCCCGGCTCGGCGAGGCCGACTGGGCGGCCCACATCGACCGGCCGACGCCCGCCAAGGCCGGGTTCACCACCGGGCCGCTGCGCGCGCCCCTGCGGCTGTCCGGCTCCGGATCGGTGACCGTCACCGTCACCCCGAGCACCTCCACCGCCCACCTCTCCGCCGTCCTGGTGGACCTCGGCCCCGACACCATCCGCAACTACGGCGCCGACGGCGAGGGCATCACCACCCTCGACCGGCGCACCTGCTGGGGCGCCGGCACCAACGGGGACACCGGCTGCTTCAAGGAGACCGCCGCCGACACCGAGAACGTCGCGCACACCGTCTTCAGCCGCGGCTGGGCCGACCTCGGGAACTACGCCGACCCCCGCGAGGGCCGCCCGCTCACCCCCGGCAAGCCCTACACCCTCACCCTCGACCTGGCCGCCACCGACCACATCGTGCCCGCCGGGCACCGCCTCGCGCTGATCGTGGCCGGCACCGACGCCGGGCTGATCGACCCGCCCCCGTCCCGGCCCACCCTCACCCTCGACCTGTCCCGCACGTCCGCACGCCTGCCGCTGACCGGCGGCCCCGCGGCCCTCGCGCGGACCACCGCGCACGCGTCCGGCCCCGTGCACCGCACGGCACCGCTGACCGGGGTCGCCCCGCCGCGCTCGATCAGCCGGATGCCCGGCGCGCAGTGACCACCCAGGGGTGCCTCCCGGTGGATGCCGGTCTCTCCCGGTCGATGCCGGTCTCCCGGTCCCGCCGTCCCCAGGCCGCGCCGGACCAGGGAGGCACCCCTAGGCACCCCTAGGGTCCGCCGGACCAGGGAGACCCCCTAGGGGCCGCCCCACCGCGGGCGGCCCCGCGAACGGCCGCACCCGCCCGCCGCATCCACCCCGGGCCCCGGCCCCACCCCGCCCCGGCCACCCGCACGGCCGGCCCCCACACCGCCCCCGACGACCCCCACCGCTCACCCAAGGGAGGCACCCGCCCGTGATGCTCCGTACCCGCCGACTCGCCCTCGCGACGCTGTCCTTCGGTCTGACCGCCACCCTCGGCGCGACCCTGCCGGCCCCACCCGCCCGCGCGACCGGACACCACCTGCCCCGTACGGGGTTCGAAACCAGCCAGGGGGCGCGCTGGACCAGTGAGTTCGAGGAACAGCGCTTCCTGGCCACCGTCGACCGCGCCACCCCCCGCGTCCGCATCGACCGGATCGGCACCACCGCGCAGGGCCGCCCGCTCCGGCTCGTCCGCATCGGCGCCCCGGCCCCCGCCTCCCCGGCCGCCGTACGGAGCGGCAACTCCGTACTGCTCGTCTGCTCCCAGCACGGCGACGAGCCCTCCGGTCGCGAGGCCTGCCTGGCCACCGTCCGGGACCTCGCCTACGCCACGGACCGGGCCACCCGGCGCTTCCTCGCGCAGACCAGCGTGCTGGTCCTCCCCACCGCCAACCCCGACGGCCGGGCCGCCGACACCCGCGGCAACTCCGAGGGCACGGACATCAACCGCGACCACCTCGCGCTGAAGACCGCCGAGGCCCGCGCGATGGCCCGGGTGCTCCGCGACTACCGCCCCGACACCGTGTACGACCTGCACGAGTACGGCCCCACCGTGCCGTACTACATGAAGGACCTGCTGTCGCTGTGGCCGCGCAACCTCAACACCGCGGGCCCCGTGCACCGGGAATCCGCCGCGCTCTCCCGGGACTTCGTCACCCCCGCCGTACGGAAGGCCGGCTTCAGCACCGGCGTCTACGGCATCTGGACCGACCCGGAGACCGGTGACCCCGTCAAGCAGGTCGCCGGCGACGGCCAGGAGCGCATCCTGCGCAACACCGCCGGGGTGAAGGGCTCCGTCGGGCTGCTCGTCGAGACCCGGGTCGACGCCCTCACCGACGCCGAGAAGGCCGACCCGGCGGTCAACAACAGACGCCGGGTCGCCTCCCAACTCGCCGCGCTCAAGGGAGCCTTCGCCTTCCTCACGCAGCACCGCCGGCGCATCGAGGAGGCCACCACCGCCGCCCGGCTCACCGGCTACGCCGACCGCGGCCCGGTCCTCCTCGGCGGCGCGGACAACGAACCCCCCGCCCCCGACCAGGTCCTGACCGACCCGCCCTGCGGCTACCGGCTCACCCCGGAGCAGTTCGCACAGACCGGGGACGAGCTGTCGCTGCACGGAGTGACCGGCATCCGGGACCGGGACGGCTCGGTCGTCGTCCCGCTGCGCCAGTCACTGCGCCGCCTCGTCCCGCTCCTGCTGGACGGCCGGGCCGCCTACCACCTCACGGCCGCCACACCGCTGGCCGACTGCGCCCGGGCGGGCCGCACGCCGTAACGCCGCCCGGCCGGCCGTCTGTGGCCGGGCCGGGCGGCGGGCCCGCCCTGCCGGGCCGAGCGGCGGGCCCGCGGAGGGGAGCCGCACCCACTTCCCGAACCGGCCGCCTGTTCCCGCCCGGCCCCAACCGCCTCCTCCCGCCCCGTCCCGCTCACCTCCTCTCACCCGGCCCCAACCGCCGCCTCCCGCCCGGTCCCAACCGCCTCCTCTCACCCCGCCCCCACCGCCTACTCCCGCCCGGCCGCACCCAGCACTGTCCGCACGCACCCCACCACTTCCTCCGCGCACCCCCACGCCACGGTCATCCCCGCACCCCCGTGCCCGTAGTTGTGGACGCACCACGCGCCGCCCGGCAAGCGTTCCGCCTCCAGTCGCACCGCGGGGCGCGCCGGGCGCAGGCCCACCTTGTGTGCCAGGACCCGGGCCCGCGCCACCTCGGGGAACGGCCCGGCGCAGCGCGCCACGATCGCCTCCGCCACCGCCGGGTCCGGCTCCCGCGACCAGGCGCCCTCGCGCGCCGTACCGCCCAGCACCAGCCCGTACGGCTGCGGAAGCAGGTACGTGGGGTCCGTCGCGCCGCCCTCCGCGGCCACGAACCACTCCCGCACCCCGGGGTTCTCCACGACGACCAACTGGCCCTGCACCGGCTGTACTTCGGGATCGGGGACGAGCTCGCGGGCGCCCAGGCCGGAGCAGTTCACCACCACCCCGGCGGCCCGCCCGGCCTCCTCCAGGGAGGTCAGCGCACGGCGTTCCAGCGTGCCGCCGGCGGCGGTCAGCCGGCGTTCCAGATAGTGGAGATGGACCGTCATGTCCACCAGCGGGGCAGACGCCCGCCATGCCGTGGCGGTCCCCGCGGGGAGCTCGTCAGGGCGGGCCGGCCGTAGTCCCGGAACGGCCGCGTACCAGGCGGAGAGGCCGTCGTCCTCGCCCGCCGCGGCGGTCGCCATCGTGCCCGTCACCATCCGGGCCCCGGTCTCCGCGGGCCGCCGCGCCAGCGCGGACAGCACCTCGAAGGACCGTACGGACCAGGCCACCGCCCGCTCGAAGGGCCGGATGCGGTACGGCCAGCACAGGCCGCCGGCCACCGCGGACGTCGTCGCGTCCGCCGCGTCCCGGCTCACCACCCGCACCCGGTGGCCGTCCTCCGCCAGCGCCACCGCCGACGTCAGCCCGATGACGCCACCGCCGACCACCCACACCTCGTCCGTGCCCGGGTCGATGCCCGGGCCCGTGTCGATCGTCATGGCCGGATGCTAGGGGGAAGTCCCGCGAGGTGTCCCCTCCGGCTCGGCATCCGGGCGGTCACCACGGCAGCCGGACTTCCGCCACCGGTGATCTTGCGGTAACCCTCCGGACGCGGTGCCGACGAACCGGGCCTTTAGGCTGGGAGCAGCACCGTCGGCCGATGTCGCCCCTCGGATCCGCCCGCCGTCCGTACGCCGTCGACTGAGGAGGCCCATGCTCCGCGCGCAGCGCGCCGTGCCCGCCTGGCTCGCCCACCCGTTCCGCTGGCAGCGGCTGCCCGTGCCCTGGGCCGCCGTTGCCCGCGGGGCGCTCTGCGCCGGGCCGCTGCTCGGCGCGGGCATCGCCACCGGCCACCCCGCGCCCGCCGTGCTCGCCGCGCTCGGCTCCATGCTGGCCGGCGTCAACGACCGCCCCGGCACCCGCCGCACCGGCATCGTGCACATCGGCCTGCCCGCGCTCGCCTCGGCGCTCGGGATGCTGATCGGTGCCTCGCTGCGGGCCGTGGACGCGGGCTGGTGGGTGGTACCGGCGCTGTTCGCGGTCGGTTTCGTCTCCGGCGCGGGCAGCGTCGCCGGGCCGGTCTGCTCGAACGCCGGGATGCAGATGCTGGCCACCACGGTCCTGGGCGCCGGAATGCCGCTGCCCGGCGCACCGTGGGCCAAGGCCCTGACGCTGCTCGCCGGCTGTCTGTGGCTGCTCCTGCTGCGTCTGGTGCTGCGCCCGCCGCGGCCGGCCGGCGGTGCGCTCAGCGGTGAGCGTGCCGCGGTCGCCACGGTCTTCGACGCGCTGGCCGACGCCCTGGGCGCGGCCGGCGGGACCGGTGCCGAGCCGGCCCGGCGCCGGCTCACCGCCGCACTGGACCGCGCCGACGAGGCGCTGCGGCTGCGCCTGCTGACGGACCGGCTGCTGCGCCGTCCGGCCGGCTCGGACGAACTCCTGCTGGCCGAACGGTTCGTCGCGGCCACCGCACTGTGCGAGGCCAGCGTCGCGCTGCTGTGGGAGGCCCGCCCGCTGCCGGCCCGGGTCGCCGACAGCCCCCGCCGGTTCGCCGCCGCGCTGCGCACCGGCCGGCCACCGGGCCGGCTGTCCGCCCCCGCGACCAGCACACCCGGCCGCGGCGCCTTCGACCAGGCGCTGCTGGACGCGGCGGTGGCGTTCGCCCGCAGCGAGCCGCTGAAGGGGACCCGGCCGCGTGCCGGGCGGCCGGAACCGGCGCGGCGCGGGCACGAACTGCTCGGGCCTGCCGGCCGGGACTACGGTCTGCGGGTCGCGCTCTGCATCGCGGCGAGCGCGGCGGTGGCGCTGCTGCTGCGGGCCGACCACTGGTACTGGCTCCCGGCGACCGCCACCTTCCTGGTCAAGCCGGACCTGGGCCCGCTGTTCTCCCGTACCGTCAACCGCTTCGCCGGGACCGTCGCCGGGGTGCTGGTCTTCGCCGGGGCCGGTCTGCTGCTGACGGGGGAGTGGTGGCCCGCGCTGGTGGCGGGTGCGGGCGGGGCGCTGCTGCCGTTCGCCATCCGGCACTTCGCGCTGCAGACCGTGGCGATCACCCTCATGGTGCTGTCGTTCGTGTACGTCAGCGGGGCCCGGGAGGCCGCCGCCGAGCGGATCGTCGACACCTCCATCGCCTGCGGCATCGTGCTCGTCGTGGGGCATCTGCCGCGACTCGCGGACCCGCGCCGCCGGGTCGGTCAGCGGGTCACCGCGGCCCTGCGGGCCACCGAACGCTTCCTGCGGCACGTCCTGGCGGCCCGCCCCGGTACGGACCCCGCCGAGCGGCTGGCGCTCCGCCGGGCCGCGTACCGGGCGCTGGCGGAGGCCCGGGCGGCCGCGGAGACGGCCGCCGCCGAACTCCTGGCCGCCCGGGACCGCAACCCCGACTGGCCGGCCGTGGTCACCGCCGCCGAACGCATCGTGGACGCCGCGACCGCCTGCGCGGTACGCCTCGACCACGGTGCCCGCCGCCCGGGCACCGAGGAGGCCGAGCGGCTGTGCCGGGCGCTCTCCGCGATGGCCGACGCCCTGGAGGACCCGGGGAGCCGGCCGGGCACGGGCCTGCCGGACGTCGAGCTGCGGGCCGACCCGGAGTGCGCCACGCTCACCGACGTCGCGGCGGAACTGGAGCACATCCGGGGGCACGCCGGGGCCGGGTGAGCCGGCGGGAGCCGGCCAGGGCCGCTCCGCCCACCGCCAGCGCGACGGCCACGAGCAGGGCGCTGACCGCCACCGGAGCGCGGTGGCCGGACCCGGTGGTGAGGGCGGCGCCACCCAGCCAGGGGCCCAGCGCGGCACCCACGTTGAGCGCCGCCGTGGCGAACCCGCCGGCCAGGGCCGGCGCCCCGGTCGCCGCGTAGAGCGCCTGCGCCACCAGGGTGGAGCCGACGCCGAACGACAGCGCCCCCAGGGCGGGGACGAGCAGCAGGACCGCCACCGGGCTGCCGGCCGTCAGCGCCAGCACGGTCCACCCGGCGAGCAGCGCCGCCCCGCCGGCCGTCAGCAGCGGCACCGGACGGGTGTCGGCCAGCCGCCCGCCGGCGCTCACCCCGGCGAACGCCCCCAGCCCGAAGAGCGCCAGAACGGCCGGCACCCGGCCGGCGCCGATCCCGGCGACGTCGGTGACCAGCGGCGCGAGATAGGTGAAGGTGCAGAAGGTCGCGCCGTTGACCAGCGCGCCCAGGAGCAGGGTCAGCAGCAGCCGGGGTGAGCGCAGCGTCCGCAGCTCGCCCCGTGCCCGCACCGCGTGGCCGCCGGGCTCCCGCCCGCCGTCGGCCGGGACCGACCGGACGATCGCCACCACGGCCGGCACCGACACCGCGGCGACCGCCCAGAACGCCGAGCGCCACCCCCACGCCGCACCGAGCAGGGCGCCGGCGGGCACGCCCGCGACACAGGCCAGGGTGGTGCCGCCGAGCAGCACGGAGGTGGCCCGGCCCTTGGCGTCCGCGGGCACCACGGAGGCAGCGGTGGCCAGGGCGACGGCCAGGAACCCGGCGTTGGCCAGGGCCGCGACGACCCGGGTGGCCAGCAGCACCGGATAGCTGGTGGTGACCGCGCCGGCCACGTGGACCAGCAGGAACGTGACCAGGAACACCAGCAGCGCCCGGCGGCGCGGCCAGCGCCGGGCGAGCAGCGCCATCAGCGGCGCCCCGACGACCATGCCGACGGCGAAGGCCGAGGTCAGCGACCCCGCGGCGGACAGTGGGACGCGCAGATCGGCGGCGAGGTCCGGCAGCAGCCCGGACAGCATGAACTCGGAGGTGCCTTGCGCGAAGACGGCGAGTCCGAGGAGATACAGGAAGAAGGGCACAGCAACACTCCGCAACCACAGCGGGGACCGGCGCGCGTCACCTCACAGGAGCGCAGCGGAACGCCAGGGCACCTGCGGGGAGCGACACCGGTCCTGACGAGACGTCGGACGGGAAAGCCGTGCGCACGACGGCGCTGACGGCGGGTGACGACGGTCCGGTGGCGGCGGAGCACAAGGAGAGGGCGGCGCGACGGTGGAACGCCGGGCCGGCGAGGCAACGCGAGAGAGCCACCGGACGGCCGGTGGCTAGCGTCTTGACGCCTCGGGGCTGGACATGGACGCAGACTAACGGCGGCCCGCCGGGCCCGTCCACGGGATTGACGAGGTGCACACGGGGAGGCCCCGGGGTGTCGGCAGACTCCCCGGGGCCCGACCGGTCCGGCGGCCCGTCAGCGGCCGCCGCCGTCCTTGCCCAGCAGCCCGGCCCGGCGCAGCGCGTCCGCCATGGCGTCGTTGGCCGGCCCGGCGTCCCGGCCGCCGCCGCGGCGGTCATTGCCGCGCCCGGCGCCCTGCCGGCCGCCGCCCTGGCGCTGCCGCGGCGCGCCGCCCCGGCCGCCGTCGCGCGGCCCGCGTCCGCCGCCCGCACCGCCGCGGCGCTCGCCGCCGCCCGTGGGGGCGCCCTTGCCGGGCTCGTCGTCGAGGCGCAGCGTCAGGGAGATCCGCTTGCGCGGGATGTCGACGTCGAGGACCTTGACCCGCACGATGTCGCCCGGCTTCACCACGTCCCGCGGGTCCTTGACGAAGGTCCGCGACATCGCCGAGACATGGACCAGACCGTCCTGGTGGACGCCGACGTCCACGAACGCCCCGAAGGCGGCGACGTTGGTCACCACACCTTCCAGGAGCATCCCCGGCGCCAGGTCGCCGATCTTCTCCACGCCCTCCTTGAAGGTCGCGGTCTTGAACACCGGACGCGGGTCCCGGCCCGGCTTCTCCAGCTCCTGGAGGATGTCGGTCACCGTCGGCAGACCGAAGGAGTCGTCGACGAAATCGGCCGGCTCAAGGGTGCGCAGCACCGCCGTGTTGCCGATCAGCGAACCGACCTCGGTGCCCGCCGACTTCACCATCCGGCGCACCACCGGGTACGCCTCCGGGTGCACGCTGGAGGCGTCCAGCGGGTCGTCGCCGCCCCGGATCCGCAGGAAGCCCGCGCACTGCTCGTACGCCTTCGGGCCGAGCCGGGCCACGTCCTTGAGGGCCTTGCGGGAGCGGAACGGGCCGTTGGCGTCGCGGTGCGCGACGATGTTCTCGGCCAGGCCGGAGCCGATGCCCGACACCCGCGACAGCAGCGGTGCGGAGGCGGTGTTGACGTCCACGCCGACGCCGTTGACGCAGTCCTCGACCACCGCGTCCAGCGAGCGCGACAGCTTCACCTCCGACAGGTCGTGCTGGTACTGGCCGACCCCGATCGACTTCGGATCGATCTTGACCAGTTCGGCCAGCGGGTCCTGCAGGCGGCGGGCGATGGACACCGCACCGCGCAACGACACGTCCAGGTCCGGCAGTTCCTGGGAGGCGAAGGCGGACGCGGAGTACACCGACGCGCCGGCCTCGGACACCATCACCTTCGTCAGCTTCAGCTCCGGCTGGGCCGCGATCAGGTCGGCCGCCAGCTTGTCGGTCTCACGGGAGGCGGTGCCGTTGCCGATCGCGATCAGCTCGACGTCGTGCTCGCGGGCCAGCTTCGCCAGGGTGGCCAGCGAGGCGTCCCACTTCTGCTGCGGGACGTGCGGGTAGATCGTGTCGGTGGCGGCCACCTTGCCCGTGGCGTCCACGACCGCGACCTTCACGCCCGTACGGAAGCCGGGGTCCAGGCCCATCGTGGCGCGGGTGCCGGCCGGCGCCGCGAGCAGCAGATCGCGCAGGTTCGACGCGAAGACCCGCACCGCCTCGTCCTCGGCGGCCTGCCGCAGCCGGAGCCGCAGGTCGATGCCCAGGTGCACCTGGACGCGGGTGCGCCAGGCCCAGCGGACGGTGTCCAGCAGCCAGGGGTCGGCGGGGCGCCCGCGGTCCGCGATACCGAACTTCGCGGCGATGGACCGCTCGTAGGAGCTCGGCCCCTCGGTGGCCTCCGACGGGTCCTCCGGCTCCAGGGTGAGGTCGAGGATCTCCTCCTTCTCGCCGCGGAACAGCGCCAGCACCCGGTGCGAGGGCAGCTCGGTGAACGGCTCGGCGAAGTCGAAGTAGTCGGCGAACTTCGCGCCCGCCTCCTCCTTGCCCTCGCGTACCTTCGCCGTCACCCGGCCCCGGGACCACATCCGTTCCCGCAGCTCGCCGATCAGGTCCGGGTCCTCGCCGAACCGCTCGGTCAGGATGGCGCGGGCACCGTCGAGGGCGGCCGCCGGATCGGCGACGCCCTTGTCCGGGTCGACGAACGCCGCGGCGGCCGTGGCCGGTTCCACGGAGGGGTCGGTGAGCAGCCCGTCGGCGAGCGGCTCCAGACCGGCCTCCCGCGCGATCTGCGCCTTGGTGCGCCGCTTGGGCTTGAAGGGGAGGTAGATGTCCTCCAGCCGGGCCTTGGAGTCGGCGCCGCGGATCTGCGCCTCCAGGGCGGCGTCCAGCTTCCCCTGGGACCGTACGGACTCCAGGACCGCGGTGCGCCGCTCCTCCAGCTCCCGCAGATAGCGCAGCCGCTCCTCCAGCGAGCGCAGCTGCGCGTCGTCGAGCGTCCCGGTGGCCTCCTTGCGGTAGCGCGCGATGAACGGGACGGTCGAGCCACCGTCGAGCAGTTCGACCGCGGCCTTCACCTGCCGCTCCTTGACGCCGAGCTCCCCGGCGATCCGCGCTTCGATGGACCCGAGGGCCCCGATGGGCTCAGTGGCTGCCGTCACGTTGATCCTGCCCGCCTTCCAGCTCTTGCTTGAGCCTGCATTGTGCCGGGTGACCGAGCGGACTGTCGCGCCGCCCAGCCGGTGGGCCGCACCGGGGTGCGCGCGGGGAGCGGCACACCCCGGTGGCCGCGCGGGGAGCGGCACACCCCGGTGGCCGCGCGGCCTACTTGCCGAACAGCGTGGCGGGGAACGCGCCGGCGTTCATCACGGCGGTGGTGAAACCGGTCGCCAGCTCGGTGAGCCGGGCCACGCCCGCCGCGCCCAGGTGCTCGTACGGGGCCCGGTCGAGGCGGTCGGTCGTCTCCTCCAGGTCCTTGCGCAGCGAGACGCCGGCCTCGGTCAACTGGCCCTCGCCGTCCAGGAGACCGCGGGACCGCAGCCGCTCCTGGGCCGCCTGCCAGTCCTCCTCGGACCAGCCGCGGGTCGCCAGGACGCCGCGGTGGCTCATCCCGCGTCCGGTGGCGGTGTGGGTGACCAGCGCCTCCAGCCCGTCCAGTTCGGCGTCCAGCAGCGCCACCAGGTGGCCGTCGCCGCGGTGTTCGCGCAGCAGCGTCGTGGCGTGCCAGTACGCCAGGTGCGGGGCGTCCGGCACCGGGAGGTCGGCGTGCGCGGCGTAGAGCGGGCGGGCCCGGCGGGTACAGGCCTCGGTGGCGCGCAGTGCCAGCTCGGCGGCCTCCGCCATCTCCGGCGATGCCACCGCCTCGTCGCCGAGCAGCCGGCGCAGGGTGGCGTCGGCGGCCCGCAGCCGGGCGTCGAGCACGGCCTGCGGGGTGGTCTTCGCCCACACCTCCGGCAGGTGCCGGGCGATCAGGTCGTACTTGAAGTTGTAGAAGGTGGCCGCGACGGTGCCGGGGCCGACCGCCCCCATCGCCGCGCTGCGGCAGACGAAGTAGCCGGCCTTGGGGTCGTCGACCCCGGCCTCGGCCATCTCGGCGGGCAGCTCCGGCGCGAAGTAGTGCGTGGAATGGAAGGGGTTGATGACGTTGTGGCACGTGCGGCCGGCCCGCTCGGGCAGTGCGCTGTGAGAGGTCATGCGGGCAGGGTACCGACCCGTCGGTATGGCGCCGGCGGCAGGGCCCCGACGGCCTGTGGGGCGGCTTCCGCAGGGGCCCTGACCAGGCAATGGCAGGAAAGGTGGGAAACCCGTCATTGCCGCCATCGGCGCCGCTGCCCAGGATGGACGGCATGGAACAGCGCGAGGTGCTGGTCGTCCTCTTCGACGGCGTGCAGGCCCTGGACGTCACCGGGCCGGTGGAGGTCTTCAGCGGCGCGGCGCAGGCCGTCCCCGGCGCCTACCGGATCCGCACGGCCGCCCTGGACGGCGCCCCGGTGCGCACCACCAGCGGACTGACCCTGGTCCCCGACACCACGCTCGCCGCCGCCGGGCCGCCGCACACCCTGCTGGTCCCGGGCGGCCAGGGCACCCGCACCCCCGACCCGCGGCTGGTCGACTGGCTGCGGAACAACGCCCACCGGGCCCGGCGCAAGGTCTCGGTGTGCAGCGGGGCGATGCTGCTGGCCGAGGCCGGGCTGCTGGACGGCCGGCGCGCGACCACCCACTGGATGCTGTGCGACGCCCTCGCCGAGCGGTTCCCCGCGGTGCGGGTGGAGGCCGACCCGATCTACGTGCGGGACGGCGACCTGGCCACCTCCGCGGGCGTGACGGCCGGCATCGACCTGGCGCTGGCCCTCGTCGAGGAGGACCTCGGGCGGGACGTCGCGCTCACCATCGCCCGGCACCTGGTGGTGTTCCTGCGCCGGCCGGGCAACCAGAAGCAGTTCAGCGCCCAGCTCGCCGCCCAGACCGCACAGCGGCGGCCGCTGCGCGACGTCCAGCAGTGGATCACCGAGAACCCGGCCGCCGATCTGTCCGTCGACGCCCTCGCCGCCCGCGCCGGGCTCTCCCCGCGGCACTTCGCCCGGGCGTTCCGCGACGAGGTCGGTATGACGCCGGGCCGCTATGTCGACCGGGTGCGGCTGGAGGCCGCCCGCCGCTGCCTGGAGGACACCGCCGACGGCATCGCCCAGGTGGCCCGGACGTGCGGCTACGGCACCCCCGAGGCGATGCGCCGCGCCTTCCTCCGTGCCCTGGCCGCCTCGCCGGCCGAATACCGCCGCCGCTTCCAGCCGGCCCCCGCGGGCCGCTGAACGGCCCACCCGCCCGAGCCACATCTCCCGATGTGCCCCTACTCCCGATGTGCCCCTACTCCCGATGTGCCCCTACTCCCGATGGGAAACGCCATGCAGATCGCGATCCTCCTCTACGACCGCTTCACCACCCTGGACGCCATCGGCCCCTACGAGACGCTCAGCCGCATCCCGGGCGCCGAGACGGTGTTCGTCGCCGAGCGCGCCGGGACGTACCGCAGCGACCTCGGCTCCGTGGGGCTGGTCGCGGACGCCGCGCTGGACGACGTCACCGCGCCCGACGTCCTCGTCGTCCCCGGCGGCCCGGGGCAGACCGCACACATGGCGGACGGACCGCTGCACGACTGGATCCGCACCGTGGACACCGCCACCACCTGGACCACCTCGGTGTGCACCGGCTCGCTGCTCCTGGCGGCGGCCGGCCTCCTCAAGGGGCGCCGGGCCACCTCCCACTGGCTGGCCCTGGACCAGCTGCCGGCCCTGGGCGCCGATCCCACCGGGGAGCGGGTGGTCTTCGACGGCAAGTACGTCACCGCGGCCGGGGTCTCGTCCGGCATCGACATGGGCCTGGCACTGGCCGGCCGGATCGCCGGGGACACCGCGGCCCAGGTCATCCAGCTCGGCATCGAGTACGACCCGCAGCCGCCCTACGACGCCGGCTCCCCGGACACGGCACCTGCCGAGGCCACCGCCGCGCTGCGGGACCGCAGCCGGTACGTGCTCACCGGGGAGCAGGAACGGCAGGCGTAGCGCCCCGCCCTCAAGAGGGCCAGGTGAACCGTCCTCAAGAGGGCCAGGTGAACCGCGGCGGCCTGCGCTCCAGGAAAGCGGCGGCACCCTCGGCGGTGTCGCCGCTCGCCCGGGCCTCGGCGGCCCAGTGGGCGCCGCGCGCCTCCGCCTCGTCCGGCGGCACGTCCCAGGCCCCGTCGGTCAGCTCCTTCGCCGCCGTCTGCGTCAGCAGCGACCGGCTCGCCAGTACGGCCGAGAACTCCGCGACCCGCTTGCCCAACTCGCCCTCGGCCAGCACCTCGTCCACCAGCCCGGTCCGCAGCGCCCGCGCGCAGTCGATCAACTCCCCGGAGAACAGCAGGTACTTGGCGGCCGACGGCCCGACCAGCCGGACCAGCCGCCGGGTGGCGGACGCCGGGTAGACCACCGCCAGCTTGGCCGGCGTCACCCCGAACAGCGCCCCCTCCTCCGCGAACCGCAGATCACAGGCGGCCGCCAACTGGGCGCCGCCGCCCACGCAGTAGCCGCGTATCGCCGCCAGCGTCGGCTTCGGGAAGGCCGCCAGCGCCTCCTCGGCCGCCACCGCCAGCCCCTGCGACTCCTCCGCCGCCCCGCGCAGCGACGCGATGTCCGCGCCCGCGCAGAACGTCCCGCCGGCACCGGTCAGCACCAGCGACCGCACCGCGCGGTCGGCCGCCAGCCGTGCCAGCAGGGGCGGCAGATCCCGCCACATCTGGACGGTCATCGCATTGCGCTTGCCCGTGTTGCTGATGGTGACGGTCGCTGTGCCGTCGCTGAGGTGCGTCATGAGGCCCGGTTCCATGCCCGGATATTAGAGCGACCGCGGCCCGGGCGGCCGGTTACGATCGGGGGTCTGATGTCAGCAACCCTCGTCGCCAAAGACCTCGCCGCCGGCCACGGCGAGCGCGTCCTGTTCTCCGGCCTCGATCTGGTCGTCGCCCCCGGGGACGTGATCGGCCTCGTCGGCGCCAACGGCGCGGGCAAGTCCACCCTGCTGCGCCTGCTGGCCGGCCTGGACACCCCCGAGGAGGGCGCGCTCTCCCTCAGCCCGCCCACCGCCACCGTCGGCCACCTCCCGCAGGAGCCCGACCGCCGGCCGGGGGAGACCGTGCGGGCCTTCCTCGCCCGCCGTACCGGCGTGGCAGAGGCCCAGCGCGCCCTGGACGCCGCCACCGAGGCCCTGGCCGAGGAGCGCCCCGGCGCCGACGACGCCTACGACACGGCCTTCACCCGCTGGCTCGACCTCGGCGCCGCCGACCTCGACGAGCGCGCCGAGGAGACCGCCGCCCAGCTCGGCCTCACCGTCGGCCTCGACCAGCCGATGACCGCACTCTCCGGCGGACAGGCCGCCCGGGCCTCGCTGGCCTCCCTGCTGCTCTCCCGTTACGACGTCTTCCTGCTGGACGAGCCGACCAACGACCTGGATCTGGACGGACTGCAGCGGCTGGAGGAGTTCGTCACCTCACTGCGCGCCGGCACCGTCCTCGTCAGCCACGACCGCGAGTTCCTGACCCGCACGGTCAACCGCGTGGTCGAACTCGACCTGGCCCAGCAGCAGGTCAACGGCTACGGCGGCGGCTACGCCTCCTATCTGGAGGAGCGCGAGCGGGCCCGGCGGCACGCCCGCGAGCAGTACGAGGAGTACGCCGAGACCAAGGCCGCCCTGGAGACCCGCGCCCACACCCAGCGCAACTGGATGGAGAAGGGCGTCAGGAACGCCCGCCGGAAGGCCCCCGACAACGACAAGATCGCCCGCAAGGGCCGGGTCGAGGCCACCGAGAAGCAGGCCGCCAAGGCCAAGCAGACCCAGCGCCTGATCGAGCGGCTGGAGGTGGTGGCGGAGCCGCGCAAGGAGTGGGAGCTGCGGATGGAGATCGCCGCCGCGCCCCGGGCCGGTGCGGTCGTCGCGACCCTGCGCGGGGCCGCCGTCCGGCGCGGCGACTTCCACTTCGGCCCGGTGGACCTGCAGATCGACTGGGCGGACCGGGTCGCGATCACCGGCCCCAACGGTTCCGGCAAGTCCACCCTGCTGGCCGCCCTGCTCGGCCGGCTCCCGCTGGACGCCGGGCAGGCCACGCTCGGCCCCGGCGTGGTGGTGGGCGAGATCGAGCAGGCCCGCGGCCGGCTCTTCGGCGGGCACAGTCTGGGCGAGCGGCCGCTGATGGACGCCTTCCGGGCCGCGGTGCCGGACCTCGCGCCCGCCGACGTCCGCACCCTGCTCGCGAAGTTCGGGCTGAAGGCGGCCCATGTGCTGCGCCCGGCGCACACCCTCTCGCCGGGGGAGCGGACCCGGGCCGCGCTGGCCCTCCTGCAGGGCCGCGGGGTGAACCTCCTCGTCCTGGACGAGCCGACCAACCACCTGGACCTGCCGGCCATCGAGCAGCTGGAGTCCGCGCTCGCCTCGTACCCGGGCACGCTGCTGCTGGTGACGCACGACCGGCGGATGCTGGACGCGGTGCGCACCACCCGCCGGATCGAGGTCGAGGCCGGACGGATCACCGACCGCGCGGTGTGAGCCGGCGGCCGCGGCGGCCTCCCGGGGGGTGGCCGGTTCATCGATTTGGATCTGCGGCGGGCGCCCCGTAAGGTGGGGGAAACCGACGCGGGGTGGAGCAGCTCGGTAGCTCGCTGGGCTCATAACCCAGAGGTCGCAGGTTCAAATCCTGTCCCCGCTACTGCACACACGGCAGGCCCGGTGCTCCGGCACCGGGCCTGCCGTGCTGTCCGCCCCTGTCGCCGGGCGGGCGCCCCGATGGCGGGATCTTGGGGGTGCTGGCCCCGGGGAATCCACGAACCCGGCACAAAGAGAGCAGGCCCGGTCCTCAGCCCACGGGAAACTCTCGGAATCCGCCAAAAGCCGTCGATAGACGCTGACTTGTGTTCAGCAGGCCGGCACGGACCAGCGCATTCCCAACACTCTTCCTGTGAGGATGCCTTCCGGACCCCCCGCAGAACCCCCCGACGAGCTGACCTCCCCGCTCGCGTACGAAGGTGTCTGGCGCTTCACCGCACCGGCACTGGAGTCCTCGGTGCCGCAGGCGCGCCACGCGGTCCGGGACCTGCTCGCCGAACAGCACGTGCCGGTCGCCGCCGACATCATGGACGGCCTGCTGCTCATCGTCTCCGAACTGGTCACCAACGCCGTCCGGCACGCCGCCCTGCTCTCGCCCCAGATCGCCGTCCAGGTCACCATCGGCGCCGACTGGCTACGGGTCGCCGTCGAGGACGACCACCCCTACCGCCCCAAGGCCCTGGAGGCGGACGAGGGCGACGTGGGGGGCCGCGGGCTGTGGCTGGTCAAGACCGTCACAGCCGAGGTGGGCGGCACCTGCGATGTCGAGCACACGGCCGGCGGCGGCAAGGCGATCTGGGCCGAGCTGCCGCTCACCCCGCTGGCTACCAGCCCGCCGACCGTCCGGTGAGCTCCCGCACCGCCGGGCGCGCCGCGTCCAGCACGGTCATGAACCACGCGGAGAACGGCGCCTCGGCATGCCGCTCGGCCAGCTCCTCCGGCGTCACGAACGCGATCTCGCCGATCTCCTCCGGGTCCGGTGCCGGCTCGGCCCGCACCACCCCCACGAACAGGTGGTTGTACTCCTGCTCCACGAGCCCGGAGGACGGATCGGGATGGTTGTAGCGCACCGTGCCCGCCTCGGCCAGCAGCGCGGGCGCCACGCCCAGCTCCTCCGCGGTCCGGCGGGCCGCGGCCGCGAACGGCGCCTCACCGGGGTACGGGTGACCGCAGCAGGTGTTGGACCACACACCGGGGGAGTGGTACTTCCCCAGCGCCCGGCGCTGGAGCAGCAGCCGGCCCTTCTCGTCGAAGAGGAAGACCGAGAACGCCCGGTGCAGCTGCCCCGGAGGCTGGTGCGCCGCGAGCTTCTCCGCGGTGCCGATCGTCGTACCGTCCTCGTCGACCAGCTCCAGCATGATCGGTTCGGCGGCGCCGCCCGGCGTGCGCACCGCCGTGTCCTCGGCGGTCTGTCCGTTGGCAGGTGTGATCGGCATGCCCATCCTTGTCGTCGGTCTACGACGTCAAGTCTGCCCTAGCCGGGTCCGCATCACCGGCAGAGCGGGTGCGCGGCGCCACACCTGCGTGCGTCCGGCCGGGAGTGCGCCCACCTGGGGCCCACCGTGAGAGCGGCCACACCCCAGGGCCGTCCGAAGGCATCGCGCGAGACGGTCCCGGGGCCCCGGGAGGGGGCATCGCACCGGCCCGCGGTGATCACCCCTGACCGGCATGGCCCTCGCCACACCACCCCCGGCACAACCCGCCCGCCCCGTGACCAGCCCGCTCATAACCGGCACCGGATCGAGGGCCCCGGCCGCGGGCCAGTTGTTCATGCGCCACCCCATCCACCATGATGATCGCGGCAGGCGCAGCCGTCGGTCACTCGATCGTGCGGTGAATGCGCGGTGAACGGCCGCATCCGGCGATCCGATAGCCTCTGCCGACGTGCCACCCGGCCCTCCGGGCGCCCGGTGTGCCACGCCCGCTGCCCGGGTAGTCCGTATCGAATGCGGATCGACCGGCGCTGCCTTGTCAGCCTCCAAGGAGTGAGTTCGTCTGTCGACCGCCATCCTCACCGGTCCGCCGGTCGCCGGGTCGCCGCTCGAAGCCGACCTGCGCACGCTGGGCTTCGACGTCCGTACGGCGGACGACGCCGCCTCCGCCGCCGCGCTGCTCGCCGAGGTGCCCGCCCAGGAGCGGGTCGCCCTCGTCGACCCCCGCTTCGTCGGCCACCTGCACGCCCTGCGGCTCGCGCTGACCGACCCCCGCTTCCCGGCCGCCGCCGTGCCCGGCGCGCTCACCGCCCAGGCCGCGGCCCGCCCCGCGCTGGCCCGCGCGGCCGGCCGGATCCCGGTCGGCGCCGGCACCGCCCACCTCACGGACGTCCTCACCGAGACGCTCACCGACTCCCTGGACCGCGAGGACGTCGGGCTGCACCGCGTCGAGCTGGGCAGCCTGGTCGCCACCGTCGCGCTCACCCCCGCCCAGCGCGCGCAGGCCCGCGAGGCGGTCGCGGCCGTCGACGACGAGGCGGTACGGCTGCGCACCGCGGTGAAGTCCCGCGACGGCTTCTTCACGACCTTCTTCATCAGCCCGTACTCCCGCTACCTCGCCCGCTGGTGCGCGCGCCGCGGCCTCACCCCCAACCAGGTCACCACCGCTTCCCTGCTCACCGCCCTGATAGCGGCGGGCGGCGCGGCCACCGGCACCCGCGCCGGCTTCGTCGCCGCGGGGATCCTGCTGCTCCTCTCCTTCGTCCTGGACTGCACCGACGGGCAGCTCGCCCGCTACTCCCTGCAGTACTCGACACTCGGCGCCTGGCTGGACGCCACCTTCGACCGGGCCAAGGAGTACGCCTACTACGCGGGGCTGGCGCTGGGCGCCGCCCGCGGCGGGGACGACGTATGGGCCCTGGCGCTCGGCGCGATGGTCCTGCAGACCTGCCGGCATGTCGTCGACTTCGCCTTCAACGAGGCCAACCACGACGCCACCGGCAACACCAGCCCCACCGCCGCGCTCTCCGACAAGCTCGACAGCGTCGGCTGGACGGTCTGGGTCCGCCGCATGATCGTGCTGCCCATCGGCGAACGCTGGGCCATGATCGCCGTACTCACCGCGGCCACCACCCCGCGCATCGTCTTCTACGCCCTGCTCCTCGGCTGCGCGCTGGCCGCCTGCTACACCACGGCCGGCCGGGTGCTGCGCTCGCTGACCCGGCGGGCCCGGCGCACCGACCGCGCCGCCCGGGCCCTGGCCGACCTCGCCGACTCCGGGCCGCTCGCCGAGCTGATCGCCCGCGGTGCGCACGGCCGCGGCCGGACCGGTTCGTTCCTCGCCCCGGCTATGGCATTTCTCTCGGCCGCTGTGCTGCTGGTCTGGGTGATCTTCGAGGACGACCCGGCGTCCTGGCTCACCGTGGGCGTCGCCGTGTGCTCCGCGCTGCTCGCCGGTGCGGCGGTGTCCCGGCCGCTCAAGGGCGCCCTCGACTGGCTCGTGCCGCCCTTCTTCCGGGCCGGCGAGTACGTCACGATCCTCGTTCTGGCGGCCCGCGCGGACGTGCCCGGAGCGCTCCCCGCGGCGTTCGGGCTGGTCGCGGCCGTCGCCTACCATCACTACGACACCGTCTACCGCATCCGCGGTGGCACCGGGGCCCCGCCGCGGTGGCTGGTCCGGGCAACCGGCGGCCACGAGGGACGCGTCCTCGCAGTGACCGTCCTGGCAGCCGCGCTGTCCCCTGAAGGTTTCACAATCGCGCTCACGGCCCTGGCCGTGGTCCTTGCGCTGCTGGTGCTCATCGAGAGCATCCGCTTCTGGGTCTCTTCCGGAGCACCCGCCGTACACGATGAAGGAGAACCCGCATGATCGGCCTCGTGCTGGCTGCCGGCGCCGGACGGCGTCTGCGCCCCTACACCGACACCCTGCCCAAGGCTCTGGTGCCGGTTGACGGGGACACCACCATCCTCGACCTGACCCTCGGCAACTTCGCCGAGATCGGCCTGACCGAGGTCGCGATCATCGTCGGCTACCGCAAGGAGGCCGTGTACGAGCGCAAGGAGGCCCTGGAGCAGAAGTACGGCCTCAAGCTCACCCTGATCGACAACGACAAGGCCGAGGAGTGGAACAACGCCTACTCCCTGTGGTGCGGCCGTGACGCCCTCAAGCACGACGTGATCCTCGCCAACGGCGACACCGTGCACCCGGTCTCCGTCGAGAAGACCCTGCTCGCCGCCCGCGGCAACGGCCAGAAGATCATCCTCGCGCTGGACACCGTCAAGCAGCTCGCCGACGAGGAGATGAAGGTCGTCGTGGACCCCGACAAGGGCGTCCAGAAGATCACCAAGCTGATGGACCCGGCCGAGGCGACCGGCGAGTACATCGGCGTCACCCTCATCGAGGGCTCCGCCGCCGACGAGCTGGCCGACGCCCTGAAGACCACCTTCGAGCGGGACCCCGACCTCTACTACGAGGACGGCTACCAGGAGCTGGTCAACCGCGGCTTCAAGGTGGACGTGGCACCGATCGGCGACGTCAAGTGGGTCGAGATCGACAACCACGACGACCTGGCGAAGGGCCGTGACATCGCATGCCAGTACTGACCCGCCTCATCCCGTCCCCGGTCGTCGTCGACATCAACGCCGGCGCCCTGGACGACCTGGCGGGCCTGCTGGCCGATCAGCGCATCTCCGCGTCCGGCAAGCTCGCCATCGCGATCAGCGGCGGCTCGGGGGCACGGCTGCGTGAGCGGCTGGCCCCCGCGCTGCCGGGCGCCGAGTGGTACGAGGTCGGCGGCGGCACCCTGGACGACGCGATCAAGCTCGCCGACGCCATGAAGAAGGGGCACTACGACGCGGTCGTGGGCCTCGGCGGCGGCAAGATCATCGACTGCGCCAAGTTCGCCGCCGCCCGGATCGGCCTGCCGCTGGTCGCCGTCGCGACGAACCTGTCGCACGACGGCCTGTGCTCGCCGGTCGCCACCCTCGACAACGACGCCGGCCGCGGGTCCTACGGCGTGCCGAACCCGATCGCCGTGGTGATCGACCTCGACATCATCCGCGAGGCCCCGGTCCGGTTCGTCCGCTCCGGCATCGGCGACGCGATCTCCAACATCTCCGCGGTCGCGGACTGGGAGCTCGCCCACCGCGAGACCGGCGAGGACATCGACGGGCTGGCCGCCGCCATGGCCCGCCAGGCCGGCGAGGCCGTGCTGCGCCACCCCGGCGGCGTCGGCGACGACAGCTTCCTCCAGGTGCTGGCCGAGGGCCTGGTCCTCACCGGTATCTCGATGTCGGTCGCGGGCGACAGCCGTCCGGCCTCCGGGGCCTGCCACGAGATCAACCACGCCTTCGACCTCCTCTTCCCCAAGCGCGCGGCGAGCCACGGCGAGCAGTGCGGTCTGGGCGCCGCGTTCGCCACGCACCTGCGCGGGGACAAGGAGACCCGTGACCTGATGGTCGAGGTGCTGCGCCGGCACGGTCTGCCGGTCACGCCGGGTGAGATCGGCTTCACGGACGACGAATTCGTCCAGGTCGTCGAGTACGCACCCAAGACCCGCCCCGGGCGCTACACGATCCTGGAGCACCTCGACCTGTCCACCGACCAGATCAGGGACGCTTACGCCGACTATGCAGAAGCCATCGGTAGCTGAGCTCCGCCCGGTCGTTCACCCCCCGGGGGTGAAGGACCGGCGGAGCGGCGAGCACTGGGCCGGCCGGCTCTACATGCGCGAGATCTCGCTGCGCATCGACCGGCACCTGGTGAACACCCGGGTCACGCCCAACCAGCTGACCTACCTGATGACCCTCTTCGGCGTCCTCGCCGCCCCGGCACTTCTGGTGCCGGGGGTCTGGGGCGCCGTGCTCGGCGTGCTGATGGTGCAGCTGTACCTGCTGCTCGACTGCGTCGACGGCGAGATCGCCCGCTGGAAGAAGCAGTTCTCGCTGGGCGGGGTCTACCTGGACCGGGTCGGTGCCTACCTCTGCGACGCCGCGGTCCTGGTCGGCTTCGGGCTGCGCGCCGCCGACCTGTGGGGTTCCGGGCGGATCGACTGGCTGTGGGCCTTCCTCGGCACGCTCGCCGCGCTCGGCGCCATCCTGATCAAGGCCGAGACCGACCTGGTCGGCGTCGCCCGGCACCAGGGTGGTCTGCCGCCGGTGAAGGAGGCGGCGTCCGAGCCGCGCTCGTCCGGTATGGCGCTGGCCCGGAAGGCCGCCGCGGCGCTGAAGTTCCACCGGCTGATCCTCGGCGTCGAGGCGTCCCTGCTGGTCCTGGCCCTCGCGGTGGTGGACCAGATCCGGGGCGACCTGTTCTTCTCGCGGCTGGGCGTCGCCGTGCTCGCCGGCATCGCGCTCGTCCAGACGCTGCTCCACCTCGTATCCATCCTCGCCTCCAGCAGGCTCAAGTGACGGGGGCGTCCCAGATGCGCGTCGGTGCGGTGATCATCACCATGGGCAACCGCCCCGAGGAGCTGCGTGCGCTGCTGGACTCGGTGGCCAAGCAGGACGGCGATCCGATCGAGGTCGCCGTCGTCGGCAACGGCTCGCCGCTGCCGGAGCTGCCCGAGGGCGTGCGGACCGTCGAGCTCCCGGAGAACGTCGGCATCCCGGCCGGCCGGAACGTCGGTATCGAGGCGTTCGGGCCGGCCGGCCGCGAGATGGACGTCCTGCTCTTCCTGGACGACGACGGGCTGCTGGCCCGGGAGGACACCGCGGAGCTGTGCCGCGAGGCGTTCGCCGAGGACCCCGAGCTCGGCATCATCAGCTTCCGGATCGCCGACCCGGACACCGGCGAGACCCAGCGCCGGCACGTTCCCCGCCTGCGCGCGTCCGACCCGATGCGCTCCTCGCGGGTGACCACCTTCCTCGGCGGCGCGAACGCGGTGCGCACCAAGGTGTTCGCGGAGGTCGGCGGGCTGCCCGACGACTTCTTCTACGCCCATGAGGAGACCGACCTGGCCTGGCGGGCGCTGAACGCCGGCTGGATGATCGACTATCGGTCGGACATGGTCCTGTACCACCCGACGACGGCCCCGGCCCGGCACGCGGTCTACCACCGGATGGTGGCCCGCAACCGGGTCTGGCTGGCCCGCCGCAACCTCCCCGCCGCACTGGTTCCGGTCTATCTCGGTGTCTGGTTCCTGCTCACCCTCGCCCGCCGCCCCTCGCGACCGGCGCTGCGGGCCTGGCTGGGCGGCTTCAAGGAGGGCTGGGCCACTCCGTGCGGTCCGAGGCGTCCCATGAAGTGGGCTACCGTTTGGCGACTGACCCGGCTGGGCCGCCCTCCCGTCATCTGACAAGCTCGTATCTGAGAGCATCAGGCGCGAACCGGGGCGTGGCCCCGGCAGCGCACCTTGAGGACGAAAGTGTCAACTGTGAGCGAGACCACGCACGACAGTGCGGTCGCCATGAGTGCCCCGGCAGCTTCCGACGAAGGGCTGACCGCGGCGCAGCGGGCCCAGAAGTACGGGCTCGCGCAGAGCGGGGCGCGTCCGAGCCTCCCCGAGTACGTCCGGCAGCTGTGGCACCGGCGGCATTTCATCTCCGCCTTCGCCAGCGCCAAGCTGACCGCTCAGTACAGCCAGGCCAAGCTGGGGCAGGTCTGGCAGGTGGCGACGCCCCTGCTGAACGCGCTCGTCTACTACTTGATCTTCGGTCTGCTGATCGGTACGAGGAAGGGCGTCCCCGACTTCGTGCCGTTCCTGGTGACCGGCGTCTTCATCTTCACCTTCACCCAGAGCTCGGTGATGGCCGGCACCCGGGCGATCTCCGGCAACCTCGGCCTGGTGCGGGCGCTGCACTTCCCGCGGGCCTGCCTGCCGATCTCGTTCTGCCTGATGCAGCTGCAGCAGCTGCTGTTCTCCATGGGTGTGCTGGTCCTGATCCTGCTGGGCTTCGGCCAGCTGCCGACCTGGTCGTGGTTCCTGGTCCTGCCGGCGCTGCTGCTCCAGTTCGTGTTCAACACGGGCCTGGCGATGGTCATGGCGCGACTGGGTTCCAAGACCCCGGACCTGGCGCAGCTGATGCCGTTCATCATGCGGACGTGGATGTACGCGTCCGGCGTGATGTTCAGCATCGACCTGATCCTCAAGGGCAAGCACGTCCCGCAGTTCGTGGAGGTCCTGCTCAACGCCAACCCGGCGGCGGTCTACATCGACCTGATGCGCTTCGCGCTGATCGACAGCTTCACGGCGGACAAGCTGCCCCCGCACGTGTGGGCGTCCGCCGGCGGCTGGGCGCTGCTGATGGGCGTCGCCGGCTTTGTGTACTTCTGGAAGGCTGAGGAGCGGTACGGACGTGGCTGAGCAGAACAACGGCGTGCGGCCGACGGCGGCCGCCCAGGAGCGGATCCCGACCGTGATCGCGGACGATCTGCACATCGTCTACCGCGTCTACGGCACCGGGGCCGGCAAGGGCAGCGCGACCGCGGCCCTGAACCGCATCGTGCGCCGCAAGCCCTCCACCGGCGTGCGCGAGGTGCACGCGGTCAAGGGTGTGTCCTTCACCGCCTACCGGGGCGAGTCCATCGGTCTGATCGGCTCCAACGGCTCGGGCAAGTCCACCCTGCTCAAGGCCGTCGCCGGCCTGCTGCCGGCCGAGCGCGGCAAGGTCTACACCCACGGCCAGCCCTCCCTGCTCGGGGTCAACGCGGCCCTGATGAACGACCTGACCGGCGAGAAGAACGTCATCCTCGGCGGCCTGGCCATGGGCATGTCCCGCGAGCAGATCCGCGAGCGCTACGACGGGATCGTCGACTTCTCCGGCATCAACGAGAAGGGCGACTTCATCTCCCTGCCGATGCGCACCTACTCCTCCGGTATGGCCGCGCGGCTGCGGTTCTCCATCGCCGCGGCCAAGGACCACGACGTGCTGATGATCGACGAGGCGCTGGCCACCGGCGACCGCGCGTT